>NZ_JBIWIU010000006.1:0-389545 GCF_044764755.1 Streptomyces sp. NPDC093600
CGCGCGGTCTGCTCCCGGCCGACCTGGCCGACGCGGGCGCGGAACAGCTCTCCGCGCTGGAGCGGCGGCTGCGTGAAGAGCTCGGCGGCCTCGAATCCGCGCGCCGCGCCGAGCGGCGCGCCGCCGAGATCGCCAGAGAACGCGACGTACTGGAACGGCAGGCCCGCGCGGACGAGGAGATCCTCCAGGACGCGGCCGGCTGGCTGGCCGGATGGGGGGCCCGCCGCGCGGAGCTCACCGCCCGGATCGAGACCGCGCAGGAGGCGGCCGCCCGGGCCGAGCACCTCGCCGGCCGACTGGAGCCCGCCCGGCGGCGGCTGGCGGCGGCCCGCCGCCGGGACGACCTGGCGCTGCGGGCGGCCGAGGCCGAGACCCGGCTGACGGCCGCCCGCGAGCGCCGCAACGAAGCCCACGAGACCTGGCTGGACGTCAAGTCCCGCCGCCTGCAGGGCATCGCGGCCGAACTGGCCGCCGCCCTGACCCCCGGCGACCCCTGCCAGGTCTGCGGCTCGGCCGACCACCCGGCCCCCGCCCGCACCGGCGCCGACCACGTCGACCGTACGACGGAGGACGCGGCCTACGCCGCCTTCACCCACGCTGAGGAGACCCGCACCGCCGCGGAACGCGACCTCGCGGTCACCCGGGAGGCCTGGGCCTCCGCCCGCGCCGACGTCCTGACGACCCCGGCGGCGGTTGCCGGCGGGGGAGAGCGGGTCGCGGCCGCGGCGGGCGTGTCCGGGGGGCCGGTGTCCGGCCCGGGCGGGCGCGCCACGGCGGCCGAGGCCGACGGCTCTGCGGAGGAGTCGGCTCCGGCCCGGACGCTGCCCGCCGCCAGAGGCGAAACGCTCCCCGCCGCCTTCTCGGGCCGACAACCGAACCACGGCACCGTGCCGGAACAGGCGACGGGCGCCGAGTCCGTACCCACGTCCGGCGTACGCGAGCCCAGCGTCGACCAGCTCGCCCGCGAGGTCGACGAGCTGGCCCGGCAGCACGCCGAGGCGCATGCGCTCGCCGCCCAGACCCATGCCGCGCGGGAGGCCCTCGCACGGGCCGAGCGGGAGTACGAGGAGAGGGCCGCGGCGCAGCGGGACGCCGAGCGGCGGGTCGCGGCGCGGACCTCGCAGCGGGAGGCGCTCGACCGGGAGCAGACCACCCTGGAGGCCGAGGTGGCCCGGGGCCGGGGGGAGTCGGGCTCCGTCGCCGAGCACGCCTCACGCCTGGAACACCGGATCGCCGTCCTGCTCGACGCCGCCGAGATCGTACGTACCGTCGAGCTCACCGCGCAGCGCCTGAAGGAGGCCGACGACCGCCTCGCCGACGCCGCCTTCCGCGCCGGCTTCGACACCCCGGCGGCGGCCGCCGCCGCGCTCCTCGACGACCGCGAACACCGGGCCCTCCAACACCGCCTGGACGCCTGGCACGCGGAGGCCGCCGCCGTCGCCGACCGGCTCGCCGAGCCCGAGACCGAGGCCGCCGCGCACCGGCCGCCCGCCGACGTGGCCGCCGCCGAGGCGGCGCATACCGCCGCCGAACGCGCCCTTCGGAACGCGACCTCGGCACTCGCCGCCGTACAGGCCCGATGCGCCGAACTCGCCCGGCTCTCCCGCGCGGCCGACGCCGAGGTCCGCCGGCTCGGCCCTCTCCGCGAGGAGTACGAACGCGTCGCCCGCCTCGCCGGGCTCACCGCCGGCACCTCCGCCGAGAACGAGCGCAAGATGCGCCTGGAGTCGTACGTCCTGGCCGCCCGCCTCGAACAGGTCGCGGCCGCCGCCACGGCCCGTCTCCAGCGCATGTCCTCCGGCCGCTACACCCTCGTCCACTCCGACGCCCGCTCCGGCGGCAAGCGGGCGGGACTCGGGCTGCATGTCGTCGACGCCTGGACGGGCAACGAACGCGACACCGCGACACTCTCCGGCGGAGAGACCTTCTTCGCCTCCCTGGCGCTCGCGCTCGGCCTCGCCGACGTCGTCACCGACGAGGCGGGCGGCGTCCGGCTCGACACCCTCTTCATCGACGAGGGCTTCGGCAGCCTGGACGACCAGACCCTCGACGAGGTCCTCGACGTCCTCGACTCCCTGCGGGAACGGGACCGCAGCGTCGGCACCGTCAGCCACGTCGCCGACCTGCGCCGCCGTATTCCCGCGCAGCTCGAGGTCGTCAAGGAGCGGACAGGATCGGTCGTACGGCAGAAGGGGGTCGGTGCCTGACCCGCCCGGTGTGAGGCCGGTGCCCCCCGGTCAGCGGGAGCGCGGAAGCCAACGTCAGGAGCACGGGAAGACGGGCTTTCCAGCGATCGCGTTCGGAAAGCGGAAGCCTTCTCACAGCAGGGGGGCGGGGCGCGTTGCGGTGTCTTCGCCAGGAACCTGTCGGCGATCCTGGGAACCATGCGGATGCTGCTCTCGGTCGTCTTGGTGCTCGCCGCCGTGAACGTGGTCAACAACCGGTTGGCCCCCGGCCTCTACGTGCCGGTCTGCATCACCACGGCGGCCCTGCTCCTGCTGATCGCGCGGCTCTCCGGACTGACGGCGGGTGATCTGGGGCTCGGCAGGGACTCGGTCCGCCGCGGACTGCGGTGGGGGCTGATCCTGGCCGGGGCCGTCGTCACGGTGTACCTGGCCGGGCTCGCCGTGCCGTTCACCCGGGATGTCTTCCAGGACCAGCGTGCCGCAGGTCTGACCGGCGGCGAGCTGGCGTACCGCGCACTGGTCCGCGTGCCGCTCGGTACGGTGCTGCTGGAGGAGATCGCGTTCCGTGGTGTGCTGTGGGCCATGCTGGAACGACGGTGGGGCCACCTCTGGGCGACGACCGTCTCCTCCTTCCTCTTCGGCCTCTGGCACGTCCTGCCGTCACGCGGGTTGACTCGCGCCAACGCGGCCGCCGAGGCCGTCTTCGGCACCGGCCCCGCCGGCGTGGCCCTGTCGGTGGTGACGGCTGTCGCCGGCACGGCCCTTGCCGGGGTCCTGCTCTGCGAACTCCGCCGCCGATCGGGGAGCCTGATTCCGCCCATGGCACTGCATGGCGCGCTGAACGGCACGGGGTACGTGCTGGCCTGGGCGGCCGGACGCTGGTGGGGCTCCCCGTAGCCCCGCCAGCGCTCCGAGCCTCCGGCAGCCTGGACGACCAGACGCTCGACGAGTCCTGGACGTCCTCGCTTCCCTGCGGGAACGGGACCGCAGTGTCGGCATCGTCAGCCACCTCGCCGACCTGCGCCGGCGGTTCCCGGTCCAGCCGGAGGTGGTCAAGGAGCGGCACGGCTCGGCCGTGCGGCGCCGTACGCGCGGTGTCAGCGGCTGATGGCACGCCGGGGGAGCGGGGAGGAGTAGACGACACTCGTCGTCACCGAGCCCAGTGTCATGACCTTCCCGGAGATCTCCTCCAGGTGCGCCATGGACCGCGCCGCCACCTTCAGGACGAAGCAGTCGTCGCCGGTGACATGGTGCGCCTCCAGGATCTCCGGCGTCGCGTCGAGCAGGTCGTGGAACGGCTTGTAGTTGCCGTTGGGATAGCGCAACCGGACGAAGGCCAGGATCGGCAGCCCTAGCCGCTCCTGATCGACCACGGCCGTGTAGCCGGCGATCACACCGGTCTCCTCAAGGCGGCGCACCCGCTCCGTCACGGCCGACGCGGACATGGAGACGGTCCGCGCCAGTTCGGCGAAGCTGGCGCGGCCCTGGCTCTGCAGGGCTTCGATGATCCGCCAGTCGGTGGCGTCCGGTGCGTATCCGCTCATGGGCGAGGAATAGCAGGGCGGTCCCCGGACGATCAAGCGATGCCCGGGGAGTTCTCGCGGCTCGGACGCGCCGGCGGGCGGAATCCTGCCCGGGAGCGGCCCGCTGCCCGCCGCCGCTCCGGCCCGCCGCCGCTCCTGTCAGCCTCCGCTCCTGCCCGCCTCCGCCGTCAGAGACGGGAGATCTCGTCCACCAGGTCGTCGAGACCGAGCGGCCCCTGCGACAGCGCCGCCATGTGCCACGCCTTCGCGTCGAACGCGTCGCCGTGCGCGGCCTTCGCGTTGGCCCGGCCCAGCAGCCACGCCCGCTCGCCCAGCTTGTAGCCGATCGCCTGGCCCGGCATCGACAGATAGCGCGTCATCTCGCTCTCGACGAACGACGGCGGGCGGCTGCTGTGCTGCTGGAAGAACTCCTGCGCGAGCTCCGGTGTCCACCGCTCGCCCGGGTGGAACGGCGAGTCCGCCGGGATCTCCAGCCGCAGGTGCATGCCGATGTCGACGATCACCCGGCAGGCGCGCATCATCTGGGCGTCCAGGTAGCCCAGTCGGCGTTCGGCGTCCGGCAGGAACCCCAGTTCGTCCATGAGCCGCTCCGCGTAGAGCGCCCAGCCCTCCGCGTTGGCGCTGACGCCGCCGATCGTCGCCTGGTAGCGGGAGAGCTGGTCGGCGACGTGCACCCACTGGGCGATCTGCAGATGATGGCCGGGTACGCCCTCGTGGTACCAGGTCGACACCAGGTCGTAGACCGGGAAGCGGGTCTCTCCGTCGACCGGCAGCCAGGTTCGGCCGGGGCGCGAGAAGTCCTCCGAGGGACCGGTGTAGTACGGTGCGGCGGCGCTGCCGGGCGGGGCGATCCGGGACTCCACCTTCCGCACCCGCTCGGCGAGTTCGAAGTGCGTGCCGTCGAGCGCCTCGATCGCCTCGTCCATCAGGTTCTGCAGCCAGACGCGGACCTCCTCGACGCCCTCGATGTGGGTGCCGTGGACATCCAGGTGCGCCAGAGCCTCCCAGGGGCCGGAGCCGGGAAGGATGCGCTCCGCCTCGGTCCTCATCTCGCCCAGCAGGCGGTGGTACTCGGCCCAGCCGTACGCGTACGCCTGGTCCAGGTCCAGGTCGGTGCCGTTGAAGTACCGCGACCAGCGCTGGTAGCGCTCGCGGCCCACCGTGTCGGGCGCGTCGGCGACCGCGGGAGCGTAGACGTCACGCATCCAGTCCCGCAGGGAGACGACGGCCTCGTTGGCGATCCGGCCGGCGGCGGCCAGCTCCGTACGCAGTTCCGGATCGAGGGAGTCGGGCCTGGAGGCGGCGAACTCCTCGAACCAGCCGGGGCTCGCCGAGTCCGCCCCCGACCACTCGGTCAGCTGGTCGACGAAGGTGGCGGTCGGCCGCGGACCTCCCAGGAGCTTGCGTTCCAGGCCGAGTTCGAGCGAGGCGCGGTAGCCCTCGAACGCCGCCGGCACCGCGCGCAGCCGCTGGGCGACCGCCTTCCAGTCCTCCGCGGTCTCCGTCGGCATCACGGTGAAGACCATGCGCACACTGTGCGCGGGAGAGCGCATGTTGCTGACCGTGCACAGGCCCTCGTCGGCGTCGTGGACGGCGAGCTCGGCCGTCAGACGCTCCCGCAGCAGCCTTCCGCACCGGCGCTCGGCATCGGCGTCCGCGCCCGGCCGCCGCTCGGCCTCGTCGAGCAGTTCCAGAGTGCGGCGGGCGAGTTCGGCCACCGCCTCCTGCCCCGCGGGAGAGAAGTCGGGCAGAAGACCGGCACTCTCCTCGACTCCCAGGTATGTACCGGTGATCGGGTCGAGTGCGATGAGTGCGTCGACGTAGGTGTCGGCGACCTGGCGGGGCAGCGCGCTGCGGGAAGTCTCTGGCATGAGGTTCATCCTTGTCTCTCCGCGGGCCTCGCGTCATCCCCGTTCTCTCTCAGTCGGCTGACAAATGAGCGCTCGGGGACGGCGGCAGGAGCGGTCCGCACTCCCACTGCTGGAAGATCAGCCGGGTCTCGACACGGGCCACCTCGCGACGTGACGTGAACTCGTCCAGGACGAGTCGTTGCAGGTCGCTGGGGTCGGCGACGGCCACGTGCACCAGATAGTCGTCCGGGCCCGTCAGATGGAACAGCGCCCGGGACTCCGGTAGCGCACGGATCCGGTCGACGAACGGACCGATCAGTTCCCGCCGGTGCGGACGCACCTGGACGAGGAGAAGCGCTTCGAGGCCCCGGCCGAGTTTGGCCGGATCCAATCGCAGCTGATGCCCCAGGATCACTCCGGTGCGGCGCAGCCTGGCGACCCGGTCCAGGCAGGTGGAGGGTGCCACCCCGACCTCGGCGGCGAGCTCCCGGTAGGTGGTCCGTGCGTCGTTCTGCAAGAGGCGAAGAATGTGCAGATCGACCGCGTCCAGTACGACAGAATCGGCCATGCGGCGAACGTAGCACGGTGTTTTCCCCCTACCCTCCGGTATCCGTTCACAGTTCCGCCCATGGACTACGACGCCTCGACCACCCCCAGGGCTCTGGCCACCGAAGCCGTGCACGCCGGCCGCGAGGATCTCGCCGGGCTTGGCCTGCACGCCCCGCCGCTCGATCTGTCGACCACCTACCCGTCGTACGACACGCGGGCCGAGGCCGCGCGGATCGACGAGTTCGCCACCACCGGGGCCCGGCTGGACGGCCCGCCCGTCTACGCGCGCCTCGACAACCCCACCACCGCGCGCTTCGAGTCGGCCCTCGCCCGCCTGGAGGGCACCGACTCCGCCGTCGCCTTCGCCAGCGGCATGGCGGCCCTGACCGCCGTCCTGCTGGTCCGGGCGAGCCTCGGTCTGCGGCATGTGGTCGCCGTCCGGCCGTTGTACGGCTGCAGCGACCATCTGCTGAACGCGGGCCTGCTCGGCACGGAGGTGACCTGGACCGACCCGGCGGGCATCGCGGAGGCGATCCGTCCGGACACCGGTCTGGTGATGGTGGAGACGCCGGCCAACCCGACGCTGGCCGAGGTCGACATCCGGGCCGTCGCCCACGCCTGCGGCTCGGTGCCGCTGCTGGTGGACAACACCTTCGCCACCCCGGTGCTCCAGCGCCCGGCCGAGGACGGGGCGCGGATCGTGCTGCACAGCGCGACCAAGTACCTGGGCGGACACGGCGACGTCATGGGCGGCGTCGTGGCCTGCGACGAGGAGTTCGCCCGCGCGCTGCGCCAGGTGCGGTTCGCGACCGGCGGTGTGCTCCACCCGCTGGCCGGCTATCTGCTGCTGCGCGGGCTCTCCACCCTGCCGGTACGGGTGCGGGCGGCGTCGGCGACCGCCGCGGAGCTGGTCCGGCGGCTCACCGTCGACCCGCGCGTCGCCCGGGTCCACTACCCGCGGGTGGGCGGCGCGATGGTCTCCTTCGAGGTGTACGGGGACCCGCACGACGTGATCGCCGGGGTACGGCTGATCACGCCGGCCGTCAGTCTCGGCAGCGTCGACACCCTGATCCAGCACCCCGCCTCCATCAGCCACCGGATCGTGGCCGAGGGAGACCGGCGCTCGGCGGGCGTCAGCGACCGGCTGCTGCGGATGTCGGTCGGCCTCGAGGACGTCGAGGACCTGTGGCGGGATCTGACCCAGGCCCTCAGCGCTCCGCCCGCTGATGCGTCCCGTCCTGGAGCTCCTCGTACGGCGGACGGCTCCGTGCCGCAGTCGCGGCCAGCCGGGCGGTGATGACGAGCGTCCCCTCCTCGATCTGGTAGTCGAGGGGCAGGTTCAGCGCCCGCATGGCGGCGACCATCCCGGTGTTGGAGGACTGCGTGACGGCGTAGACGCTCTCGCAGCCCGCCTCGACCGCCATCGCGACCAGTCGGCCGAGCAGCTCGGAGCCGATGCCGCGACGCTGCCAGTCGTCCTCGACCATCAGGGCGACCTCCGTCTCGTCGCCGTCCCAGAACAGATGGCCGAGGGCGACGAGACGGCCCGAGGCCGTCTGCACGGCGAGCGTACGGCCGAAGCGCGGGCTGAGGAGATGGGTGAGATAGCGGTCGGCGTCGCTCACCGGGCCGTGGTAGCGCAGGCTCAGGGTGCGCTCGGAGCAGCGGTCGTGCATCGCGCGTGCCGCGACCAGGTCGCGCTGGTCGGCGCGGCGGACGGTGATCTCGTTGCCCTCGGGCAGGGTGAGAACGTCCTGGCTGCGCGGCACGCGCGGGCCGAGCCGGGCGTCGAGCTCCACGAGTGCGCGGGCGCGGGCGAACTCGGTCGGGGTGAACGGCAGATACGGCCGCTCGATGGTGATCGCCCCGCCGCCCGGGTCGCGCAGCCGCATCACCGTCTCTTCGAGGATGCCCTCGACCGGGGCGCTCTCACCGGTGGGCCGGCCGGTCAGGGAGACGGCCGGCAGCGAGTGGATGGTGCAGCGGCCGAGGAGCTGACGGAGAGCCAGGGGCAGTTCGGCGGCGTCCAGGGCCGTACGGGTCGCCAGGCCGAGCAGTCGGGTGGGGGTGTCCACCAGGTCGTGGGCGTCGGCCCGCTCGATCCAGGTGCTGCTGCCGCCGGCCGCGGCGATCTCCCGCGTGAGGTGGTTGGCCTGCAGCTCGGCGGGGGCGCGCAGCAGGAACTCGTCGACCGTGCCCTCGGCGAGCGGGTGGGTCTGCAGGGTCAGGATGTCCACCCGGTGCCGGGCCAGCGCCGTGCACAGTGCGGCGAGGCTGCCGGGGGTGTCCCGGACCGTGGTCCGCATCCGCCACAGCACGGCCGCGACGGGCTCGGCGGCCTCGTCCCGCTCCGTGGTGCCGCCGTCGGTCGGCGGCGGGGGAGTGGACCCGCCGCCGGTATCGGTGGCGGGCGGCGCATGGCTGTGACGCCGTGCCCACCAGGTGTGGAACGTGGCGGTGGCGATCAGCGCGATCGCCGAGAACACCAGCATGTACGGACCCTCGGCGCCCCGGACGACGGTCTTGGCGACGGTGTCGGCCACCACCACGGCCGTGAAGAGGGCGGCCAGTTCGATGAGGTCCCGCCGCCAGTGGTGCGGACGGCGGGCACTCTTCGCGGAAGTCACATCAGTCATGACCTCACTGTGACCCAACGGTGTTGCGTGATCACGAACGCTTTGTGACTGACGGGTTAAGCGCTGATCTGGGGGTTTAGTGGCCGTTTTCAACCACTTGTGCGCGGAGCTGATCGGTCTGTGGTGAGATCCTGTCGCCTAGTCGCCTAGTCGCCTAGTCGCCTAGTCGCCTAGTCGCCTAGTCGCCAGAGCGCCTTCCGTGGACGCTTCGCCCGGCCCTCCGCCGTCACCCGGGCGTCACTGCCCCACGCGGCCCGGCTGCAGCACCTTGCTGAACAGCACAGTCCCGCCCTCCGCGCGGAGCCTGACCGTCAGCTCGCCGCTGCCGCCGTCGATGTCGACCTCGCCGAAGTACTGCGGGCTCTCCATCGGCGACACGTTCGCCCGCTCCGGCGCCCGGACGAAGACCCGCTCAGGGCCGAAGGTGGCGTCCAGCTTGTTGGCCGGGAAGCCACCCGCGGCCAGCGGCCCGGAGACGAACTCCCAGAACGGCGCGAAGTCCTGGAAGGCCGCCCGCTCCGGCGCGTAGTGCTGCGCCGAGGTGTAGTGCACATCGGCGGTCAGCCAGAGCGTGCCGGTGATCCCGCGGTGCTTGACGAACCGCAGCAGCTCCGCGATCTGCAGCTCCCGGCCGAGCGGGACACCCGGATCGCCCTGGGCGATCGCCTCGATGTTCGCCGCGCCGTCCGGGACGACCAGGCCGAGCGGCATGTCCGCCGCGAGGACCTTCCACACGGCCCGCGACCGGCTCAGCTCCCGCTTGAGCCAGGCGAGCTGGCCCTCGCCCAGGATGCCGGTCGTGTCGTCCGCCTGCCGGCCGGGCGAGTTGGCGTTGCGGTACGAGCGCATGTCGAGGACGAACACGTCGAGCAGCGGCCCGTACCGCACCACGCGGTGCATCCGGCCCTCGGCGCCGCCACCGCGCGCGTGGAGCGTGGACACCGGGAAGTACTCGCCGAACGCGCGCGTGGCACGGGCCGCGAGCACGTCCACGTCCTTCTCCGTGTAGCGCGGGTCGTCGAGGATCTGGCCCGGGTACCAGTTGTTGCGGACCTCGTGGTCGTCCCACTGCACGATCGACGGCACCTGCGCGTTGAACGCGCGCACGTTGTGGTCGAGGAGGTTGTAGCGGAAGTTGCCGCGGTACTCGTCCAGGGTCTCGGCGACCTTCGACTTCTCCGGCGTGGTGACGTTCCGCCAGATCCGCCCGTCCGGCAGCGTCACGCTCGGCTGGAGGGGCCCGTCGGCGTAGATGGTGTCCCCGCTGCACAGGAAGAAGTCCGGGTCCAGCCGGCGCATCTCCTCGTACGCCCGGAAGCCGCCGATGTCGGGGTTGATCCCCCAGCCCTGGCCGGCGATGTCCCCCGACCACACGAAGCGCACGCCGTCGCGCCGCCTGGCCGGAGCCGTACGGAAGGTGCCGACGACCGGCTCGCCCGTACGTCGCGGGTCGTCCGGGTCCGCGAGGGTGACGCGGTAGTGGATCTGCTCACCGGCGGGCAGCCCGCGCAGAGCGGTCGTCCCGGTGAAGTCGCTGCCCGGGCCGAGGAGGGGCCCGTAGTGGCGGCGGCCGCGGCGGAACGATTCGCTCGCCGAGGTCTCCACGATCATGCGGGCGGGCCGGTCCGACCGGACCCACACCAGGCCGGAGGAGGCGGTGACGTCCCCGGTCTGCACGCCCCACGCGGCCCGGGGGCGCCCCGACAGGGCCAGGGCCGGGGCCGTCGCGGCGCCGCCCAGGGTGAACGCCGCGGAGGCGGCCAGCGAGCCGCGCAGCACACTGCGGCGGGCGGGGGACGGACCGGGGGTGCGGTGCGACATCGAGAGGCCTCCAGAGCCTGGGCCGGGTGGGTGCGTGGTGCCGCCCCATGAGTAGAGGACGCGGGCGGCGCGGACACGAACCCCGCGTGAACAGACCGGAAGCGCTCCCACGCCACCGCCTCACCCCCGGCCGGCTACCGCCCCGCCGCCCCACGGGCCCGCGCCGCCAGGCCGATCCCGTGCGCGATCTCGGACGGTGTCAGATGGGCGTACCCGATGACGAGACGGACGGCGCCGTCCGCGTACCGGGCCGTGCCGTACTCCTCCAACGGCCGCAGGAGCACCCCGGCGGACGCCGCCCGCTCCACGAAGAGCGAGGTCGGCCCGTAATGCCCCGGCACGCGCGCGATGATGTGCAGTCCGGCGGCGATCCCGCTCACCCGGGTGCCGGGGAAGTGCTCCTCCAGGGCCGCCACCAGGGCGTCCCGCCGCTCCCGGTACGCCCGCTGGCAGCGGCGCAGTTGCCGGTCGTAGGCGCCGCTCGTCACGAACTCGGCGAGCAGCGCCTGGTCGAGGGCGGGATTGCCGAGGTCCATCGTCCGCTTGCGCTCCACGACGTCCGCCACCATGCCCTCCGGCACCAGCATCCAGCCGAGCCGCAGCCCCGGAGCGAGGGACTTGCTCACCGAGCCGGTGTACACGACCCGTTCCGGGTCGAGCCCCTGGAGCGCGCCCACCGGCGCCCGGTCGTAGCGGAAGTCCCCGTCGTAGTCGTCCTCCAGGATCCAGCCGTCCACCGCCCGCGCCCAGTCGAGCAGTTCGGCCCTGCGGGCCGCCGAGTACGCGAGCCCGGAGGGGAACTGGTGCGAGGGCGTCGTCACCACCGCACGCACCCCCGACGCGGCGAGCGGACCGGGCATCAGCCCCTCCTCGTCCAGCGGCAGCCACACCGTGTCCATTCCGGTGGAGGCGAACAGCCGTCCGTGCTCAGGGCTGCCCGGGTCCTCGATACCGACCGTCCGCTGTCCGCGCGCCCGCAGGACGAAACCGAGCAGCGTCGACGCCTGCGCCACCCCCGAGCAGACGACCAGGCGCTCGGGATCGGCCACCACCCCGCGCCGCCGCGCCAGCATCCCGGCCAGCGCGTTCCGCAGCTCCGGCAGCCCGCGAGGGTCGGGATACCCGAGCGACCGATGGGGCAGCCGGGACAGTACGGAGCGGTGCGCCGCCGACCATGCCGACCGGGGGAAGAGCGAGAGGTCCGGCGTTCCCGGGCGGAAGTCGACGGCCTCGGCCCCGGCGCCCGGCGCGCGCGGCGCGAGATCCCGGGCGCCCTGCGCGGCTGCCGCCCGCGCCGCGTCGCCCACCCAGGTGCCCGAGCCCCGGTCGCTGCGCAGATAGCCCTCGGCGGTGAGCTGTTCGTACGCCTCGGTCACCAGGCCCCGCGAGACACCGAGGTCGGCCGCCAGATCACGGCTGGACGGCAGCCGGGTCCCCGGCGCGAGCCGGCCCGTGCGCACCGCCTCGCGCAGCGCCTCCCGCAGCGCCCGGCCGCGCCGCCGCGCTGGAGCGGCCACCGCGGGAAGCAGCAGCTCCCAGGCGGGATGCGCGGCCGCCGCGGGTGAGCCGGGCTCCGGCACCGTACGGGAAGTGGTCCCCGATGTCGTCATGGAAGTGGACCTTAAACCGGACCGCCCCGCTTCCTAACGTCGGGACCATGAACGCGAACTCCCTGCGCGGGGCGCTCCTCGTGACCCTCGCCTACGCCCTCGTCGGCGCCTCCTTCACCGCCAACAGCCTCCTCGGCGACTATCCGTACGCGGGCGGCCAGGCCCTGCGCTACGGCGCCGCCTGCCTGCTCCTGCTGCCTCTCCTCGGCTCCGGCGGTCTCGCGCCCCTCCGCGGGCTGACCGGTCGCCACTGGGTGCGTCTCGCCCTGCTCGCGGCCGTCGGCATGGTCGGCTTCAACCTCGCGATCCTCGCGGCGGAACGCACCGCCGAGCCGGCCGTCCCCGGTGTCCTGGTGGGCTGCGCCCCCGTCGTGGTGGCCGTGCTCGTCCCGCTCCTCGACGGGCGCAGGCCCACCCGGCCGGTCCTCCTCGGGGCGCTGCTCGTGGCCGCCGGGGCCTTCACCGTGCAGGGCTGGGGCCGTACCGACCTGGCCGGCCTCCTCTACTCCGTGGGAGCCCTCGCGGGCGAGGTCGGCTTCACCGTCCTCGCCGTGCCCGTGCTGCGTCCGCTCGGCCCGAAGCTGCTCACGGCCGTCGTCTGCGCGATCGCGGCCGTGGAATCGGCCCTGCTCGGTCTCGTCGTGGACGGCGGCGCGTTCCTGCGGCTGCCGACGGCCGTGGAGACCGGGGCCCTGGTGTGGCAGGCGTTCCTGGCCACGGTCGTCGGCTTCGTGCTCTTCTACATGGGCGTCCAGCGGATCGGTATGGAGAGGGCCACGCTCTATACCGGTGCCATTCCGGTGGCCGCCGCCCTGACCGCGGTCCTGGTCTCGACCGGTCGCTTCGGCCTCCCGCAGGCCGTCGGCAGCGTTCTGGTCGGCGCCGGAGCGGTCCTCGGGACGGGGCTGTTCACGCGCGCGGGGCGGTCAGCGGCTGCCGTCCAGGATCACCCGCGCGACAAGAGCCGGGTCGTCGTTCATGGGCACATGACCGCAGCCGGGAAGCCGGACGAGCCGTGCGCCGGGCACGGTCTGCTTGGCCCGGACGCCTTGCCGGCGCAGCAGCAGCCGGTCCCGGGTGCCCCACGCGATGGTGACGGGCACGGCGGGCACGTCGTGGCCGAACACCACGGTCCGGCCGGCCTCCAGCGTGTGGCGGAAACCGGTGGCCTCGCGCAGGGCGAGCGTCTCGGCGACCACCGCCTCCGGTGAACGGCGCCCGGGCCGTGCGTAGATGGTGCTGGTGAGGGCGGTCCGCCCGGCCGCGGTGCGGGAGAGGCGCTCGATCACCGGCACCGGCATCGCCAGCGCGGCCACCCGCATCGCGCGCAGCGTCCCGAACGCGTACAGCCGCTCGCGCTCCGACCAGAAACCGGCCGGGGAGAGCGCGGTCACCGAACGCACCAGCTTCTCCCGGCCGAGCTGCAGCGACAGGAGCCCGCCCAGCGAGTTCCCCGCGACATGCGGCCGCTCGATGCCGAGGGCCTCGCAGAACGCGCCGAGCACCGGCACGACGGTCGACAGGTCGTACGCGCATCCCTCCGGCAGCGCCGGGGAGGCGCCGAAACCCGGCAGGTCGACGGCGACGACATCGCGCTCGGCCGCGAGGACGTCGAGGACCGGCTCCCACGCCTGCCAGTGGTGACCGATGCCGTGCAGCAGCAGCAACGGCTCGCCCGCACCCCTGCGTTCGTACGTCAGGGAGGCCCTGCGGGGACCCCCGGGAGACGGAATCGTGAACGAGATCTGTGCGGACATGCGTCTGCTCCCTGTCATCGGCACCTTTTAGACGCCCTGTCAGCAAGAATTACCGTCGGGTAGCCGGGAGTTCAAGGGCCCGGGCGGAACTGGACAGGACCGGCCCGTTCGGCTGGGATGGGGGAGTGGCGACCGAGACGACGACCGACGTATTCCAAGAGCACCGGCCGATGCTCACCGGCGTGGCCTACCGCATGCTCGGCCGCGTCGCCGACGCCGAGGACGTGGTCCAGGAGGCGTGGCTGCGCTGGTCGGCCGCGGACCGCTCGGACGTCCGCGAACCGCGCGCCTATCTCGTACGCGTCACCACCCGGCTCGCCCTCGACCGGCTCCGCCAGGTGCGGGCGCGCCGCGAGTCGTACGTAGGGCCCTGGCTGCCCGAACCCGTGGTCACCGACTTCGGCCCGGCCGTCCCCGACACCGCCGAGCGCGCCATGCTCGCCGACTCCGTCTCCCTCGCCGTGCTCGTCGTCCTCGAATCCCTCTCGCCCCTGGAGCGCGCGGTCTTCGTGCTGCGCGAGGCCTTCGGTTTCCCCTTCGCGGAGATCGCGACCGCGCTCGACCGCTCCGAGGCCGCCGTCCGGCAGCTCGCGGCACGGGCCCGCCGCCATGTCGACGAGCGCAGGCCGCGGTACGACGTCGATCCGGCCGAGCGGCGCGACCTCACCGAACGCTTCCTCGCGGCGGCGGCCGGCGGCGACCTCGAACAGCTCCTCGCGCTCCTCGCCCCGGACGTACGCCTGGTCGGCGACAGCGGCGGCAAGTCCAAGGCGCCGCTGCGGATCATCGAGAGCGCCGACAAGGTCGGCCGCTTCCTCTCCGCCGTGGCGCAGGGCGCCGAGCAGCTCTACGAGTTCCGCTTCGTGGAGGTCAACGGAGCGCCCGCCCTGCTCAGCCTGGCCGACGGCACGCCCGACGCCCTCTTCCAGATCGAGGTACGCGACGGACGCGTCCAGTGCGTCTACATCGTCCGCAACCCCGACAAGCTGCGCGCGCTGACCGTCGACTGACCGGCTGCCGACGTCCATGTGCCCCGCCCGGGCCGCCCGAGGCGGGGCACGGTGCTGTGCGGGGGCGCAGCAGGGGTGAGGCGACGGCTCACACGGGCGCGAACGCCGCGTGAACGATCCCTGCCGGAGGCGCCGATTCCCGCACGCCCGACGCAGGATTGGTCTTGACCAAGGGGGTGTGCCGCTTTATGGTCGCAGAGATAGTGCAGGAACCTTTAATAAACAAGGGCGCGGAAAACCGTCGCGGGACACGGCGAATTGCGGAGGATCAGGGTGGGGACCACGCAGCTGGAATCGGTGCCGGAGCCTAAGTACTGGCACCTCAAGACCGTGATCAGCGAAGCGCTCGACTCCGACTTCGCGGTCGGGGAGATCCTGCCCAACGAGCGGGATCTGGCCGCGCGCTTCGGCGTCGCCCGGGCCACGCTCCGGCAGGCCCTGGAGCAGCTGGAGCTGGAGGGACGCCTGCAGCGCCGCCGCGGCGTCGGCACCACCGTCGCCCCGCCCCGCGTGGGCGTGGACGTCTCCACCACCCAGCACACCTGGCCCGGCGTCACCGAGGAGACCTGGCAGTCGGTCGACTGCGCCGTCGCCGTGGCGCCCCCCGCCGTGGCACGGCTCCTGGACATCGAGCCCGACGAGCAGGTGCACATCGTGCGCCGGCTGCGCGCCACCCACGGGCAGCCCGTCGCGGCCGAGCTGCTGTACGTGCCGTCCGGCTCGGTCCCCGAACTCGGCGCGTCCGGCGCCGCCGCGACCGGTCCCGCCCGCGCCCGCGGTGTGCTGTGCGAACTCCAGCGCCTCGCCCTGGACGGCCAGGACCGCGCGGTGGAACTGGGTTCCGCCCGCGCCGACGACGCCAAGGAACTGGACCGCCTGCCCGGCGCTCCCGTCCTCGTCGTGACGACCCGCTACCTCTCCGAGGGCCGCACCGCCGCGGTCTCCGTCGCCACCTACCGCGCCGACACCTGCCGGCTCACCTTCGGCGACTCGGGTGACCTGGTGATGGCCTCCTGAGGGGCCCCGCCCTTCCGACGACTTGAACGCCCGCCGCTCAGCGGCGGGCCGTCACCGTCCGCTCCACCGCGAACAGCTGCTCCTCCACATGGTCGAGGGCCAGCCGCAGCGCCCCGGTGCCGACCGCCGAGTCACCCAGCATGGACAGGACCACCCGTGGCGGCCGCAGGCAGAAACGCGCCAGTTCGTCCCGCAGCGGCTGCAGGACACCGTCAAGCCCCGCCGCCCAGCCGCCGATCACCACCAGCTCCGGATCGAGGGCCAGGACCAGCGCCGCCACGTCGTGGACCAGGCGCTGTGTGAAGCGTTCCACCGCGGCCCGGGCCCGGGCGTCGCCGCCGCGAGCGAGCGTGAAGACCTCGGCGACCGCCTGCTCGTCCAGCGGATGCAGCGGCTCGTCCGTGGTCGAGAGCAGATGCTCGGGCGTGACCCCCCGGCCCAGCAGATGCAGCGCCCCGATCTCCCCGGCCGCCCCACCGAACCCACGGTGCAGCCGCCCGCCGATCAGCGAACCCGCCCCCGGGCTCAACCCCGCAAGGACGAAGACGATGTCGTCGGAGTCGGTCGCTGCGCCCTTCCAGTGCTCCGCCACCGCGGCCGCGTTCGCGTCGTTCTCCACCAGCACCGGGCAGCGGAACGAGCGCCGCAGCCGCTCGCCGAGCGCGAGACCGGTCCAGCCCGGCAGCGCGGTGCCGAGCCGTACCGTGCCGTCCGCCTCCACGATCCCGGGCGTTCCCACACCGACCGCCCGCAGGCTGGACCGGGGGACCCCGGCCCTGCGCAGGACGTCGGCGACGACCGTACGGACCCGCTCCAGGCGCTCGTCCTCGGGAGCCGCCTCCGAGACCTCCCGGGCCCCGGCGCCGATGATCCGGCCGTCCAGGCCGGAGAGGAGCGCGGCCACCCGGTGCGGGCCGATCTCGACGCCGAGCAGATGCCCGGCCTCCGCGCGGAAACGGAACCTCCGGGCCGGGCGCCCCTGCCGCCGGGCCTCACCCTCCTCGGGCGCCACCTCGACGACGAGCCCGCCCACGATGAGCCCTTCGACCACGCCCTCGACCGTCGGCCGCGACAGGCCCGTGACCCGCGTCAGATCGGTCAGCGTGAGCGCGTCGGCGCCCCGCAGAGCATGGAGTACCACCGCGGAGTTGATCCGCCGCAGCAGCGACGGATCCCCGCCGGTCAGCCGCCCCACCGTGTGTCCTTCCAGCTCGTGCGCATGTCTGCCGGATGTTACTCAATGGACAGGAGCGCGGCGAGGGCCGCCCGCGCCCGCCCGTGCCCGCCCTCACCCTCACGGGAGCCTGACGGAGTACCAGCTGTCCGACCCGGGCGCTTTACTGGAGCGATGACGCTCGCACAGCACCTCGCCGCCCTCGACCTGCTGCGCGCCCGCGCGTTCCCCGAGGAGGGGTACCACCTCGCGGAGTTAGCCGTCGGCGCCCCGTCCGAGGAGCAGGCGGAGGCCGAACGGGAGGCGCTCGCCCTCGTCCTCGCCGGCCGCTGGGGCCCGCCGGCGCTCGTCGGCCTCTCCTCGATGCTCGCCCGGCACGGCGAGGGAGAGGCGATACCCCGCCCCTGGGACCTGCTCTGCACCTCCGTGCCCGACATCCAGCTCTGGCGGGTGGGGGACCGATGGGTCGCGCTGGGACTCGCGCGGTGGGACGAGGCCGGGCTCCGCATCGTCGCCTGTCACACCGAGGTGGACCCGCCCTGACCCGGCTCACCGACCGGGCACGGCCCCTACGCGTCCTGCGTACGCGGGTCGCACCCTCCGCGGCCAACGGTCATGCGTCCTCCGTACGCCGGTCGGGCACCCCCGCCGCCACCCGCAGCCTCGCGAACTCCTCCGCCATCGACTCCGCCGTCCAATGGGCGTTGAGCCCGCTCGGATTGGGCAGGGCCCAGATCCGGGTGTCGCCGATCATCCGCTCCTGCGGTCCGATGAGCGCCTTGCGCTCCCCGAAAGCCGTCCGGTAGGCGGTGATGCCGACGACCGCCAGCCAGCGCGGACGCAGCCGCTCCACCCGCTCGGTCAGCAGTCGGCCGCCCTCCCGGAACTCCTCCTCGCTCAGCTCGTCGGCCCGCGCGCTCGCCCGCGCCACCACGTTCGTGATCCCGAGGCCGTACGAGAGCAGTTCCTCCTGCTCCGACGGCTTCAGCTGGCGCGGGGTGAAGCCCGACCGATGGAGCACCGGCCAGAACCGGTTGCCAGGGCGCGCGAAATGGTGGCCGGTCGCCGCGGACATCAGACCCGGGTTGATCCCGCAGAAGAGTACGGAAAGGCCGCTCGCGGCCACGTCGGGGACGACGCGGTCGCGAGCGGCCCGGAGCTCCCGCGGGGTGAACCCGGTCAGAGGATCGACCCGGGGGTGTAGCCGGCGGCCTCCGGGTGCTGCTTGACGATCTCCTCGATACGGGAGATCACCGCGCCCACCTGGTCGGCGGCGGCACCGGTGAAGGACAGCTTGTCGGCCATCAGCGCGTCGAGCTGCGCCCGGTCGAGCGGGATCCGCTCGTCGGCGGCCAGCTTGTCCAGGAGCTCGTTGCGCTCGGCGCCCTGCTCACGCATGGCCAGCGCGGAGGCGACGGCGTTCTCCTTGATGGCCTCGTGGGCGACCTCGCGGCCCACCCCGGCGCGCACGGCGCCCATGAGCACCTTGGTCGTGGCCAGGAAGGGGAGGTAGCGGTCCAGCTCGCGGGCGACGACGGCCGGGAAGGCGCCGAACTCGTCGAGCACGGTCAGGAAGGTCTCAAGGAGGCCGTCGAAGGCGAAGAACGCGTCCGGCAGCGCCACCCGGCGGACCACCGAGCAGGAGACGTCGCCCTCGTTCCACTGGTCGCCCGCCAGCTCGCCGGTCATCGAGGCGTAGCCGCGCAGGATGACCATCAGTCCGTTCACGCGCTCGCAGGAGCGGGTGTTCATCTTGTGCGGCATCGCGGAGGAGCCGACCTGGCCGGGCTTGAAGCCCTCGGTGACCAGCTCGTGGCCCGCCATCAGGCGGATCGTCTTGGCGACCGACGACGGCGCGGCGGCCAGCTGCACGAGCGCGGTGACCACGTCGTAGTCGAGCGAGCGCGGGTAGACCTGGCCGACCGAGGTGAAGGCGTGCGCGAAGCCGAGGTGACCGGCGATGCGCTGCTCAAGCTCCGCCAGCTTGGCCGCGTCGCCGCCGAGCAGGTCGAGCATGTCCTGGGCGGTGCCGACCGGGCCCTTGATACCGCGGAGCGGGTAGCGGCCGAGGAGGTCCTCGAGACGGCCGTAGGCGACGAGCAGCTCGTCGGCGGCGGTCGCGAAACGCTTGCCGAGGGTGGTGGCCTGGGCGGCCACGTTGTGGGAGCGGCCGGCCATGACCAGCTCGGCGTACTCGCCGGAGAGCTTGCCGAGGCGCGCCAGGACGGCGACGGTGCGGTCACGCATCAGCTCGAGCGAGAGCCGGATCTGCAGCTGCTCGACGTTCTCGGTGAGGTCACGCGAGGTCATGCCCTTGTGGACGTGCTCATGGCCGGCGAGGGCGTTGAACTCCTCGATCCGGGCCTTCACGTCGTGCCGGGTGACCTTCTCGCGCTCGGCGATGGAGGCGAGGTCGACCTGGTCGAGCACGCGCTCGTAGTCGGCGAGGGCCGCGTCCGGAACCTCGATCCCGAGGTCCTTCTGGGCACGCAGCACGGCGAGCCACAGCTGACGCTCCAGCTTCACCTTCTGCTCGGGGGACCAGAGGACGGCGAGCTCCGCGGAGGCGTAGCGGCCGGCCAGGACATTGGGGATACGGGGCTTCGCAGTCGCAGCAGTCACGTGACCAGATTCTACTGGCGGTTTCTGCAGGCCAGCGCCATGGTCCGGGCTGTGCGTTGCTACGAACGCGCCAGGGGCGCGATCGGCGGTGCCGCCTGCGCCGGGCCGCATCGGACTGAAGGGCCGCCGCCGGGGTGTGGTTCTCCCAGGTCGAGGCGGCGAGAAGCCCCGCCAGGCCGTGCCTGGCGGGGCTTCTCGCCGTTCGAACGCCACGAGCTCGCCTCGCGGGGATCAGCGCACCGGGGCTACACCCGGAAGACCCTGTTCTCCACGATGGACCCGGGCTGCGGAGACTCCTCGAGCAGGGGGCTCCGCTCCCCGGGGAAGACGTTCACCTCGGCCCAGAACAGATACCCCGCGACCACGTAGTCGCACGGATTGCCCTCGGAGAGGAGGAAGAGACGGGAACCGCGCCAGCTGCCTCCCACTCTCCGCTCCTCGGCCCGCATCGTCTCCGGGTCGGCGGTACGGACACCGAGGTCCGTGTACCGATCCGACAGCGAGATCCGTGACACGTCCTGGAAGAGGACGTCGAACATCCTCGGACGCCCACCGTCCTCGCCCCCCAGGAGTCCACGGAGCAGGACCTTGCTGTGGCCCACCTCGATGGCCCACGGCTTGAAGGTCCCCGGCAGCCTCAGGGGAAGGTCTCCACCGACCAGCTCGTACGTCATTTCTTCAGTTTCACCTTCGTCCAGTCCTCCTGGCGTCGATTCCAGCGATAGAAGTCGACGGAGTCCATGAGACCGGCTTGGTGGACCTGCAGCAGCTCCCACTGAGTCCACATGAGCAGCTTGGGATCCGTCTCCTGGGCGATCTTCAGCGCCCTGGCCGGCCCCTGGCTGGCGCCGGGGAGTCCGTCCAGCAGGAACGAGATCTTCGCCTCGCCCTGCGCGGCTCGCTGGATCGCCCCCAGGACATCGTCCTTCCAGGTGGCGTCCGGCGACCCGAGGAAGTGCTCGGCGCCGATCTTCTCGGCGAAGCCCTTCAGGTCGCTCTCACGCCTGCCGAGCGCGTAGTGGTCGCAGTTGTGGACGAGGAGCGGGGTGGCCTCCGCCAGCACGTAGTACGTGTGGAAGTCGGAGACCGTGAGGTTGTGGACCTCGGCCCGCGAGGCGGTCCACCGCTGGATCGCGGCGATCTGGACGTGCGTGCCGGCGCTGGTCCTCAGCCACTGGCCCGACCGCAGGTCGGTCGCCCTGACCCAGTCGCCGAGCTCCGGAACCCAGATGGGGTGGCCGTCGGTCGCGGTGACCTGAGCCGTCTCGGAGCCGGCCGCGCCATCGGTGTCGACGGTGATCTTGACCAGGTTCTTGAGGCCCTGGCCCTTGATCTCGGACGTGACCGCCTGGACCCGGGTCGCCCCGGTCCTCGGGTCGGTCGCGACGACCTGGTCGCCGGCCTTGACCTTCTCGATCGGCTTGGTCGACCCGTCGGCCATCAGCACCTTCGTGCCGGGCACGAAGCTGTTGCAGGTGCCGCCCTCCTCGACCTTGCCGGAGCCGCCGCTTCCGCTGGATCCGCCCTTACTGCGGGCGGAGCCGCCGGATTTGCCGCCGGGCTTGCCCGAGTCGGACTTCCCCCCGGCGGAACTCTTGCCGCCCCCTGAGCTCTTGGGCTTGGGCTGCGAGGAGGCCTTCGGAGCGGCCTTGGCCTGCGCCTTCTTCTGGGCCCGGTTACCGGTCTTCCTGGCCTCGGCGGCCGCCTTGTCGGCTGCTCGCTTCGCTTGCTCGGCGGCCTTCTTCTTGGCTCTCTGCGCGGCCTCCTTCTTGGCCTTCTCGATGGCGGCCTTCTTGGCCTTCAACGCTGCCGCCTCGGCGGCCTTGGCTGCCTTGAGGACGGCCTCGGCGGCCTTCTTGGCGGCCTTGAACGCCTGGATGGCGTCGATGGTGCGGTTGACGGCCTTGATGACCGACGGGATCTTGCCGAGCTTGGTCCACGGGATCGCGTCGATGATCAGACCCGCGCACGACCACATGTCACCGCCGAAGCAGGCCATGGCGTCGTTGATGCCGATGAAGTCCTTCAGCGTCTCCCACGCGATCGAGAGGATCACGGAGGTGAGGGACTTGCCCATGGTGGCCTGGGCCTGGGCGACCTGCGCCGAGGACAGACCCGCACCGCGGAGGGCGGCCTCCTTCTCGGAGGCGGTCAGGGTGATCGCCAGACCCGTCGGGTCGGAGTACGTCACCGGGTTGTTGTGCGCGTACGCGTACGCGTTCGACTGCAGCGGTTCGGCCAGGTCGAGCACCGGGTCGGCCGACAGGAAGCGTCCGACCACCGGGTCGTAGAGACGGGCGCCCAGCGGCTGGAAGCCGGAGGCGTCGTCCCGGGTGGCGCCCAGGAAGCCCTTGTGGGTCTGGAGGTTCTGACCCGCCGTGCCGGCGGCACGCTGGTTGCCGAACGGGTCCTGCTTGCGCACCCGGACCGGCTGGCCGGTGTAGAGGCCGACCTCCGTGTAGATGCTGCCCTGATGGTCCGAGGCGAGGGCGACGAGCGCCTCGCCGCCGGTGCCGTTGGCGTAGCGCAGGACCGCGCCGCCGGCTGCGGCGTACGTACGCTCGGAGCGGACCAGTACCCCGCCCTGCTGGACGGTGACCTGGGCCTCGCCCAGATCCAGCGTGGCCTGCTTGCCCTGGATGGTCAGCAGGCGCTCACCGGTGGGACCGTAGATGTGACGGGTGTCGTTCTGCGCCAGCCACTGCTGAGCCGTGGAAGCGGCATCACAGGTGGCGAGCACGATCGGCGTCGCGTTCACGTTCGCCGCGCCCTGCACCGCCAGGCACAGGCCGGAGGCGACGTGGGTCAGCTGACCGGCCGCGTTCCGCTTGAGCTGCTGCGCGGTGGTTCCGTCGCACTTCTGCAGCTGGATCGCGGAGCCCGCGGTGTTCGCCGCCGGCTGCACACACCAGGTGTCGTAGACCTCGAGGGTGCCGACGTTGGCGTCGGTCTGGCCCGGAACCGGGTCGAAGTGCCACGACTGGGCGACCGTGCTGTTGCACTGGTACAGCTGGATCGCGTTGCCGGCGGACGCGAGACCCGACTTGAGGTCGATGCACTTCTGGCCCAGACCCACGTACGCGGTCTTGCCGTTGGCGCCCTGGCCGGTGATCCGGTCGACCTTGCCGTCGTAGGTCCAGGTCAGCTCCTGCTTGTCGCCGTTCTCGACCGAGGTGATCGACTTGGTCTCACCCGTCAGCTCGTAGAGCCGCTCGGCCTCCGCGGTGACCTGCGCACCCGCCGGGGTGGTGTACTTCTTCGTCACCTTGGTGAGAGTGCGCGGCTGGGCCTTGTCGGTGCCCTTGCCGTACGCGTAGGTGCTGACCGCGTCCTTGGCGGTGTCCCCGGTGAGGTCCTTCTCGGTCAGCTTGGTGCGGTTGCCGAGGAGGTCGTACTCGTACTCCTGCCAGTAGCCGGAGTTGTCCTTGCCGGCGGCGACGTTCAGGGTGCCGTCGGTGTTCTTCGGAGCGGTGCAGTTCGCCTGGTCCTTGGAGGTCCAGGCCGACTTCAGCTGACCCAGCGGGTCGTAGACGAAGCACTGGCGCTCCTCGATCCCGACCGACTTCTCCTGGATCGAGGTGACGTTGCCCGCCGGGTCGTAGCCGTACGCCCGGTTCGAGACCAGGTTGCCACCCACCAGGCCGGCGGTGTTCTGCTCCCGGAAGACCGACTGCTCCTTGAGCTCACCGCTGCCCTCGTCGAACGAGTTCTGCGTCCACACACGGTACGGCTGCGCACCGAGGGTGGAGCGCACGACCTGGCCGTACGCGTCGTAGGTCGTCTCGGAGCCGTACCAGTCCTTGCCGGAGACGGAGAGCGGATTGCCGTCCTTGTTGTAGCGGACGACCATCTTCTCGGCGGCCAGCTTGCCGGCGGCCGGAAGCTGTGCCTCCTCCAGCGCCCCGGTGTCGGTGTAGTTGTAGCCGTAGGTGTAGTCCTTGGCGAAGCCCCACGTGTCGACGATCGACTGCGGAAGCGACAGCGTGGTCGAGGTCGGCTGGTAGTCCTTGGTGTAGCCGTTGACCTTCTGTGTGTACGCCAGACCGTCCGTGTACCGCGTGGCGGTGGCGGGCATGCCCTTGCCGCCCGGAGCGGTGTCGTACGTGTACTCGGACAGCAGCGTTCCCGTGGCGCCGTTCAGACGCTGCTGCTTCGGCCGCGACAGCTCGTCGTAGCCGTTCCACACCGTGCCCCGGGCCGTGGTCGTGGTCAGGACACGGTCACGGTGGTCGTACGTGGTGCGTGACGTCCCGGAGTCCGGATCGGTCGCGGTCTCCATCCGACCGCGGTGGTCGAAGGTCCACGTCCACGGGTGCGTCGGATCCGCCGAGCTGGTGGCCTTCACCAGTCGGCCGAGCGCGTCGTACGTGTACCTCGTCGACGTGAAGCCGCCGGGGGCCGCCGGGTTGAAGGTGTCCGAGCGGACCGTGCGGCCCTGCGCGTCGGTGTAGACGCGGTAGGACGAGGCACCTTCGGGGTTGATGACCTTGGACCAGTCCTGGCCGTACTCGTAGCGGGTCGCCCGCTCGGGGTACGCCTTGGAGGAGGCCTCCTTGGTGACCGGGTCGACGTACTTCATGTACGGCGTCTCGGCCACGACACGGCCGAGGCCGTCGTAGGCGTAGCGGGTGATGTTGGGGATGGCGGTGTCGGCGAGCGGCGTGAACAGCTCGCCCGGCTTGGCCTCCCTGGTCAGGTAGGCGTTGTTGGTCTGCCACACCTCACCGGAGCTGTTGTACAGCGTGTCGGTGACGAGGTAGCCGGCGTTGTTGTCGGCCTCCTCCAGGGTCTGGCGCTCACGGCCGAGGCCGTCGTAGAGCGTGACGGAGGTCTCGATCCGGTTCTCGTGGCCGCGCGCGTACGTGATGACGTACGGGGGCTTGCGGATCTCCAGCTTCGGGTCGGTCGGATCCGGCTCGGGCTTCGGGATCGTGTACTCGGCGCGGAAGTCCGGCACGGCGCCCGTGGCCGGGGTGCGACCGGGGCCCCATGCCTCGGCGAGACGGCCCAGCGGGTCGTACTTCGCCTGGCTCACCAGACCGTTGAGGTCGGTCGTCTTCACCGTGGTCGCGCGCCCCGGCTCCAGCTCCTGCACCTGCGTGTGGGAGAGGGAGTTCGTGTGCGTGATCTTGAAGACCTGACCGGTCGGCGGGTCGTAGGTGATCGTGTCCGACTTGCCGTCGGCGTCGGTCTGGCGGATGACGCGGCCGACCTCGTCGAAGGCGCTGGTGCCGTTGGTCTGGAAGTCGGTGCCGGTCCCGTTGAGCGACCAGGACTCCGTGGCCAGACCACGTGTGGTGCCGGACAGTGCGGTGCCGTAGGCCGTGCCGTCGTACGCCGTGCGGTTGGCACCGCTCAGTGTGGTGAGGTCGGCCCAGTCGGCGTTGGCACAGGTCGTCGGCGAGGCCAGCACCTGCTTGGTCAGACCGATGATGTTCTTGGTGGTCTGGTGCAGGTACTCGGACTTGGTGCAGGACTCGTCGCCGGTCTTCCCGGTGTCGCCGAGCGACTCCACCAGCGTGGGCAGACCGTGTGTCGGGTCGTACGTCGTCTTCGTCCTGACCTCGCGCAGGGTGCGCGGGTCATCGGTGTTCGTGCCGGACGACTTGGTGTACGCGACCTCCTCCGGCTCCGTGACGCGCCAGGCCTTGAGGTCGCTCAGGTCGTCCCGGTCGCGCTTGGCGAGGAGCGTGGCCTCGGGGATGGTGACGCTGCGGGACAGCCAGTCGGTGTCGGCGTCCGTGGGGTTGGTGTACGTGAGCTCTTCGGCGATGCGGCCGGCGAAGGCCTCGCGGTCGTAGACCGTCGAGCCGTCCGAGGCCTTGATGATGTCGCCGTGAATGTCCTTGACCGGGACGGTGTCGCCCATGCCGCGGAAGAAGCGGTTGACGGCCTTGGACTGCTTGCTGCCGATGGCGGGGTCCTCGGCGCCGGTGAGCACCGTGGTCTGCTCGAAGCCCGCGAACTGCGAATAGGTCCGTGTGGACTTCTTGGTGAACTCGGCCTCGGCGTACTTCCAGCCCGGGTTCTTGTACTGGTAGGCCGTCCTGGTCGCGAAGGCGCCGTCGACGTTGGGGAGTTCCTCAATCGACTCCACGGTGTACTTGTGGAACCAGTCGATGTCCTCGACCTCGGGGTCCGGGTTCCAGAAGGCCGGGTAGCACAGCCGGTTGTTCGCCTTCAGCGCGGCCGTGTCCGTCTTGCCGGGCAGGGTCTGGCCGGTGGCGCAGTCGTCCGCCGTGTCGCCCCACTTGGGGATGGTGTAGTTGACGACGGTCTCGCCGCCGTACTCGTTGATGACGCGGGCGACGCGCAGCCTGGAGAACGCGGGGCGGGGGTCGATCGAGTCGCCCTTCTTGCCGGTTGCGTCGTCCGCCGTCCTCCGCTTCAGCACGCGGTTCGGCATGTCCTCGGTATTGGACTCGAACCGGATGGCGTTGAGGGCCTTCTTCTCCCCTGTGATGCCGTCGCGGCCGTAGCCGGTGCGCTGGATGGACTCCAGCCACAGGGCGGTGTTCGGGCCGGTCTTCAGCTCGGCGAAGCTCTGCTTGAGCTGGTAGTCGTCGACGGCCTGACGGGAGGCGTTGCCGGAGATGCGCTGGGTCGACGTGGTGATCTTGTCGAGGCGCTTACGGGACCAGAAGGTCGGGCCCGCGTTCCAGCACATCTTGCCCTTCTCGCAGCGAAGGTCGGCCGGAGTGTCGAACCAGGGCCGGTAGTTGCCCGGGTCCTTCGACGTGAAGTTGGCCTCGGTGCACGTGACCGTGCCGACCGTGTAGCAGCGCTCGGCGACGTCGAAGGTCACGCGGGCGGGCGCGGAGGCGGAGAAGATGCTGCCGTTGGCGTCCTTGCGCTGGCCGTAGTCGATGTGCGTCAGGTACCCGTCACGGTCGTAGACGACCGGGCCCTTGAAGTACATGTTCCGCGCGTAGTAGTTCTGGTCCTTCTTCCACCACAGCGACATGGCGTTGCCGTGGATGTCCTCGACGTAGTCGAGACCCCAGCGCCAGCCCTGCGTGCAGTAGGAGTGGGCCCAGTCGCCGGCCTTGTAGCAGTCCTCACCCGGGTGGTTGCCGTAGACCGGGACGGTCAGGACGGAGTCGGTGGTGGGGTCGTCGGCGGCGGTGCCGTGGTCGGACCAGCCCGGCAGCTTGTGCTTGCCGAAGTGGTACTTGGTGCCGTCCTTGGTGGTGACGATCCAGTACTCACCGTTGCGGGCGCCGTTGCCGGTGGCCTGGCCGGTGATCCGCTCGACCTTGGAGCCGTCGCCGTTGGCCGTGAACCACGTGCCCTTCGTCTCGTCCCAGACCAGCTCGGTGGTCATGCCGCCGAGCGAGAGGGTCGCGTTCATCGACCCCCAGCACAGGTCCGCCGTCTTGTGGGTGGCGTTGTTGGAGCCGGCCTTCTTGGAGTCCTGGCGGCAGTTGGCGTACGTGCGGGTGATGGAACCCGCGTTGTAGTCCCAGCCGTCACCGATCCAGGAGGCCTGGTTGTTCGTCGAGGACGTACGGCCGTCGACGGACTGCGAGGAGTAGGAGAGGGCGATCTTCGGCATGAGACCACCGGCGGTCTCCGGGACCTGCACCTGGTACTGGTACGTGAACGCACCCGAGGAGGACCCGGCCGACCACGAGCCGGACGACAGCAGCGGCGACGCGGTGAAGTCACCCGACACCGACGCACCGGTGTCCATCGCGCCGACGGCCTGCGAGCCGGAAGCGTCCACCGACGGGAACGCGGCCTTGCGCGCGCCCGACGGCCTCTCGCCGCCCAGGAGGTCGGCGACCGGCACGTATCCGGAGAGGATCTTTCGGGTCTTGGCGTTCTTCGCCGCCGTGGTCCTCGTGGGGGCGTCCTTCGCCGCGACCGTCTTCACGGTCGAGCGCAGACGCTCGAACTTCTCGGCCGTGTCCCCGCCGTTCTCGCCGTCCGTGCCGGACATGGTCTCCGTGCCCTCTTCGGCGACACAGTCACCGACCGGCGTGGCGGAGAGGACACAGTCCGGGAGAAGGACGAGACCGAAACGGTCGGCGGCCTGCGGCCCGTAGAGGTCTTCGAACGCGGTGTAGTCGACGGCGAGGGAGACCTGCGCGGCCGGGTCCGCCGTCGCCGGCGGAGTGACCTGCATGATCAGACCGGACACACCGGCCTCCTGGGACGCCTCCGGCGCCTTCAGGTCGATCTTCCAGTCACCGGCGACAGCGGCCGGGTCGGTACCCGCAGGCACGCCCACCGCGACCGGCAGATTGCCGGCCGGAACCATCGTCCCCGGCTCGGTCTGCGCCGTCAGCGGCGCCGTGCCGATGTCCGCCGTCCACGGCGTGACCGCCTTGGGCTCGTACGGAACCACCGGCACCTCAGGCGCCGTGGTCAGCGCCTTCTGCGCCTCGGCGTCACCGTCGAGCTCGGTGCTCCTGGGGAGGTCGGGGAGGTCGACCGAGGTGGTCGATTCCTCGCGGTTCATGCCCGGGCCGGGGATGGCCAGCGCCTGGGTGCCCAGACTCGTCAGCGTCAACAAAGAGGACAACAAAAGGACGGTCGCCGTGCGGCTTCGCCGCCGGCGCCGTCGTATCGACTCTGTCATGACGGGGCGTTCTCGCCCCAGCCATGGCAGCGGACCTGAAGCACGCATACGCGTCGACTCCCACCAGCCACGAAGTGAAGGGATTGCAAACAGAAAGGCGCAGAAACGCCAAGAGGCGCACGTCCGGAGACGTCCGCGGGGGCACTTTCCGTCATGAGAGCCGACGACAGCAAGGTCTATTACGGCTACACAAAGTAAGTCCACGTGACCTTGGTCACGGCATATTGCAGGCCACAGTGCACCTCTGATGGTGAATCAGGCAATACGGGTAATCGCCTGATGTCCCCTCAACTCTTTGCCGTAAAAGGCGTAAAGGGGGAGTGGCCCGGCATCACGGAGGTCGATCGCTCTGCTTTGGTAAACGATTTATAAAGTTCTCATCTGTGGACGCTCTGTGGCGGGTGTGTGATTGTGACGCTCCCATGCCCCGCGGCTCGCCGTAGGGGCTGGTCGTGCTGTCCACCATCCATCTGGTTACACGGGAGTAGACCTCGTGCCCGCGCCGCCTCCATATCTCAGCCCCTTCGTGCGCACGCGCACGCGGCTGTCCCTGACCATCGGCCTGGTGTTGGCCGCCCTCACCGCTGCCCTCTTGCCCTGGTGGCAGCCCGATTCCGCGCCTGTGACGACCGGTGGCAAGGCCACCGATGCCCAGCGGACCGCCACCGGCCCGAAGAACGAGGCCACCGCGCTGGCCGAGGCCGTGCGCAGCGGCAAGAAGGTCCTCGTCGACACCGCCACCACGGCCACCGCGCTGACCTGGGCGCTGCCCGACGGACAGCTGCGGTCGCAGACGCACGCTCTTCCGCAGCGGGCGAAGAACGCCGCCGGCCGGTGGGCCCCCATCGACAACAAGCTCCAGCGCTCCGACAAGGCGTCTCGGGGGCTCGGCATCTCGCCCGTGAACGCCGCGTATCCGGTGCGATTCGCCGACGGCAGCGCCCAGGCGTCCCGCGCCGACCGCTCGTACGCCCGCGCCCCGCAGCCCGGTGAATCACCGCTGGCCGAGGTCGAGTTCGGCGGTCACACCATCACCTACACCTGGCCGGGCGCCCTGCCCGAGCCCGTGCTCGACGGCCCGCGCGCCCTCTACTCCGAGGTGCTGCCGGGTGTCGACCTGCTCCTCGTGGCACGTGAGGAGGGCGGCTTCGCCCAGCTCCTCATCGTGAAGACGCCCGAGGCCGCGCGTCAGCGGGCGCTCGAATCCGTCTCGTACGGGCTGCGCTCGGCCACCGCCACCTTCCAGCACGACACGAAGGCCAACCGCGTGCTGGTGCTGGACAAGGGAGGCAAGGAGGTCGGCTCCATACCGACCCCGTTCGCCTGGGACTCCAGCGGCCGGGATCCGGAGCTGCCCGAGGGCTCCGTCGCCCGCACGTCCACCGCAACCCCCGCGGATGTGCTCAAGCTGTCCGGCCTCACCGGTATCGAGCCGGGCGCCAAGTCCGCCCAACTGCCGGTCGCCCTGGAGGGTGACAGGACCGGCACCGCCCGGATCGCGCTGCACCTCGGCGCGACCAGGCTCCTCACCGGCGACGGCGTGAAGTTCCCGCTCTTCGTCGACCCGACGATGAACTCCGGCTGGCAGGCGTGGACGACGGCGTACCGCCCGTACCCGAACTCCAGCTTCTACAACGGCACCAACTTCTCCTCCGGCACCTCCGACGCCCGCGTGGGCTACGAGTCGGAGACCGGTGGTCTGGGCCGCTCCTTCTGGCGGATGGGCTTCGACTCGAAGATGAAGGGCGCCAAGGTCACCTCTGCGGCCTTCAAGGTGCTGAACAACCACTCCTGGTCCTGCACCGACCGTGAGTTCAAGTTCTACCTCACCGGCTCGATCTCCTCCGGTACGACGTGGAACGCGCAGCCGTCCTGGTCGACGCACCTGCAGTCGAAGTCCTTCGCGCACGGCTGGTCGACCTCCTGCCCGGACGAGTACGAGATGTTCAACAACTCCGGCGTCGTCGCGGCCGCCCAGAAGGGCGCCGACAACGGCTGGTCGAACATCACCTTCGGCCTGCGTGCGACCAGCGAGAGCGACACGCAGACCTGGCGCAAGTTCCGTGCCACCTCCGCCACGCTGGAGGTCACCTACAACCGTCCGCCGGCGGAGCCCACCAACGGAACGATCGGTGGCTACGCCTGTGTCGTCGGTGCCCCGGGCCGTACCGTCGGCAAGACCAACCTGGTCCTGAAGGCCTACGCCTCCGACCCGGACGGCAACCTGAAGGGCCTGCGCTTCAAGTTCTGGAAGGCCGGCACCACCGTCCCGGCCGGCACCCTGGTCACCAGCCTGTCCAGCGGCTGGGCCTCCACCACGATCGCCTCCACCTCCCTGGAGGACAAGGCCACCTACTACTGGGCCGTGCGCGCCGAGGACGCGGCCGGTGCCGTCTCCTCCTACTTCCCGGCCAACACCGCCGACAACTGCGCCGTCACCATCGACGGCTCGGCTCCGCCGCCGCCGGTCGTCGACGAGGACACCACCCCGTTCAAGCGGGCCACCTCCGACGGCGCCACCTGGGCTTCGGTGAAGTTCGGGGGCACCGGACCGATGACGTTCACCTCCGAGGGCGCGGCGAAGTTCCGCTACGGCTGGGAAGGCGTCAGCTACACCGACGTCACCGCGGTCAACGGCTCCTACACCGTGCCCGACCTCAAGCCCCCGCACGCGGGCCCGAACTGGCTGCACATCTTCGCCCTCGACGCCCACGGCAACGTCAGCGCCCGCACCGACTACGCCACCTACGTCCCGCCGCGTGACACCGCCGACGGTCCCGGCGACGTGGGCGGTGACGGCATCCCGGACCTGATGATCATCGACGCGAACGGCAACTTCTTCTCCTACCCCGGCTCCCCGGGCGGAGAGCTGTACGCGGGCCTGACCGGCTCCTACACCATCGGCGCCGACGGCAAGCCGGTCCTGGCCCCGAAGACCCCGTGGTGGAACGGCACCAAGGCCGCGCTGATCGCCCACTACCAGGACGTCTACCCGGGCGACGGGTCCACGGACCTGTTCGCGGTCGACCCCGACGGCACGTTCTACCTCTACCCCGGCGACGGCTACGGCACCTTCAACGTCGACGACCGGCTGAAGGTCCGCCTCCCGTCGAACGCGCCGGCGCCCTCGACGTGGACGCAGATGAAGGCGGTCGGTGACATCACCGGCGACGAGCTGCCCGACCTCGCGCTGCGCGCGGGCACCGCCTTCTGGGTCCTTTCCGGCTACACCGGCGCCACCTTCCAGACCGCCACCCTCATGGAGGGCAGCGCCTGGGCCGCCCCGCGTGACATCGTCAACCTCGCCGACATGAACAAGGACGGCACCCCCGACCTGCTGTGGCGCAACACCGAGAACGGCAACATGTACGTCCGCCACGGCAAGCCGGGAACCGGCGCCGGGAGCGTGAACCTCGACTCCCTCAAGCTGGCGGCGAACTCGCTCAACGGCGACGTGTCCTTCGGCACCAACTGGACGGCGGCCAACGTGTCCACCGCGATCGGGATCCCCGACGTCAGCGGTGACGGCATCCCGGACATCTGGGCCCGCTTCGCCTCCACCGGCTACATCAGCGTCTACCACCCGTCCACCACCAACACCAACGGACCGGTCAAGACCGTCCTGTCGGCCAACTGGAACGGCATCAAGTCCTTCGGGTGACCCCCTGAGTGATCTGACCGCCTGACCAAGTGAGGGGCCGTCCCGGAGTGATCCGGGGCGGCCCCTCCTCCCATGTCGCGATCCGCTACCAGATCGCCTCGACCCACTCCGGGTGGTCGATGAACGGGTTCCGGTTGCCCTGGTAGGTGCTGTGGATGAGGTCGTTGCGGCGCTCCTCGAAGGCGCTCGGCGGGTCCTGCTCGTTCCACTGCTTCAGGATCGCGAGGCGGCCGTGGAACGGGACGCTTCCGTTGGTCGACGACTCGTTGGGCTCCAGGTCGGCCCAGGCGTCGTCGCCCTCGTACCGGACGGCCATGTAGAGGATCATGCGCGCCACGTCGCCCTTGTCCGCGTTGCGCGGTTCGAAGGAGTTGCTGTCCGTGTAGCTGCCGGTCGCGCCGCTGACCGGGCTGCCGCCGTTGTCCCAGTCCTTGTTGCCGCGGATGCTGTTGACCTGGACGTCGCACGCGCGCAGGTGGTGCAGGTCCGTGCCGGGGCCGGCCGACGTGCCGAAGCTGCCGTGGGACTGGGCCCACACGTGCTCGCGGTTCCAGTCGCCGACGTCGCCGCCGTTGAGGTTCTTGCTCCGCGAGACGCCGCTGTACAGCAGGAGCACGTTGGCGCTGTTGTTCGGGTCCTGGTCGGTGGCCTTCAGCGCGGTCCAGACGGCGTCGTACGAGATTCTGCTCTGGTTGCTGATGATCGTGTGCAGCGAGGACTTCAGGCTGGTGCCGGTCTTGCCGACCGCGTTCTTGTAGTACGTGCTGTCATAGGCGGTGGTCGTGGCGCTCGCGGGAGTCGCGGTGACCGCGGGGAGCGTGAGGCCGACGAGCGTGGCGGCTATGCCTGCCGCCAGCATCTTCCAACGGCCTGTGTGCAGAACGGACATGGGGGGCCCTTTCCCGGGGACGGCACGCGCGACGAACGACGCTCCGGGCTCAAGGGCGCGGCATTCTACGCGTGTTGAGTGTGTGTCACCGGGAGAGTGGCACGCGGAAGTATGTTGTCGTGTAACGGTCAGAGGGCTTTTCCGTGACGTTCCGGCATACGATGCGACCCCCGCCCGCCCGCCCGCCCGTTCGCTCAGGCGCCCAGGCCCGTCGGCGGCTCGTACGGCAGGAGTTCGGGCCGCTTGGCCGGGCGGCCGTCGCCCGAGGAGCGGCCGGTCAGGCGGCGGCCGACCCAGGGACCGAGGTGTTCCCTGGCGAAGCGAGCGTCCTCGACGCGCCGGGTCATCCACCTCGGGCGTACGGCCGCCGGCAGCGGTGCCCGCCAGTCGTCCTCCGGGTCCATGCCCAGGGCCTGCCACACGGCCTCGGCCACCCGCCGGTGCCCCTCGCCGGTCAGATGGAGCCGGTCCACGTCCCACAGCCGCGGGTCCCCGAGTGCGGGCGCCCCGTACAGGTCGACCACCAAGGCGCCGTGCCGGGCGGCGAGCTCGTCGACGTGCCCGAAGAGCTCCTCCATGCGGGGCCGGAACCGTTCCATGACCGGGCCCTGGCGGCCGGGGCTGCGCATCAGGACCAGCTGCCCGCAGGAGGGCGCCAGCCGCTCGACCGCCTCGGTCAGCAGCCCGCGCACCCGCCCCATGTCGCACTTCGGCCGCAGGGTGTCGTTCAGCCCGCCGACCAGGGTCACCACGTCCGCCTTCATCGCGGCGGCCAGGTCCACCTGCTCCTCGACGATCTGGCCGATGAGCTTTCCGCGTACGGCGAGATTCGCGTACCGGAAGTCGGGCGTACGCGCGGCCAGCCGGGCCGCGAGCAGGTCCGCCCAGCCCCGGTACGTGCCGTCGGGCAGCCGGTCCGACATGCCCTCGGTGAAGCTGTCGCCGACGGCGACAAGACTGGTGTAGGTGGCATTCATCTCCATGGCGGAGGAGATCATACCGTGCGGTATGGGAGCGTCCGGGGGCACCTCCCCGACGCGACGGAGCCCCGGGCCGCGCGTCCGTGCGCCCCGGGGCTCCCGCAGAGCCGGAGTCAGTGCGTCGCCGGCCGGCCCACCAGCTTTCGCAGCACGTCCTCCATCGTGACGAGGCCCGCCAGCTTGCCGTCCTCGTCCAGGACCGCCGCCAGATGGGTGCGGCTGCGGCGCATCGCCGTCAGTACGTCGTCCATCGGCGTCGCCGCCCGCACCCGGGCGATCGGCCGCATCGCCGCGACCGGGAACGGCAGGTCGCGCGGTGCCGCGTCCAGGGCGTCCTTCACATGGAGGTAGCCGAGGATCCGGCGGCCCGAGTCGACCACCGGGAAGCGGGAGAAGCCCGACTCCGCCGAGAGCGCCTCCAGCTCCTCCGGTGTCGTGCCCACCGCCGCGTACACGACCTTCTCCACCGGCATGACGACGTCCCGCACCGGACGGCGCCCCAGCTCCAGGGCGTCGTGCAGCCGTTCGGCCGCCCGGTCGTCCAGCAGGCCGGCGACGCCCGCGTCCGTCACCATCCGGGCCAGCTCGTCGTCCGAGAACGTCGCCGAGACCTCGTCCTTCGGCTCCACCCGCAACAGCTTGAGCAGGGCGTTGGCGAAGGCGTTGACCGTGAAGATCACCGGACGCAGCGTCCGGGCGAGGGCCACCAGCGGCGGGCCGAGGAGCAGCGCGGTACGCGTCGGCTCCGCCAGCGCGATGTTCTTCGGGACCATCTCACCGAGCAGCATGTGCAGATAGGTCGCCACGGCCAGCGCGATCACGAACGAGATCGGGTGCACCAGACCGTGCGGCACGCCGACCGCGTCGAAGACCGGTTCGAGCAGATGCGCGATGGCCGGCTCGGCGACGACACCGAGCACCAGGGTGCACAGCGTGATGCCGAGCTGCGCCGCCGCGAGCAGCGCCGAGACGTGCTCCAGACCCCAGATGACGCTGCGGGCCCGCCGGTCCCCGGCCTCCGCCTCCGGCTCGATCTGACTGCGGCGTACGGAGATCAGGGCGAACTCCGCGCCGACGAAGAAGGCGTTCACGACCAGGGTCAGAAAGCCGATCAGCAGCTGGATCGCGGTCATCGGCCCGCCTCCCCGGTCTCGTCGGAGCCGTCGTTGCGCGGCGCGTGCAGCAGCACGCGCGCCGCCCGGCGCCCGGAGGCGTCCACGACGTCCAGCCTCCAGTCGGCCAGCTCCACCCGGTCACCCACCGCCGGGATACGGCCCAGCTCGGTGGCGAGGACCCCGGCCAGCGTCTCGTACGGGCCGTCCGGTACGCGCAGCCCGATCGCCTCCAACTGGTCCGTACGGGCCGCGCCGTCGGCGGACCACAGATCGCGTCCGTCCGCGTCCACGCCCGCCGGTGCCAGGTCGGGAGTCTCGTGCGGATCGTGCTCGTCGCGCACCTCGCCGACGACCTCCTCCATGATGTCCTCGAGCGTCGCGACGCCTGCCGTACCGCCGTACTCGTCGATGACGACGGCCATCGTCTGCTTGCCCGAGAGCCGGTCCAGGAGCCGGTCCACGGTCAGGGTCTCCGGGACCAGCAGCGGCTCGCGCAGCATGTCGCCGATCCGGCGCAGGCGCCGCTCGCCGGCCGGTATCGCCAGGACGTCCTTGATGTGGGCGATCCCGACCACGGAGTCGAGGTTCCCGCGGTACACGGGGAAGCGGGACAGGCCGGTCGCGCGGGTCGCGTTGGCGACGTCCTCGGCGGTGGCCTGCACCTCCAGTGCGGTTACCTGGACCCGCGGCGTCATCACGTTCTCCGCCGTCAGCTCGGCCAGGTTGAGGGTCCGTACGAACAGCTCGGCGGTGTCCGGCTCCAGCGCGCCCTCACGGGCGGAGTGGCGGGCGAGCGCCACCAGCTCCTGGGGGGAACGCGCGGAGGCCAGCTCTTCGGCCGGCTCCATCCCGATCCGGCGCAGGATCCGGTTCGCGGTGTTGTTGAGATGGCTGATCAGCGGCTTGAACGCGGCGGTGAAGACCCGCTGCGGGGTGGCCACCCGCTTCGCGATCGCCAGCGGTGAGGAGATGGCCCAGTTCTTGGGGACCAGCTCGCCGACGACCATCAGGACGACGGTCGACAGGGCGGTGCCGATCACCAGGGCGACCGAGGAGGCGATCGAGGGGGCGACGCCGACCGCCTCCATCGGGCCGCGGATCAGCTTGGCGATCGAGGGTTCGGCGAGCATGCCGACGACCAGGTTGGTGACGGTGATGCCGAGCTGCGCGCCGGAGAGCTGGAAGGTGAGCGTCTTGACGGCCCTGAGCGCGCTCGCGGCCCCGCGCTCCCCCCGCTCGACGGCCGCTTCCAGCTCGCCGCGCTCGACCGTGGTCAGCGAGAACTCGGCCGCGACGAAGGCGCCGCACGCCAGCGAGAGCAGCAGCGCCACCACGAGAAGAAGCACTTCGATCATCGATTCACCTCCGTCCCATGGTCGGACAGGGACGTAAGGGGCGCTCGATGGGGGTCGTGGCGCAGGCTGCTACTGGGAGGCTCGCCCATGGGCGGACGCTCACACCTTTCGGTCGTCGGGAAGAAAGCACCTATGGTAAAGGACGGGCAAAGCGGTCGGCTGATCACCCTGGCGGACGGGCTCGGCCGGCCGCGGCGACCCGTTCGCCCGGGTCACGACCGGCTGCCCACCTCGTCCGGGTCGTCCGCGCCGCCCGCCTCGGCCGGGCCGGGTACGGCGGGTACGGGCGGCAGCGGCTTGACCCAGCGCCTCCACCGCTCCTCCGGCTCGTACCCCGCCGCCCGCCAGGCACGCTGCCCCAGCTCGTTGCGGTTCAGCACCATGGCGTCCGCCCGCCGCCCCCCGAGCCGTACGAAACGCTCCTCGGCCGCCGCGAGCAGCGCGCCTCCGACGCCCTGGCGGCGGTGGCCCGGGTGGACGGCGAGCCGGTAGAGGTGACAGCGCCATCCGTCGAAACCGGCGATGACCGTGCCGGCCAGCTCGCCGCCGCGCTCGGCGAGGATCAGCGCCTCGGGGTCGCGGGCGACGAGCCGCTCGATCCCGTCACGGTCGTCGCTGATGCTGGTGCCCTCGGCGGCGACCTTCCAGAAGGCCAGGACGGTGTCGAGGTCGGCGGGGGAGGCGGCCCGGATACGAAGATCGTTCATGGTGGGCATCCCACCACCGCGGACAGCCGGCCGTCGACCCCGTCCCCCGGCCGCCGACGGTCCTCAGCCGCGTCGCGCCGAACCCAGCACACAGAAGGAGGAGGGCATGCGGGGGCCTTCCGCCGGGACGATGAGACGCCGGTACGCCGCCGGTTCGAACCCGGCCGCCTCGATAGCCGCCAGCGGATCGCGCGCCGTGTGGCAGCCGCCGAAGAGCAGCGGCCAGACCGTGCGGTCGAGGGCGCGCTGAGCCCGCGCCATCCCGCGACCCGGTGCCAACCCGTGCTCGAAGAAGCGCAGTTCACCACCCGGGCGCACCACCCGGTACAGCTCGGCGAGCGCGCGCGGCACATCCCGTACGGTGCACAGCACCAGCGAGACCACCGCCGCGTCGAACGCCTCGCTCTTCACCGGCAGCGCCTCCGCCGCGCCGGGCACCACATCGACCGGCACCTCCGCGCGCAGGGCGGCCTCGGCCGCCAACCGCCGCAGATGGCGCTCCGGTTCGATCGCCACGACCTCCGACACGGCCCCGGGGTAGTGCGCGAAGTTCAGGCCGTTCCCGGCGCCGATCTCGATGACCCGGCCCGAGAGGCCGCTGAGCAGCTCCGTACGCAGGTCGCCGATACCGCCCTTGGCGTCGGCGGCGACGCTGAACCGTGCGTAGAAGCGGGCGAAGAGGGGGTGGTGGACGGCGTCCCGGGGGACCCGGGTGGAACGCGAGGACATCGCGGACCTCCTCCGACGCTCGACGGCGCAGCAGACGCGGACGGGGTGATGACGGGGTGATTCTTCCCCGTTCCGCGGCCGCTCAGCCCGTCACGAAGCAGAACTCGTTGCCCTCCGGGTCCCGCATCACCTGGAAGTCCCCGTAGTCGTCGGTGACGATCCCGGCGACCCGCTCCGCCCCCCGGCCGGTCACCTCGTCGGCCGCCGCGTCGAGATCGGGCACCTGGAGGTCCAGATGGAGCCGGTTCTTGACGGCCTTGCCCTCCGGCACCCGTTGGAAGGCGAGCCGGACGAACCCCGGCGGGTCGACGTACGACCAGTCGGGGCTCCGGTCGACCGGAGCCCCGCCGACGAGCTCGGCCCAGAACCGGACCAGAGCAGCCGGATCGGCGCAGTCGAAGACGATTTCCTGAACAGTCGCACGCATACGTCTCAGCGTACGGAGATCACGGCCGGTGCGCCGAGGCGAAACGCTGCGCGTCCCAGCTCCCGCCCAGCGCGGGAGCCAGCCACTCGACCGCCGCCGCCCGGAAGCGGGCCGGGTCCAGCGCGCCCGCGCCCTCCGGCACGGCCCCCAGCAGCGGCGCCCCGGCCGCCTCCGGCAGATCCTCCAGATTGCAGCGCGCGGCCAGATCGGGGACGGCCGGCCAGCTGCCCACCACCACGCCCAGCTGCGCGATGCCGCGCGCCCGCAGGGCCTCGGCCGTCAGCGCGGTGGTGTTCAGCGTGCCGAGACCGGCCGGCGCCACCACCAGGACCGGCGCACCGAGCAGTCGGGCGGAGTCGGCGAGCGTGCCGCCCTCCTCGTCGAAGCGGACCAGCAGCCCGCCCGCCCCCTCCACCAGCACCAGGTCGTGGGAGGCGGCCAACTTCTCCGCCGCCTCGGCGACCTCCCGCGGTCCGACCGGTGCCATGCCCGCCCGCCGGGCGGCGGTGGCGGGCGCCAACGGCTCGGGGAAGCGGGCGAGTTCGGCCGAGGTCTCGGCTCCGGAGAGCCGCACGACCTCGTCCGCGTCGCCCCGCTCGTGCGGAGCGAGCCCCGTCTGCGCGGGTTTGAGCACGGCCACCGAACGTCCCTGGCCGACGGCGACGGCGGCCAGGGACGCGGTCACGATCGTCTTGCCGATCTCCGTGCCCGTGCCGCTGACGACGATCACGCTCATGTGGTGCGGTTCCTCTCTGTCGTGCTCTGTCGCGCCGACCCGTCAACGGTCAGCCGGCCGGCCGTCGACGGGTCGGCGCCGGGGGCGGTTCAGCCGGCTGCCGCCGCCGCGAGGACCGCGGCGCAGACGCGTGCGACGTCCTCGTCGCCGGTGACGAACGGCGGCATGGTGTAGATCAGGTCGCGGAACGGGCGCAGCCACACGCCCTCCCGTACCGCCGCCTCGGTGGCCGCCGCCATGTCCACCTCGTGATCGAGCTGGACGACCCCGATGGCGCCGAGCACCCGCACGTCCCGGACGCCCGGCAGCGCGGCGGCCTCCGCGAGCCCCTCGCGCAGCCCCGCCTCGATCCGCTTGACCTCCACCGCCCAGTCCTGGGCGAGCAGCAGGTCGATCGAGGCGCAGGCGACCGCCGAGGCCAGCGGGTTGCCCATGAACGTCGGGCCGTGCGCGAGGACCGGAACCTCGCCGCGCGAGATCCCCTCGGCGACCCGCGTCGTACAGAGCGTCGCCGCCATCGACAGATAGCCGCCGGTCAGCGCCTTGCCCACACACATCACGTCGGGGGAGACCCCGGCGTGGTCGGCGGCGAACAGCGCGCCGGTGCGGCCGAACCCGGTCGCGATCTCGTCGAAGACCAACAGCACGCCGTGCTCGTCGCACGCCTCCCGCAGCACCCGCAGATACTCCGGCGCGTGGAAGCGCATCCCGCCCGCGCCCTGCACCACCGGCTCCACGATCACCGCGGCCAGCTCCTCGGCGTGCCGGCCGATCTCCTCGCGCAGCAGCTCCGCGTACGACTCCTCGTACGCGGCGGGCGGCGCGTCCACGAACACCTGGCGCTGCAGCACGCCCGACCACAGCTCGTGCATCCCGCCCTCGGGGTCGCACACCGACATCGGCTGCCAGGTGTCCCCGTGGTAGCCGCCGCGCCAGGTCAGCAGCCGCCGCTTGCCGGGCCTGCCCACCGAGCGCCAGTACTGCAGGCACATCTTGGCCGCGACCTCGACGGAGACCGAACCCGAGTCGCTGAGGAACACATGCCGCAGCGGCTCGGGCGTGATCTCCACCAGCCGGGTGGCGAGCCGCACGGCCGGCTCATGGGTCAGGCCACCGAACATGACATGGCTCATCCGGTCCAGCTGGCCCCGCACCGCCTCGTTGAGGACCGGGTGGTTGTAGCCGTGGATCGCGGACCACCACGAGGACATGCCGTCGATCAACTCCGCCCGGCCGTGCACCGGTTCGGCGAGGCGGAGCCGGACCCCGGCGGCGGACGCGACGACCAGCGGTTCCGTACGGCCCGGCATGGGGCCGTACGGATGCCAGACGTGCGCCCGGTCCAGGGCGAGCAGTTCGCTGTTACGCATTGGGCGCGAGGTCCGTGCCGGCGCCCCGGCGGCGGACCGCCACCAGGTCCGTACGGGCGTTCGGCGCCTCGGCGGTCTCGGCCGCCGCCGCTTCCCGGGCCTCGGGCACGGGACCGCCGCACGGACCGCAGCCGGCACCTTCGGCGTGCGAGCCGCAGCCGGTCCCCGCCTCCGCGTGCGAGCCGCAGCCGGCCCCCGCCTTCGCGTGCGAGCCGCAGCCGCCCGCCACCGCGGCGAGCGCGTCGGCCCGGTGCTCCGGAAGCGTCGTGGTGCCCGCTCCCTCCACCTCGAAGCCCGCGTCCGCGATCATGTCGAGGTCCGCCTTGCCGGCCTGGCCCTCGCTCGTCAGATAGTCACCGAGGAAGATCGAGTTCGCCAGATGCAGCGCCAGCGGCTGCATCGAGCGCAGATGCACCTCGCGGCCGCCCGCGATCCGGACCTCCACGTCCGGGCAGACGAACCGGACCATCGCCAGGATCCGCAGACAGCGCTGCGGCGTGAGGTTCCACTCCTTGGCCAGCGGTGTGCCCTCGAACGGGATCAGGAAGTTCACCGGCACCGAGTCCGGGTCGAGCTCACGCAGCGCGTACACGACGTCGACGAGGTCCTCGTCGCTCTCGCCCATGCCCGCGATCAGACCCGAGCAGGCCGACAGGCCGGCGGCGTGCGCCTTCTGGACGGTGTCCACCCGGTCCGCGTAGGTGTGGGTGGTGGTGATCTCCCCGTACGTCCCCTCGGACGTGTTGAGGTTGTGGTTGTACGCGTCGGCGCCCGCCTCGCGCAGCCGCTCCGCCTGGCCGTCGGAGAGCAGCCCGAGGCACGCGCAGACCTCGACGCCCTCGTTCTGCTCCTTGATCGCCTCGATGGTCTTGCCGACCCGGTCCACGTCCCGGTCCGTCGGGCCGCGGCCGCTCGCCACCAGGCAGACCCGCTTCGCGCCGCCCGCAACACCGGCCGCGGCGGCCTGGGACGCCTCGTCCGGCTTCAGCCAGGTGTACTTCAGGATCCCGGCCGTGGAGCCGAGCCGCTGCGAGCAGTACGAGCAGTCCTCCGGGCAGAGACCGGACTTCAGATTGACCAGATAGTTCAGCTTCACCCGGCGCCCGAACCACTCACGGCGCACCTTGCCGGCCGCGGCCACCACATCGAGCAGTTCGTCGTCGGAGGTCGCCAGCACGGCGAGCGCTTCTTCACGGGTCGGCAGCTCGCGCCGCAACCCCTTGTCCACCAGGGTGTTCAGCAGGTCCATAAGGGCTGATCCTGGCCTACGGCACGCCCCCCGGCCAAGGAGGAACCGAACAACAGCGCCGGTTTGAGGTGTGTGGATCGCCACACTCTGACCTCGGACGCGGCCGGTTAGGGTCTGTGCGCTGCCTACAAAAGGATCTGCCTCATGCTCAGGGACGAGGACACGCGGGCCGAGGGCTCGGACGGGGGTTCGGGCACCGACGGGCGCCGGACCGCGTTCGACTGGACGGACGCCGAGGCACGCGGCCGTGCGGCGGCCGGTCTCGTCCGCACGCTGAGGCCCCGGGCCGCGGAGTCGGAGCTGCTCGACCTGGCGAGCAACGACTACCTCGGCCTGACCCGGCGCCCCGAGATCACCGAGGCCGCCGCGGCGGCCGCCCGGCGCTGGGGCGCGGGCTCCACCGGTTCGCGGCTGGTCACCGGCACCACCCGGCTGCACGCCGACCTCGAACGCGAACTCGCCGCGTTCTGCGGCTTCGAGGCCGCCCTCGTCTTCTCCTCCGGTTACACGGCCAATCTGGCCGCCCTCACCGCGCTGAGCGGCCGCGGCTCCCTGATCGTCTCGGACGCCGGCAACCACGCCTCGATCGTGGACGGCTGCCGGCTCTCGCGCGCGGAGACGGCCGTGGTCCCGCACCGCGACCCCGAGGCCGTACGCAAGGCACTGCACGCCCACGGCGGGCGGCGGGCCCTCGCCGTCACCGACTCGGTCTTCTCGGTGGACGGCGACAAGGCCCCGCTGGCCGAACTGGCCCGGGCCTGCCGGGACCACGGCGCCGCGCTCGTCGTCGACGACGCCCACGGCCTGGGCGTCCTCGGGGAGGGGGGCCGGGGCGCCCTGCACGCCGCGGGTCTCGCCGGTGACGAGGACGTCGTCGCCACCCTGACCCTCTCCAAGTCCCTCGGCAGCCAGGGCGGCGCCGTCCTCGGCCCCGCGCGGGTCATCGAGCACCTGGTCAACGCGGCCCGGACGTTCATCTTCGACACCGGGCTCGCCCCGGCGGCCGTGGGCGCCGCACTCGCGAGCCTGCGCCTGATCCACGGCGAGCCCGGGCTCGCGGAGCGGGCGAGGAGGGTGGCCACGACCTTGTACCGGCTCCTGACCGACGGCGGGCTGACCGCCGTACGCCCGGACGCGGCCGTGGTCTCGGTGCGCGCCCCCTCGCCGGAGGCGGCGCTGAGGTGGGCGGCGGACTGCCGGGCGGAGGGCCTGGCGGTGGGCTGCTTCCGGCCCCCTTCGGTGCCGGACGGCATCTCCCGGCTGCGGCTCACGGCCCGCGCGGATCTCAGCGACACCCAGATCGCCGAGGCGGTGGCGACGATCGTCCGCACCGCCCCGGCAGGCTCCTAGGGAGTGTCCCGCGGACCGGCCCGATATGCCTTAGGGGAGAGCCGCCTCAAAAAGGTTGCGCCTCGCCGGAGTTCACCGCATCGGGGGACAGATATCGGCATATCTTGGGGGATCGACACCCATGGCGGTACGTCCGGTGGCACTCTGACGGCGAGCGCAATCCGGGGCGGGGCCCCGGTGGGAAAGGGACAGCGTCGCCATGGCAGACCATCAGGAAGCAACCGTCACTCTGCCGAGCGATCCCGCCTCGGTGTCCGCCGCACGAAGATATGTCGCCGACGTTCTCGGCGAGTGGGGCCTCCCGGACGGCAGCGCCACCGCCGACACCGTCCGGCTGATCGTCTCGGAACTGGCCACCAACGCCGTCCAGCACACCTTCGGCCAGTCGCCCACCTTCACCGTCGACGTCCGCCTGGAGCGCGAGGAGCGGCTGTGCGTCGGCGTCACCGACAGCCATCCGCGCCGGCCCCGGCGGCTGCCGGCGGCCGTGCAGCAGGACAACGGCCGGGGGATGGTGATCATCCGCTTCCTCGCGGCCGAGGCGGGTGGCCGGCTCGCGGTCACCCCGACCGCCGACGGCGGCAAGACCGTCTGGATCACGCTGCCCTGGAAGGCTTCCCTGGTCTAGGGCCTCTCGTTCCGGTCAATGCCGGGCCCGTCAGCGGACCCGGCCGTAGTAGATCTTCGAGGACCAGATCTTGTCGAGCTTCACCCAGGAGCCGGTCTTGGGGGAGTGCCAGATCTTGTTGCCACCGGCGTAGATGCCCACGTGGTAGACCCTTCCGCCGGAGTGGAAGAACACCAGGTCGCCCCGCTGCCTGCTGGAGGCGGAGATGTGCCGGGTCTTGTTGTACTGCTGCTGCGCGGTACGGGGCAGCGACTTGCCCGCCTTCTTGTACGAGTAGAGCGTGAGCCCCGAGCAGTCGAACCTGCTCGGCCCGGTCGCTCCGTACTTGTAAGGCGATCCCTTCTTGGCGGCGGCGATGCGCAGCGCCTTGTCGGCGTGTGCGGTCGCGGCCTGGGCCTCCGGTGCGCCGCCCGGCGCCAGCAGCGTGCCGCCGACGGCGGCGAGGGTGAGAGCCGAGACGGCTCCGGCCCGGGACAGCAGGGACGGGACATGAATCTGCGCAGTCATGCGCAACCCTTCGTCAGCCGCCTGTGAAGGATGACCTGTCGGGTTCGGGCAGGACGAAGATGCCCGGCCGCGGCTGCGGCTTCACCCCGAGGGACGGCCCACCTGCTCGGTCGTCCCGTGCTGCTCGGGTCCTCCACTCCTGCCGATCCACTCCTGTCGACCAGACGTCCGGGACAGCGGCAGGACTCGGCGTCCGCCCGGACCGCCCCGCCGCGGTGGCGGGGGCTTGTCGTCGTCACGGATCTTGACCCAAACACTGGTCGAAAACCGAGCTGAAACGGCGATATGTGAGGCTCCTCACGACTGATCCGTTCGAGTGGACAAGAAGGTTTCGTGATCTTCAGAGGTTTGGTCGACGGGCCCCGTACCAGGGCTGGAACAGCCGATTCCGCCAGATGTGTGCACCTGTCCTGCAACTCACCCCTCCCATAAGTCGATTCGTCGACTACGCCGAACGAGGGAGGGATTTCACGGCGCCGGTGCTCCGAGTGGACCTCGACACGACACGCGGGAATGTCAACTGGCCGGTGCGCCGGGGAACCTGACGGGACCCGCGCCGCGCTTCGCGTCCCGGTTCTGGATCACGTGGTCCACCAGGCCGTACGCCGTGGCGGCCGGCGCGTCGAGAACGGTGGTCCGGTCGATGTCGGCGTCGATCCGCTCACGGCTCCGCCCGGTGTGGGTGGCCAGCATCCCGGCCACCATCGCGCGCAGGCGCAGCAATTCCCGCGCCTGGATGTCGAGATCGCTGGGCTGCCCGTGCAACGGCTCGGCCATTGCTGGCTGCTGGAGCACGATCCGGGCTCCGGGCAGGGCGAGCCGCTTGCCCGGGGCTCCCGCCGCGAGCAGGACGGCGGCCGTGGAGGCGGCCTGCCCGAGGCAGGTGGTCGCCACGTCGCAGGTGATCACCTGCATCGTGTCGTAGATGGCGGACAAGGAGCTGAGCGAGCCGCCGGGGGAGTTGATGTAGAGCGAGATGTCCCGGTCCGGGGCGGCGTACTCCAGGTGCAGCAGCTGTGCGATCACGTCGTTGGCCGACGTCTCGTCGATCGGTGTGCCGAGGAAGACGATCCGCTCCTGGAGCAGCTTGGAGTACGGATCGAGGGTCCGGATCCCGGAGCTGGTGCGCTCGGTGAACTCGGGCAGCACATAGCGAAGGTCCATGGGGCACGCTCCTTGTAAAAAATGTACAGGACGTACAGCTCGTAAGATGAGGAGCATGGCCTACGAGATTCCGGTGACGCAAGCACGTGCTGAGCTCGCCGACCTGATCAACCGGGTGGTGTACGGCGGCGAACGCGTCGTCGTGACCCGGCACGGCAAGCCCTTGGTGGCGCTCGTCTCCGCCGCTGACCTGGAACGACTCGAGGCGGACGAGGACCGGGAGGCGGAGTCGGCCGAGGAGCGGATGATCAGCTCGGTCTCCCGCGTCGACACCGCCCCATCCGCTCCGGGCGAACAGAGCCGCTTCGGCATCGCCGCCCGCCACCGCGAGCCGGGCGCGTAGAACCCGGCGGGCGCCGATGTCCACGGGGACGCAAAGCCCGAGTTAACGCGCCGGAAAAACTTCCGCCCTAACGTGCAATGTCTGACCCAGCAGCGCCGCGACGCGGCTCGACACCGTGATGAAGATCGGTAACGTCCGCTGCTGTCCGGGAGAGCCGCCCGGTGGACGACTGTGAGGTGGAAGCGTGCAACTGACCCCGCATGAGCAGGAACGCCTGCTCATCCATGTGGCGGCGGACGTGGCCGAGAAGCGCAGGGCGCGCGGGGTGAAGCTCAACCACCCCGAGTCCATCGCGTTGATCACCGCCCACATCCTGGAGGGCGCACGGGACGGCCGTACGGTCGCCGAGCTCATGGCCTCCGGCCGCAAGGTCCTCTCCCGCGAGGACGTCATGGCCGGTATCCCCGAGATGATCCACGACGTGCAGGTCGAGGCCACCTTCCCGGACGGCACCAAGCTCGTCACCGTCCACGATCCGATCGTGTGACGGGGGAGCGCCGCCGATGATTCCCGGAGAGATCCTGTACGGGGAAGGCCCCGTGGCCCTCAACGAGGGCCGCCCCGTCACCCGCCTCACGGTCCTGAACGCCGCCGACCGCCCCGTCCAGGTCGGCTCCCACTACCACTTCGCCGAGGCCAATCCCGGTCTCGACTTCGACCGCGCCGCCGCGCGCGGGCTGCGGCTCCACATCGCCGCGGGCACCGCCGTGCGCTTCGAACCCGGCATCCCCGTGGAGGTCGAACTCGTACCGCTGGCGGGCCGCCGGGTGGTCCCCGGCCTGCGCGGCGAGACCGCGGGCGCGCTCGACACCGAGGGGGCCGACCGTGCCTGAACTGCACCGCTCCGTCTACGCCGACCTCTTCGGCCCCACCACCGGCGACCGCGTCCGGCTCGCCGACACCGACCTGTTCGTCGAGATCGAGGAGGACCGCTCCGGCGGACCCGGCCGCGCCGGCGACGAAGCCGTCTTCGGCGGCGGCAAGGTCATCCGCGAGTCCATGGGCCAGGCCCGGACGACCCGCGCCGAGGGCGCGCCCGACACCGTCGTCACCGGCGCCGTCATCATCGACCACTGGGGCGTCGTCAAGGCCGACATAGGCATCCGCGACGGCCGGATCACCGCACTCGGCAAGGCCGGCAACCCCGACACCATGGACGGCGTCCACCCCGCCCTCGTGATCGGACCGGAGACCGAGGTCATCGTCGGCAACGGCAGAATCGTCACCGCCGGGGCCGTCGACGCCCACGTCCACTTCATCTCACCGACCGTCGTCGAGCAGGCGCTCGCCACCGGCATCACCACCCTCGTCGGCGGCGGCACGGGCCCGGCCGAAGGCACCAAGGCGACCACCGTCACCCCCGGCCCCTGGCATCTCGCCCGGATGTTCGAGGCGCTGGACACGTTCCCCGTCAACATCGGGCTGCTCGGCAAGGGCAACACCATGTCGCGGGAGGCCATGCACTCGCAGCTCAGGGGCGGCGCACTCGGCTTCAAGATCCACGAGGACTGGGGGGCCACCCCGGCCGTGATCGACGCCTGCCTGAGCGTCTGCGACGAGACCGGTGCCCAACTCGCCATCCACACCGACACCCTGAACGAGGCCGGCTTCGTCGGCGACACCCTCGCCGCCATCGCGGGCCGCACCATCCACGCGTACCACACCGAAGGCGCGGGCGGCGGGCACGCGCCCGACATCATCACCGTCGTCTCCGAGCCGTACGTGCTTCCCAGCTCCACCAACCCGACCCGGCCCCACACCCTCAACACCGTCGAGGAACACCTCGACATGCTGATGGTCTGCCACCACCTCAACCCGGCCGTCCCCGAGGACCTCGCCTTCGCCGAGTCCCGTATCCGGCCCTCGACCATCGCCGCCGAGGACATCCTCCACGACCTCGGCGCCATCTCGATCATCTCCTCCGACTCCCAGGCCATGGGGCGCGTCGGCGAGGTGATCATGCGCACGTGGCAGACCGCGCACGTGATGAAGAAGCGCCGGGGCGCCCTGCCCGGCGACGGCCGCGCCGACAACCACCGCGCCCGCCGCTATGTCGCCAAGTACACGATCAACCCGGCGGTCGCCCAGGGGATGGACCATCTCATCGGCTCGGTCGAGCCCGGCAAGCTCGCCGACCTGGTGCTCTGGGAGCCGGCGTTCTTCGGCGTGAAGCCGCTGACCGTGCTCAAGGGCGGCCAGATCGCGTACGCGCAGATGGGCGACGCCAACGCCTCCATCCCCACCCCTCAGCCCGTCATGCCCCGCCCGATGTTCGGGGCGCTCGGCAAGGCGGCCGCCGCCGGATCGGTCAACTTCACCGCGCAGGCGGCGATCGAGGACGACCTGCCCCAACGGCTCGGCGTGGGAAAGGAGTTCGTCGCGATCGGCAGCACCCGCCGGGTCACCAAGGCGGACATGCGGGAGAACGACGCCCTGCCCCGGGTCGAGGTCGACGCCGACACCTTCACGGTGACGATCGACGGGGAGCCGGTCGAACCCGCGCCTGCCGCCGAACTGCCCCTCGCCCAACGCTACTTCCTCTTCTGATGGCGACCAGCGACCGCGCGGCCCTCCTCGTGCTCGCCGACGGGCGGTTCCCCGCCGGCGGACACGCCCACTCCGGCGGCGCCGAGGCCGCCGTCAAGGCCGGCCGGATCACCGACGCGGCCGGCCTCGCCGCGTTCTGCCGGGGCCGCCTCCACACCACCGGCCTCACCTCGGCGGGCCTCGCCGCCGCGGCCGCGCTCGGACTCGACCCGCACGCCCTCGACGCGGCCGCCGACGCCCGCACACCCTCGCCCGCCCTGCGCGCCGCCGCCCGCAGACTCGGCCGGCAGCTGATGCGGGCGGCCAGGGCCGCCTGGCCCTGCCCCGAACTCGACGCGCTCGCCGCCGCGTTCCCGCGCGGCGCCCACCAGCCCGTCGTCCTCGGCGCCACCGCCCGCGCCGCCGGCCTCGGCCCCGAGGACGCCGCGCACTGCGTCGCGTACGAGACGGTCAGCGGCCCCGCCACGGCGGTCGTACGCCTCCTCGGCCTCGATCCCTTCCAGGCCACCGCCGTCCTCGCCCGCCTCACCCCCGACCTGGACCGGGTCGCCGAACGCGCCGCGGCCGCCGCCCGGCAGGGTATCGACGCCCTGCCCGCCGCCTCCGCGCCGCTGCTCGACATCACCGCCGAACAGCACGCGGCCTGGCCCGTCCGCCTCTTCGCCTCGTAAGCCGCAAGGAGCCGCCCCATGCACCTCGACCACTCCCACGACGGGCCGTCCGCCCTCTCCGCCGACGCACACCGCCCCGACGGCACCCGGCGCGCCCTGCGCGTCGGCCTCGGCGGGCCCGTCGGCTCCGGCAAGACCGCGACCGTCGCCGCGCTGTGCCGCGCCCTGCGCGACCAGCTCTCCCTCGCCGTCGTCACCAACGACATCTACACCCGCGAGGACGCCGAATTCCTGCTCCGCAACGCCGTCCTGCCGCCCGAGCGGATCCAGGCGGTCGAGACCGGCGCCTGTCCGCACACCGCCATCCGCGACGACATCTCCGCCAACCTCGAAGCCGTCGAAGAACTGGAGGCCACGGCCGGCCCCCTCGACCTGATCCTCGTCGAGTCCGGTGGCGACAACCTCACCGCCACCTTCTCCAAGGGCTTGGTCGACGCCCAGATCTTCGTCATCGACGTGGCGGGCGGCGACGACATCCCACGCAAGGGCGGCCCCGGCGTCACCACCGCCGACCTCCTCGTGATCAACAAGACCGACCTCGCCCCCTACGTCGGCTCCGACCTGGAGCGGATGGCCCGCGACGCCAAGGAGCAGCGCGGCGATCTGCCGGTCGCCTTCACCTCCCTCACCAGCGAGAACGGCGTCGGCCCGATCGTCGACTGGGTCCGCGCCCAGCTCGCGGCCTGGGCCGCATGAGCCTGCGCGCCACCGCCCGGATCGTCGCCGACGCGGCGGGCCGCCTGCCGGTCCTGGAGAGCGACGGCCCCCTCGCCGTCCGCCGCACCCGGACCACCGACCCGTACACCCGGGTCACCGTCGTCGGCGCGATGAGCGCGCCGCTCGGCGGCGACCGGCTGGCGATCCAGGCGGACGTACGGGACGGGGCACGGCTGCTCGTCGACTCGGCCGCCGCGACCGTGGCCCTGCCCGGCCGCGCCGCCGAACCCGCCACGTACGACATACGGCTCACCGTCGGCGAGGGCGCCGTGCTGCGCTGGCTCCCCGAGCAGCTGATCTCCGCCGACGGCTCCGACCTGCGGATGCGCACGACGGTCGAACTCGCCGCGACGGCACGGTTCGTGCTCCGCGAGGAACAGGTCCTCGGCCGTCACGGCGAGGCGACCGGCACGCTCACCACCCGCCTCACCGTCCGCCGTGCCGGACGGCCCCTGCTCGACCAGGAACTGGCGTACGGTCCGGGCGCCCCCGACGGGTGGGACGGTGGCGCGGTCCTCGCAGGCCACCGTGCCACCGGCCAACTCCTCGTCGTGGACCCGGCGTTCGGGGAGAAGCCGGTCGAGCCCCGGCTGCTCGCCGAGAACGCCGTCCTCGCCCCACTGGCCGGCCCCGCGGCCCTCGTCACCGCCGTCGCCCCCGACGCGCTCCGGCTGCGCCGCGCCCTCGACGAGGCCCTGCGGGAACTCGCCCCGTTCTGAGATCGCCGCCCCGCCGGAACCGGAGGGGCGGCCACCTCCGCGCCAGGTCGTGTCCGGAAAGTCTCGCCTGGCCTGCGACGCCCTGCACGCGCGGTCGCTGCGTTGGCCAAAAGCCCAAGTAGCTCCGCTACGAGGGCTTCCGGCCGCCTTGCGATCGCACGCACCGGACGCCGCAGACCCCGCCCTCCGGGTGGACGGCGATACTTTCCGGACACTCCCTAGCCGCGTGCGGCGAGCCAGGCGTCCTCGGCGGCGTAGTCGAAGAAGTCCACCCCGTACTTCGCCAGGCCCGGGAACACCTCCCGCCACTCGCCGACCGCGACCCGCCCGGCCAGCCACTCGACCGTCGCCGGCAGGGACTCCGCGTACGACACGACCGGCCGGTACCCCAACTCCCGTTCCGCCGCCGTCATGTCGTAGACGATCGGATGGTTCCCGCTCCACGGGGTCAGCCCGACCGTCCCCCTCGGCGGTTCCCCGTCGATCAGCACGGTCTCGGTCTCCACCCCCATGACCGCGTCGATCGCCGCGCCGATCTCCGCCACCGTCGGCGCCTCGGGGTCGGCCCCGTTGAGCACCCGGCTCCCCGGGTTCGCCGCCGCGAGCCGGGTCAGCTCCCCGAGATTGTCGACGTGCACCGGATGGAACCGCGACGCGCCGCCGTACGCGAGCGGACGCACCCGCCGTCCGTCGAGCGTCCGCTTGACGAACCACAGCTCGCGCGGCCCCGGGCAGTAGCGGCCATGGATGGCGCCGGCCCGCAGCACCGTCGTCGGCAGGGCATCGCCCGCCGCGAGCAACTCCCGCTCCAGCGCCACCTTCCGCGTCCCGTACGACCCGTCGCCCGGCGCGACCGTCCGCCAGCTCTCCGGGGTCGGCACCGGGAAGGCGGGGAAGCCGTCCGGCTCGTCCTGGGTGTCGAAGCTGCGGCCCTTGTCGTCCTCGTAGACCGCGCCGCTGGAGATCACCACCGCCGAGCCGATCCGGTCGGCGAGCCCCGTCAACTGCCGTCCGTGGCCCCGGTGGTAGGCGACGATGTCCACCAGGACGTCGACGCCGTCGCCCAGCGCGGCGGCGAGCGCGCCCTCCTCGTTCCGGTCGACCGACACCGACCGGACCTCCGCCGGCCACTCCTCGTCCCGGCCGCCGCCGCGCGAGGCCGCCGTCACCTCCCAGCCGTCGCCGGCGAGTGCCCGCACGGCCGCCCGCCCCACCTGTCCTGTCGCTCCCAGTACCAGTGCGTTTCCTTTTGTCATGGGCGTGACGCTACGGCGGCTCCGCACGCCGGCCCAGCCGGTTTCGCCGTGCGCGGATCCGCCGTCAGCGTTCCCGTCGCGGGAACTTCCGCACCGCCTTCGAAGTCTCGGCCTCCGCCTTCACCTTGGCCGCGTACTCGTCGACGTACTCCTGGCCCGACAGCGCCAGGATCTCGTACATGATCTCGTCCGTGACCGCGCGGACCGCCGCCTTCTCGCCCTCCATCCCGGCGTACCGCGAGAAGTCCAGCGGCGCCCCGAACCGGATGGTGACCCGCTTGACCTTCGGGACGACCCTCCCCGGCGGCTGGATCTCGAAGGTGCCCACCATGGCGCACGGGATCACCGGCACCCCGGCCGTGATCGCCATGACCGCGACGCCGACCTTGCCCTTGTAGAGCCGTCCGTCGTGCGACCGGGTCCCCTCGGGATAGATGCCGAGCAGCTCACCCTTGGACAGCACGCCGAGCCCCTCGCGGATCGCCGCCCGCCCGGCCTCCTTGCCCGAGCGGTCGACCGGGATCTGCCCGGCGCTGCGGAAGAACGCGGCGGTCAGCCGGCCCTTGAGACCCGGGCCGGTGAAGTACTCCTGCTTGGCGAGGAAGGTGATCCGCCGCTTGAGGACGACCGGCATCAGGAAATGGTCGGAGAACGACAGATGGTTCCCGGCGATGATCGCCGGGCCCTCCTCCGGAACGTGCTCAAGGCCCTCGATGCGCGGCCGGAACAGCAGGCGCAGCAGCGGCCCGAGCAGGACGTACTTCAGTACCTGGTAGAACACGGCGTCCCCGTCCGTTCTTCGAGTCTGTGGGCTTCTTCGACACCACCACTGGAGCGATCGTGGTCCACACTGGAGACGGAGAGAAGGACCATGGCTGCCGCGCGCCGACGCAAACGGCCCGGCGCAGCCGTCGCCGCCGTGCTGTGTGCGGTGATGACCGCCGGGTTGTACGGCTGCGCCGACTCGGGCCCGGCCGAGCCCGCCCCGACCCCCGCTCCCACCACGCCGCCCCAGCAAGAGCGCTCGCCGTTCACCGGGCTCCCGGCCCGCCCGGGCCCGGTCCTCGCCGTGAAGATCGACAACGTCGCGCCGGCCCGGCCGCACACCGGCCTCGGCGCGGCCGACCTGGTCTACGTCGAGCAGGTCGAGGCCGGTCAGACCCGCCTCCTGGCCGTCTACTCCGGGGAGCTCCCCGACCGGATCGGGCCCGTGCGCAGCGCCCGCGAGTCCGACATCGAGCTGCTGCGCCAGTTCGGCCGCCCCGCGCTCGCCTACTCCGGCTCGCACTCCGGCCTGAAACCGATGCTCAGGGCCGCCCCGCTGTACGCGCTGCCGCCCGAGGCCGCAGGCGACGCCTATGTACGCGACCGGCGTCGCCCCGCCCCGCACAACCTGTATCTGCTGCCCAGCCGGGTGCTGGAGGCGGCCCCGAAGGCGGAGCACGCCAAGGACGTCGGTTTCCGCTTCGGCCCCGCCCCCGAGGGCGGCCGGTCGGTCAACGAGCACACGGTGCGCTTCCCGGCCGCCCGGTACACCTTCACCTGGTCCGCAGCCGAGCGGGGCTGGCGGGTGGCGATGGACGGCGCCCCCGCCCGTACCACCGACGGCGGCCCGCTCCAGGCGACCACCGTCGTCGTCCAGCACGTCACGATCCGCCCCTCGAAGTTCAGCGACTACCTGGGCAGCGTCTCGCCGTACACCGAGACCGTCGGCACCGGGACCGCGGTCGTCCTGCGCGACGGGCGCGCCCACGAGGCCCGCTGGAGCCGCCCGACCGCCGAATCCGGCACCGCCTTCACCACCCCCGCCGGTGCCCCGCTGAACTTCGCGCCCGGCCGGACCTGGTTCGTCCTCGCCCCGAACGGATAGCGGCGGACCGGCCGGGTATCCGCGAGGCGACCAGCAGGGAGGAGGCCGGCCATGGGCGCCGACATGTGGGGATACCCCGAGACCTCCGGCCATGTGCCCGGAACGCGGTTGATCGGCTACAGCGTGGAGGCGACCGACGGCTCCATCGGGAAGATCGACGAGCACACCGAGGACGTCGGACGGTCGTACGTCGTCGTCGACACCGGCCCGTGGATCCTCGGCCGGCGCGTACTGCTGCCCGCGGGTCTGGTCGGCAGGGTCGACACCGAGCACCGGACGGTCCATGTCTCCTGCACCAAGGCCGAGGTCAAGGAGTCGCCGCCGTTCGAGGCCGGACAGCACGCGGACGACACCGCCTCCCTCAGGCTGATCGAGCACTACTACGCGAACCGCCACATGTGAGCGAACCGCTGCCGCCGCCTCCGGCCCGGCGCGCCTCAGGGCTGCGGACCCGGCCTGCTCCGCCCGCGCCGCGGGCTCGTGGGGGAGGCGCTGTCCGCCGCCGCCATGCCGATCGTGACCATGCCGAGCACCAGCCAGCCGAACCAGAGCCAGCCGCTGCTGCCGAGCGCCACGGTGTACGCCGTCGTCAGCACCAGGGCCGCGACGGTGATCACGCTCATCGCCTTCGTGGGACCGGACATGGGTCCGCCCTCCTCATGACGGGGCCGTCCCGCTCATCGTGACCCCTGGGACGGGGGAAGCGCTAGGGAGCGTCCGCAAAAGGATCGTCCCCTCGGAGAGCGGACCCCCTGCCTCCCCGGGGCGATCAGCCCCTTCTCGTGGGTGACGACCACGGCTTGGCGACTGAGGTCACCGGCGGCCGCCGAGGATCATCGACATCAGCAGCGCGTGGGTCTCCGCATCGGCGGCGGTCACCAGCCCGCGGCCCTCGCCGATCGGGGCGCCGTCGGTCCCGGTGACGACGCAGCCGGCGGCCCGGCACAGAGCGATGCCGGCGGCGAAGTGCACGCTCCCGGAGAGGTCGCCGCCATCGGTGACGTACGCGGCGCGCTTGCCGGCGGCGACCCAGGCCAGCGCCAGGCTGGTGGACACGACCCGGGGCCGGAAAAGTCCGGCGAAGTCAGGGTGGGCCAGGAGATCCACGGCCCGGAACCCCGGCGCGCTCGGGAACGGCGGATCCAGGTTGACGTCCACCAGCCGGGTGGCGGGCGAGGGGGTGAGCGGTGCGTCGTCGGCCCCCTCCTGCCGTACCCAGGCGGTCTCCCCGTCGGTGAAGAAGACCTCACCGCCGAACGGGTCGGCCACCGCCGCCGCCCCGTCGCGCAGCGCCACGTTGACGGCCACCAGCATGGTGCCGACGGCGTAGTTCAGCGTGCCGCACAGGGGGTCCACCAGCCACTGGCGCACGGCCTCGGCGTCACCCTGCTGCCCGCCCTCCTCACCGAGCACCGCGTCCTCGGGCCGCGCCGCACGGATGACCTGGAGGATGGCCTTCTCGGCCTCCACATCGGCGGTGGTGGCGAAGTCCCCGGCACCCTTGTCGATACGGGCGAGCCGCCGACCGTACAGGGAGCGGACCACGTCCGCGCCGGCACGTGCGGCGGCTATCGCGACCTCGGCGTCGCCGGGCCCTGCGTAAGAGTTGATCATGCCGTGCAGACTAGGGCGAAGCCACCCACCCGGGAAGCCACCCACCCGGTGAACCCCTACTGCCGGCGGGTCCCCAGGGAGGCGAGGTACGCGTTGTACGCCTCCAGCTCCTTGTCGCCGTCGCGGTCGGCCGCCCGGTCCTTGCGGACGGCCTGGCGCTGCTCGGAGTGGTACCACTGGTACACCAGCGCGATCAGCACCAGGACGGACGGGATCTCGCTGAACGCCCAGGCGATGCCGCCCGCCGCGTTCTGGTCGGCGAGCGCGTCGATGCCCAGCGAGGCGGGCGGGTTCGCGTACGCCTTGATCATCGGCTCGCTCGCCATCATCAGGGCGATGCCGAAGAAGGCGTGGAACGGCATGCCGGCGAACAGCTCCAGCATCCGCATCACATAGCCGGGGCGGTGCGGCCCCGGGTCGATGCCCATGATCGGCCAGAAGAACACCAGGCCCACGGCGAGGAAGTGCACCATCATCACGATGTGCCCCACCGTCGACCCCATCAGGGTGTCGAAGAGCGGCGTGAAGTAGAAGCCGTACAGGCTCGCGATGAACAGCGGGATCGTGAAGGCCGGGTGCGTGATGATCCGCATGTAGCGGCTGTGCAGCAGCATCAGCAGCACCTCGCGCGGCCCCTTGCTGCCCCGCGCCGCGACGGGCAGGGCCCGCAGCGCCAGCGTCACCGGAGCGCCGAGCAGCAGCAGGATGGGGGAGAGCATCGAGACGACCATGTGCTGCACCATGTGCACGCTGAACATGACCATGCCGTAGTCGTTGAGCTTGGTGCACATCATCAGCGCCACGCTCAGCACACCGAGCGTGAAGAACACCGTCCGGCTGACCGGCCACGCGTCGCCGCGCCGCCGCAGCCGCGCCACGCCCCAGCCGTACAGCGCGAGCCCCACGGCGCAGCCGATGAGGAAGAAGGGGTTCGCGGAGAACTCCAGCCCCCGTCCCAGCGTGAACGGCGGCAGATCCATGGTCATGCCGTGCCCGCTGTGATCCATCTGTGTACTCCTGGAGCCCGATTCGCGCTTGTTGTCCGCACCAGACTAGAACCGCCCCCGTTCGCGGATGCGACCGGGGGCGGTTCGTCACGGGCGGACGGGCCTCAGAGCACGCACTCCGCCTCGGCGTACCGCTCGGCGGGGACCGTCTTGAGCGTCTCCACGGCCTGGGCCAGCGGGACCATGGTGATCTCCGTGCCGCGCAGCGCGGTCAGCATGCCGAACTCGCCTCGGTGAGCCGCCTCCACCGCGTGCCAGCCGAACCGGGTGGCGAGGACACGGTCGTACGCGGTCGGCGTGCCGCCGCGCTGGACGTGACCGAGGATCACCGGACGGGCCTCCTTGCCGAGGCGGCGCTCCAGCTCGACGGAGAGCTGGTTGGCGACCCCGGTGAAGCGCTCGTGGCCGTACTGGTCCTTGGCGCCGACCTGGAAGCTCATCGAGCCCTCGCGCGGCTTGGCGCCCTCGGCGACCACCACGATCGCGAAGCGCTTGCCCGCCTCGAAGCGCTCGCCCACCCGGGCGGTCAGCTCGTCGATGTCGAAGGGGCGCTCGGGCACGACGATGGCGTGCGCGCCCGCCGCCATGCCGGAGTGCAGGGCGATCCAGCCGGTGTGCCGGCCCATGACCTCGACGATCAGGACCCGCTGGTGGGACTCGGCGGTGGTCTTGAGCCGGTCGAGCGCCTCGGTGGCCACGCCGACGGCGGTGTCGAAGCCGAAGGTGACATCGGTCGAGGAGATGTCGTTGTCGATGGTCTTCGGGACGCCGACGATCGGCAGGCCGGCCTCGGAGAGGAGGTGGGCCGCCTTGAGCGTGCCCTCGCCGCCGATCGGGATGATCGCGTCGAGACCCAGCTCGGCGACATGGCCCCGGGCGCGCTCGACGCCGTCGACCAGGTGCGCGGGCTGGACGCGGGAGGAGCCGAGGATGGTGCCGCCGCGGGCGAGGATGCCGCCCACCGCGTCGAGGTCGAGCTTGCGGTAGTCGGCCTCCAGGAGACCCTTCCAGCCGTCGTGGAAGCCGATGACCTCGTCGCCGTGGTCGACGACGGCGCGGTGCACGACGGAACGGATGACGGCGTTCAGACCGGGGCAGTCGCCGCCGGAGGTGAGCACACCAATGCGCATAGCCCGAAATACCTTTGCAACGTGGGCCGACTCCCGGACCACGTCGTCCGGTTGGATCCCCGCCACCCTATCGGTGCGGGATGGCGGGGCCGAACCGGATGTCCGCGTAGTGGACACCCTCTTCACCGACGAATCCCATGGGCGTATGCGTGCTCAGACGTGCACTCCGCCGGACGGTCAGGCGGGCTGCGTCGCGGCGGCGATGCGCTCGGCGCGCAGCGCCTCGTACCACCGGTCGTCGGTCGGCGGCAGCGCGTTCACGTCGAGGGCCAGCTTCAGGAGCAGGTCCGCGATCTGCGGGTTGCGGGCCATGACCGGGCCGTGCATGTACGTACCGAAGACGGTGTCGTTGTACGCGCCCTCGGTGCCGTCGCCCGTGCCGTTGCCCTTGCCGAAGACCGTGCGGGCGAACGGGCGGGCGGTGGGGCCGAGGTGGGTGATGCCCTGGTGGTTCTCGAACCCCGTGAGCTGGGGAAGGCCCAGGCGCGGGTCGATGTCCGCGAGGACGTCGCCGACGCACCGCTCGCCCTCGCCGCGGGTGGAGATCACGTCGATCAGACCGAGGCCGGGCTCGCGCTCGCCGAGGTCGTTGATGAACTCGTGGCCCAGGATCTGGTAGCCGGCGCAGACCGAGAAGATGATCGCGCCGTTGGACGCGGCGCGCTCCAGGCCGCCGTCGCGGCGCAGCCGCTCGGCCGCGAGCCGCTGGGGCCGGTCCTCACCGCCGCCGATCAGATAGATGTCGCCGGAGGTCGGCACCGGCTGGTCGCTGCGGACGTCGACGCGCTGGACGTCCAGACCGCGCTGGCGGGCGCGGCGCTCGACGACGAGGGCGTTGCCCTGGTCGCCGTAGGTGCTGAGCAGGTCGGGGTAGACCCAGACCAGCCGCAGGCTGCTCTCACTCATGCTGCAAGTCCTCTTCGGGTCAGTTGCCGACGCGGCGGCGGACGTCCTGGAAGGCGGTGTAGTTGGCGATCAGCTCGATCTGTCCGGGCGGGGACAGCTGCACGGCCTCGTCGATCGTCTCGCACACCCGGAAGTCCACGCCTGCGACCTCCAGGCGGACCGCCAGGTCCAGCTTGCGGTCGCCGATGACCATGATCGGGTGACCGGCCAGCCGGCCGTAGTCGACGTCCCACAGCCAGGAGGTGTCCGTGCCGTCGGCGCCGCGGGCGTTGACGGAGAGGATCACCGGGGTCGGCGGCTGGTCGATGAGGGAGAACGTCTCCAGCCACCCGGCCGGGTTCTTCGCGAGCAGCAGCCGCAGCTCGCGCCCCTGGAAGGTGACCACGTCATAGCGGCCGGCCACGGCCTGCACCTGGTACATGCGCTCCAGGGCCACCTGCGGCGGCACCCCGAAGACGGCGGCGACCGCGGCCGAGGTGGCGGCGTTGGCCTTGTTGGCGCGGCCGGGCAGCTGGAGGTGGATCGGCCAGGCGGAACCGTGCGGGTCGAGGACGTGGTCGCCGTTGAGCGCCCAACTCGGGGCCGGGCGGCGGAAACCGCACTCGCCGCAGAACCAGTCGTCGCCCGGACGCTGCATCACACCGCCGCAGGAGGGGCACGACCAGGCGTCGTCCTTCCACTCCTGGCCGGCGGCGACCCACACGACGTTGGGGGAGGAGGAGGCGGCCCACACGATCAGCGGGTCGTCGGCGTTGGCGATGACCACGGCCTTGGTGCCGGAGAGCCCCTCGCGCCACTTCTCGGCGAGCATCCGGGTCTCGGCGGCGCGGTCGAGCTGGTCACGGGAGAGGTTGAGCAGCGCGATCGCCTTGGGAGTGGTGTCCCGGGCGACTCCGGCGAGGTACTTCTCGTCGACCTCGATCACGCCGTACTTGGCGTCGGAGCCGCCGGCCAGCGCCGAGGTGATGCCGGCGGGCATGTTGGCGCCGAGCGCGTTGGAGACCACCGGGCCGCTGGCCCGCAGCGCCTCGGCGATCAGCCGGGTGGTGGTGGTCTTGCCGTTGGTCGCCGACACGAGGACGACGTCCAGATGCTGCGCGAGCCGCCCCAGCAGATCGGGGTCGAGCTTGAGCGCCACCCGCCCGCCGATCACCGATCCGCTGCCGCGTCCCGCCGCCCGCGACACCGCGGCGGCGGCCTTGCCCGCCGTCACGGCCAGCTTGGCGCGCGGCGACAGCGGCTCTGGATTACCGGGGTGTCCTGACATCGTTCTTGTTCCTCCTTGCGTCGGTCCGGGCTCAGCCTATCGAGATCCGGCCAGCGCCCCGAACCGCGGCACCACCGGGACCCTTGCCGAAACAGCGAGGTCACAGCGGACCGTACCCTTACGCCCATGCGAAACCGGCCGATCCCCGGCAGTTCCGGCCACGTCCGAGCCATGACCCTGCTCGGCGACCCGGTGCTGCACACCCCCTGCGAACCCGTCACCGACTTCGGCCCGGAGCTGGCCCGGCTGGTGGAGGACATGTTCGCCACGATGTACGCGGCGAACGGCGTCGGTCTCGCGGCGAACCAGGTGGGTGTGGGCCTGCGGGTCTTCGTCTACGACTGCCCGGACGACGAGGACGTCCGTCACCTCGGACACCTGGTCAACCCGCGTCTGGTGGAGGCGGACGGGGACGTGGTCCGGGGCCCGGAGGGCTGCCTCTCCCTGCCGGGTCTGGAGGCGCCGACGCCCCGCTTCGACCGGGCGGTCGTCGAGGGCGTGCGCCTGGACGGCACCCCCGCGCGCGTGGAGGGCACGGGGTTCTTCGCCCGCTGCCTCCAGCACGAGTGCGACCACCTGGAGGGCGGTGTCTACGCCGACCGCGTGACGGGGTGGCGCAAGTCACGCCTGATGCGGGCGATCAGGAAGGAGCCGTGGGGGAGCTGACTCACCCGGCTGTGGGCATGCGTTCCGCCGGGGCCCCAGGGCAGGTGGGCACAACCAGGACCGCGGCGCGCGTTCGGGCCTGTCGCCCCCGGGGCCCTCAGAACCCCGGACCCCCGGCGCGGTCACCGGCCTCCGCCAGCCGCCCCCACAGCAGGTCCGCGAGGCTCTTGACCAACTCGCCGCGCGAGCACGGCCGTTCACCCAGCCACCAGTCACCGGCCGCGTGCATCATGCCCACGATCCCGTGCCCCCAGATCCGCGCCTGCGCCTCGCCGCCCGGGCCGAGGTCGATCCGCTCGGCGATGACCTGGCCGAGCTCCTCGCCCATGCGGCGCAGCAGCGGGGCCGAGTGGCGGCCCACGTCGAAGCCCTGCTCCGCCTGCTGGGTCTCCTCCGCCGGGTGCATCAGGAAGCGGTAGACCTGGGGCATCGCCTCGATCGAGGCGAGGTAGGTGTCGAGCGTCGACTCGACCCGGGCACGCCGGTCGGCCGGCGCGTCCAGCGCCGCCCGCAGCGCGGCGAGCAGCGCGTCGGTGTGCCGGGTCGCCAGCGCTCGGTAGAGCCCGCCCTTGTCGCCGAAGTGGCGGTAGAGGATCGGCTTGGTGATGCCGGCCTCCGCCGCGATCGCGTTCATCGAGGCTTTGGGGCCGTCCCGGAGCACCACCCGGTCCGCCGCCTCCAGCAGTTCACGGCGCCGTTGATCGGCCGGCTTCTGCTGGTCGGTGGTCCGGTGTGTGGTCTCCATAGCGTGTCTCCCCGCCCGTGCGAATTCCGTGAGGCTGTCGCAACGTAACACCCGATCCGCCCCCGGTGCGGCGCGGGCAGGAGCGCTCCGCCGCAGGTTGACACGGCCTACTTGCGAGTAAAGACTGCTGTTACCGCAAGTAACGTAATGCTGGGAGGGAACATGGCCGAGTTCACGCTCGAACTCAACGACGACCAGAAGCAGGTCCGTGACTGGCTGCACGGATTCGCCGAGGACGTCATGCGCCCCGCGGCCGCCGAATGGGACGAGCGTGAGGAGACTCCCTGGCCGATCATCCAGGAAGCCGCCAAGATCGGCATCTACTCCCTCGACTTCTACGCCCAGCAGTTCTTCGACCCGACGGGCCTCGGCATCCCGATGGCGATGGAGGAGCTCTTCTGGGGGGACGCCGGCATCGCGCTGTCGATCGTCGGCACCGGCCTCGCCGCCGTCGGCGTCCTCGCCAACGGCACCGAGGAGCAGATCGGCACCTGGATCCCGCAGATGTACGGCGACGCCGACGACGTCAAGGTCGCCGCCTTCTGCTCCTCCGAGCCCGACGCCGGCTCCGACGTCGCCTCGATGCGCACCCGGGCCGTCTACGACGAGGCCAAGGACGAGTGGGTCCTCAACGGCACCAAGACCTGGGCCACCAACGGCGGTATCGCCAACGTCCACGTCGTGGTCGCGGCCGTCGACCCCGGCCTCGGCTCCAAGGGCCACGCCTCCTTCATCGTGCCGCCGGACACCCCCGGCCTCTCCCAGGGGCAGAAGTTCCAGAAGCACGGCATCCGCGCCTCGCACACCGCCGAGGTCGTCCTGGAGAACGTCCGCGTCCCCGGGCACTGCCTGCTCGGCGGCAAGGAGAAGCTCGACGAACGCCTCGCCCGCGCCCGCGAGAAGGCCAGGAGCGGGGACCGGGTCAAGAACGCGGCCATGGCCACCTTCGAGGCGTCCCGCCCCGCGGTCGGCGCCATGGCCGTCGGCACCGCCCGCGCCGCCTACGAGGTCGCCCTCGACTACGCCAAGACCCGCGAGCAGTTCGGCCGCCCGATCATCGACAACCAGGGCGTCGCCTTCCAACTCGCCGACATGCGCACCCAGATCGACGCCGCCCGGCTGCTCGTCTGGCGCGCCTCCTGGATGGCGACCACCGGCAAGCCGTTCACCTCGGCCGAGGGGTCGATGTCCAAGCTGTACGCGAGCGAGGTCGCCAAGAAGGTCACCGCCCAGGCCATCCAGATCCTCGGCGGCAACGGCTACACCCGCGAGTACCCGGTGGAGCGCATGCACCGCGACGCGGCGATCTACACCATCTTCGAGGGCACCAGCGAGATCCAGCGCCTGGTGATCGCCCGGACCCTCTCCGGCATGCCGATCCGCTGACCCGGGCGGGCGGCCCGGGCTCCCCTCGCGGGCGAGGGCCGGAACGGAGCGGCATGCGTCATGATGGGCCCCGACGGAGTCGAGTCGGGGGGCGCATCTGTTGAGAAGCCGCGTGCTGAGGCCGGTCGTACTGATCCTGCTCACGGCCTTGGGGGTGCCGGCGGCCGAAACCCCTGCTCGCGCGGCGGCGGGGCCCGGACCCGCCGCCGTCTGCCGGCCGGCCGGCCTCGCCGAGGCGAAGGTCACCGCATCGGCCCGGCTCGAGCACGACGACCGTTCCCACACCAAGATCACCACAGAGCTGACCGTCGACGTCCCCGACGACTGGCCGTTGGCGCGGGATCTGCTGCTCGGCGAGACGAGCGGGCCGTACATCACGGCCATGTCCTGTCTCACCATGAACGAGGTGGGCCAGCAGCGCCGTTGGCGGTCCTGGCGTACCGGCAGCCCGACCGTGGTCGCGAAGGACGGCCGGGTGAAGGTCGTCGACCGGACGCACTCCTGGGTCAACCGGTACCGGGAGCACATCGATGTCGGCCCCTGGCGGATCAGGGCCGGAGCCGAGCGGTGGACCGTCACCCTCCGGCCGCCGCCCGCGCTGGCGGGCGCCCGGTGGGAGAAGGTCACGGTGGACCCCGGCGCGCCCGGCGCGGAGACGGCCACGCCTCGCCCGACGACGGGAGAAGGCGCCTCGGCGCTGGTGTGGAAGCCCCAGGCAGCGGAGAAACCCCCGTCGGCGAAGGGGCGGAAGGCGCCCGAGAAGAAGCCCGGGCAGAAAGCCGCGGCGGCCCCGGCGCCGGACGTGACGGTCTCGCTCAAGCCCCCGTGGCAGCGGTCGTGGGCCGCCCAGAACGACCGTCTGGTCGCCGTGGGCCTCGACCGCCTCGGCCGCCTGCTCTGGACGGGCGCCGTCTCCGCCCTGCTGCTGGTCGCGGCCAGGCGCTACCGCCACCGCGGCGGCGTTCCCACCGCCCAGCAGCGGCGCACGCTCGGCAACCTCGTCGCATGGGCACCGGCCGTCGTCCTGCTCGACCTGTTCATCTTCGCGGACGACCTCCTCGTCCGGTACGCGGAACGCACGGGCGACGGATACTGGGGTGACGAGCGGATCCTGCTCGGGCACTGTCTCGCCCTTGCGGCCGCCTCCGTACTGCTCGGCTTCGCCAAGCCGTCGGGACGGCTCTGGGCGGCGGCCGCCGTACTGGCTCTGCCACCGCTCGCGGTGATGATGTGGCCGGCGGAGTTCAGCCTGTTCGGTCCCGAGGCCGGCCCCATGGCTCTCGCCACACTCGCGCTCGTCTCCTGCTGCCTGCTGGCTCTGCTGCTGCTCGGTTGCGCGGCGGCGGCCTGGCGGCTCGCCGCCGACGGGGGACTGCTGCCACCGAGCCGACGCCACCCGGGGAACCAGCGCATCATGAGGCTCCGCTGGGCCGGCCCGGCGGTCGGCGCGGTGGTGGCGGCCGTCGGCGTGTCCTTCGCGGTCGCCGAGGAGCGGAGCTGGCGGCGCGTCTCCTGGCTGAGCGACCGCACGGAGAACGCCTACGGCCTCGGCCACCGCAACGACTGGTACTGGGAACTCACGTGGTCCGTCACCCACGCCCCGGAGTGGATCCTCGACTACAGCTGGCTGCTCACCTGCGTCGCCGCGCTCGCCGTTCTGCGCACCTGGCGTGCGCCCTCCTCCCTGTCACCCTTCGACGACCCGGCGGACCGGCTGCTGTTCCTGAACTTCTACGCGTTCGGGGTCGCCCTGATCGTCGGCTACTACGCAGGCAGCTCGCTGCTCACGAGCCTCTCCGTCCCTCTCTCCATGCTGGCCCTGCTCGGTGCGGCCTCCATGGCCGCCCACCATGCGGTCCTGGCCCAGCACTTCGAGAGATCCGCGCGACCCCTGGCCGCGGTGAGGGGACCCGCGACCCGCGGAGCGCTGCTGCGCAAGTCACGCGCGTACCGCGAGACCCACGCCGAGCTGCGCCGCCTCGACCAGGGCCTCTTCGGCGACGTCCCCCCGAAACGCAAGGACCTGGAGAGGGAGTTGAGCGCCCTGCACGACTGGCCCGCCGGGTTGGGCGGATCGTCGGCCGGCCCCGATCGGCTCCCGGCGAAGGTGTCGGTCGTGGACGCCACCCTGGCGCTCGGCCCGCGCGACGACTGGTGGGCCAACGGCACCCGCGGCGCACGCTTCGCCGCGGTGTGCGGTCTGCCCGCGGCCGTCCTCGCCACATGGGCGTGGGGAGTGAGAGGGGAGGCGTGGCAGGACACGCTCTCGTACCTGTACGGGCTTCCCGACCTGCTCCTCAACTTCCTCACCTGGATGGCGACATGGGCCGGAGCGGGTTTCGTCCTCGGTGCTCTGTGGCGCATGCTTCCGGGACGCCGGGGTGCCGCCAAGGCCCTTCCGGTGGCGGTGGCCTTCGCCCTGCCCGTCGCTCTCGACATCGTGGGCATCCGGTTCGTCCGGGAGGGCTCCGCCAACCTGCCGCTCTACATGTCGCTGATGCTGTTCGTCCTCACCGTCACCGGCATCGCCCTCGACCTCGACACCTTCCAGGGCGAGCGGCGCTACTGGCAGAGCCGGCTCGGCCTGCTCCTGTCCGTCTACCAGATGCGCTACTACTCCCTGCAGCTGGCGTATCTCATCGCGCAGATCCTCGCCATGATCACGGTCTGGGAGTTCCTCACCGAACCCGATGCGTCCCCGACCAAGGAACTGACCGGCGGAGGCCGCTGACGATCGACCCAACGGACAGAAACCGGCCGGGTGTTCGCCCGCGCCTTCCGCCGGGTTAGGTTGGGCGGAAGAATGCCAGGACCGGTGACCACCCAGGGGGCAACGTACGCATGGCAACCACCACCGAGGTACCCGGGCCCGCGGGACTTCCCCTGCTCGGCTCGATGTTCGACCTCAAGAACGACTCGCTCGGCACCTTCCTGGCCGCCCAGCGCGAACACGGCGACGTCGTCCGCATCACCGCGGGCCCGCCCGGCGTACGAGCCACCGTCTACGGCGTCTTCTCCGCCGAGGGCGTCCAGCAGGTCCTGGCCACCGATTCGGCCAACTTCCGCAAGGACAACGCCTTCTACCAAGAACTCCGCGAGTCCTTCGGCAACGGCCTGCTGACCAGCCAGGACGACGACTACCTCCGCCAGCGGCGCCTGGTCCAGCCCCTCTTCACCCGCCGCCGCGTCGACAGCTACGCCGAGGCCGTCGCCGCCGAGGTCAGGGCCGTCGTCGGCGGATGGGCCACCGCGCCGGACGCCACCGTCGACGTCCTCGACGAGATGACCCGGCTCGCCCTGCGGGCCGTCTCCAGGATCCTCTTCGGCACGGACGTCGACGCGGCCGTCGAGATCGTCGAGCGGGCCTTCCCGGTGATGAACGACTACGTCTTCCGCCGAGGCTTCTCGCCCCTCAACATCCCCCGCGAGTGGCCCACCCCGGGCAACCGCCGCGCCGCCGTCGCCCACGAGGAGCTGTACGCGGTCTGCGACCGGATCATCGCCGAGCGCCGGGCGGCCGGTACGGCCGAGGGCGGGCAGGACCTGCTGACCCTGCTCGCCGAGGCCGAGAGCGCCGAGGACGGCAGCTTCGACGCCTCCGAACTGCGCGAGCAGGTCCTCGTCTTCCTGCTCGCCGGGCACGAGACGACCGCCACCTCCCTCGGCTTCGCGCTGCACCTCCTGGCCCGCCACCCCGAGGAGCAGAAGCGGGCCCACGAGGAGGTCGACCGTGTCCTGTCCGGCCGCACCCCGGGCGCGGCCGACCTCGACGCCCTGCCCTATCTCACCCGGGTGCTCAAGGAGACGATGCGGCTCTTCCCGGCCGCGCCCGCCGTCGGCCGCCGCGCCGTCACGGCCACCGAGATCGGGGGCCACACCGTTCCGGCGGGCGCCGACGTGATCGTCTCCTCCTGGGTCACCCACCGGCACCCCGCGTACTGGGAGGACCCGGACCGCTTCGACCCCGAGCGCTTCACGCCGGAGGCCGAGGCATCCCGCCCCCGCTACGCCTGGTTCCCCTTCGGCGGCGGCCCGCGCGCCTGCATCGGCCAGCACTTCTCGATGCTGGAGTCGGTGATCGCGCTCGCCATGATCCTCCAGGAGTACGCACTGGAGGCGGTCGACACCGAGGTGCCGGTCACCTCCGCGATCACCCTCCGGGCGACCGGCCCGGCCCGCGTCCGACTGCGCGCCCGTACCGCCTAGCGGGCGATAAGTCAGGCCCGGGCCGCCGGCTGGGGGACGGCGGGGCGGGTCGCGATCAGTACGGTCGCGTACCACTCCTCCGAGGTGACCACCCGCGGCGTCAGTCCGTGCCCGGAGACCGTCTCGACGGCCCGGGCGGCCTGGCGCTCGCTCGTCTCGACGAGGAGATGTCCGCCCGGCGCCAGCCAGTCGGCGGCCTCGGCCGCCACCCGGCGCAGGACGTCGAGCCCGTCCGCGCCGCCGTCGAGCGCCACCAGCGGCTCGTGCTCGCGCGCCTCGGCCGGCAGCAGCCCGACCTCCTCGGTCGGTACGTACGGCACATTGGCGACCAGCACCTCGACCCGCCCCCGCAGCCCGCCCGGCAACGCGGCGAACAGGTCGCCCTCGTGGACCCGGCCGCCGCGCGGTTCGATGTTGCGCCGCGCGCAGCGCACGGCCGCCGGTTCGATGTCGGAGGCGTGCACCTCCGCACCCTCCACGGCCGAGAGCAGCACGGCCCCGGCCGCGCCGGATCCGCAGCACAGATCGACGCACACGGCACCCGGCCGGGCCAGGCCGACCGCCCGCCGGACGAGGAACTCCGTACGCCGCCGGGGGACGAACACCCCCGGCTCGACGGCTATCCGCAGACCCGAGAACTCGGCCCAGCCCACCACGTGCTCCAGCGGCAGGCCCGCCGCACGCCGCGCGACCATCGAGTTCAGCTCGTCGGGACCGGCCGCGGCGGCGAGCAGGACGTCCGCCTCCTCCTCGGCGAACACACAGCCCGCCGCGCGCAGCCGGGCGACGACGCTCGCGTCAGGCAAGCTGCGCTTCGATCGCCGAGAGGACCTCAGGGGAGTCCGGCTCGGTGCGCGGGCGGAACCGGGTCACCCGGCCGTCGCGGCCGATCAGGAACTTCTCGAAGTTCCACTGCACGTCCCCGGCCTCGCCGTCGGCGTCCGGGACCTGGGTCAGCTCGACGTACAGCGGGTGGCGGCCCTCGCCGTTCACGTCCGTCTTCTCCAGGAGCGGGAACGTCACGCCGTACGTCGCCGAGCAGAACGTCTGGATCTCGTCCGCGCTGCCCGGCTCCTGGCCGGCGAACTGGTTGCACGGCACGCCGAGCACGGTGAAACCGCGCTCCCCGTACTCCTTCTGCAACCGCTCCAGGCCGGCGTACTGCGGCGTCAGACCGCACTTGGAGGCCACGTTCACGACCAGGACGGCCTGGTCGCGGTAGTCGGCCAGCGAGATCGGGTCGCCGGACAGCGTCCGCAGGGGGATGTCGTACAGACTCATGGAGAGCTCCTCGTCGAGACTAGGGTGTGATCACAACATGAGTGACGAACCGCTGGCAATCGACATCGACCCCGCCCCGCCGAGCACACGACGGCCCGTGCGGTGCCGGCTGTGCGGCCGGCCGCTGACCGGCGCGCAGTCCCGGCGCACCGGCCTCGGCCCGTCCTGCGACGCCAAGCTCCACCCTCCGGGCCCGGAGATCCGGACCCGCCGCCACGAGGTCGCCCAGGACCCGCTCCCGGGAATCTGCCCCTAGAGCTTGCGGAAGAGACCCTCCTGCACCACGGAGACCAGCATCCGCCCCTCGCGGTCGTAGATCCGGCCGCGCGCCAGGCCGCGGCCGCCCGTCGCGATCGGGGACTCCTGGTCGTACAGGAACCACTCGTCCGCACGGAACGGCCGGTGGAACCACATCGCGTGGTCCAGCGACGCCATGTCGAAGCCGCGCGGCCCCCACAGCGGTTCGATCGGGATGCGGACCGCGTCCAGGAGCGTCATGTCCGAGGCGTACGTCAACGCGCAGGTGTGCACCAGCGGGTCGTCGCCCAGCGGGCCCACCGCGCGCATCCACACCGCGCTGCGCGGGTCCGCGCCCCTGACCTCCTCCTTCGTCCAGCGCAGCCGGTCCACGTACCGGATGTCGAACGGCTGGCGCCGCGCCATCCGCTCCAGCGACTCCGGCAGCGTCCCCAGGTGGTCGCGGATCTCGTCCGCGAGCCTCGGCAGGGTCTCCGGGTCCGTCATGTGCCGGGGCGGCAGCTGGTGCTCGAACCCGGCCTCCTCCGGCAGATGGAAGGAGGCCGTCAGGTTGAAGATCGTGCGGCCCTGCTGGATCGCCGTGACCCGGCGCGTGGTGAACGAACGCCCGTCCCTCACCCGCTCCACCTGGTACACGATCGGGACGCCCGGGCGCCCCGGCCGCAGGAAGTAGGAGTGCAGCGAGTGCACCGGCCGGTCGCCCTCGGTGGTGCGGCCCGCGGCCACCAGGGCCTGACCGGCGACCTGGCCGCCGAACACGCGTTGCAGCGACTCCTGCGGGCTCTGGCCGCGGAAGATGTTGACCTCGATCTGCTCCAGATCGAGCAGGTCGACGAGACTCTCGGCGGGACTGGTCACGACTGCGCTCCTTAAACCCGGCTACAAACCCCGGCCGCAGACTCCGGCTACGGCCCCCGGCAACGAACCCCGGCTGCGAAACCGGCTACAGCTGTCCGACGGACGTCACGCGGACGACCGCGCGGCCCTCCTCGTCGGAGGCCGCGAGATCCACCTCCGCGCTGATGCCCCAGTCATGGTCGCCGTTCGGATCGGCGAACGTCTGCCGGACGCGCCACAGACCGTGGGCCGTGTCCTCCTCGATGGCGAGCAGCTTCGGACCGCGCGCGTCGGGACCCGTACCCAGGTCGTCGTACTCGTCCCAGTACGCGTCCATCGCGTCGCCCCACGCGTCCGCGTCCCAGCCGGACTCCGCGTCCAGCTCGCCCAGCGCGTCCACGTTGTCCAGGGCCGCCAGCTCCACCCGGCGGAACATCGCGTTCCGTACCAGGACCCGGAACGCGCGGGTGTTCGCCGTGACCGGCTTGACCTGGTCGGCCTTCTCCTGCGCCTCCTCTGCGGTCTCCACCTCCGGGTTGGCGAGCTGCTCCCACTCGTCGAGCAGCGAGGAGTCCACCTGGCGCACCATCTCGCCCAGCCACTCGATCAGGTCCGTCAGATCCTCGGTCTTCAGATCGTCCGGGATCGTGTGGTCCAGCGCCTTGTACGCGCTCGCGAGGTAGCGCAGCACGATGCCCTCGGTCCGCGCCAGCTCGTACCAGGACGTGAACTCCGTGAAGGACAGCGCCCGTTCGTACATGTCCCGGATGACGGACTTCGGCGAGACCGGGTGGTCGCCCACCCACGGGTGGGACTTCCGGTATACCTCGTACGCGTGCCAGAGCAGCTCCTCCAGCGGCTTCGGGTACGAGATGTCCTGGAGCCGCTCCATGCGCTCCTCGTACTCGACGCCGTCCGCCTTCATCCGGCCGACCGCCTCGCCGCGCGCCTTGTTCTGCATGGCCGCCAGGATCTGGCGAGGATCGTCCAGGGTCGACTCGACGACCGAGACCATGTCCAGGGCGTAGGACGGCGACTCCGGGTCCAGCAGGTCGAACGCCGCGAGCGCGAACGTGGACAGCGGCTGGTTGAGCGCGAAGTCCTGCTGGAGGTCGACGGTGAGCCGGATCGTGCGCCCCTCGGCGTCCGGCTTGTCGAGTTGCTCCACCACCCCGCCGTCGAGCAGCGAACGGTAGATCGCGATGGCCCGGCGGATGTGCCGCAGCTGCGCCTTGCGCGGCTCGTGGTTGTCCTCCAGGAGCTTGCGCATGGCCTCGAACGCGTTCCCCGGGCGCGCGATCACCGAGAGGAGCATGATGTTGGTGACCTTGAAGCGGGAGGTCAGCGGCTCCGGCTCGGCGCCGATCAGCTTCTCGAAGGTCGTGTCGCTCCAGGCGACGAACCCCTCCGGGGCCTTCTTCCGCACCACCTTGCGGCGCTTCTTCGGGTCGTCGCCCGCCTTCGCGAGCGCCTTCTCGTTCTCGATGACGTGCTCGGGCGCCTGCGCGACCACGAGCCCCGCCGTGTCGAAGCCGGCCCGCCCTGCCCGGCCCGCGATCTGGTGGAACTCCCGCGCGCGCAGCGTCCGCACCCGGTTGCCGTCGTACTTCGTCAGCGCCGTGAACAGCACCGTACGGATGGGCACGTTGACACCCACGCCGAGCGTGTCCGTACCGCAGATGACCTTCAGCAGGCCCGCCTGGGCCAGCTTCTCGACGAGACGGCGGTACTTGGGCAGCATGCCGGCGTGGTGGACGCCGATGCCGTGGCGCACGTATCGCGAGAGGTTCTGGCCGAACTTGGTGGTGAAGCGGAAGTTGCCGATCAGCTCGGCGATCTTGTCCTTCTCCTCGCGCGAGCACATGTTGATGCTCATCAGCGACTGCGCGCGCTCGACGGCCTGCGCCTGCGTGAAGTGCACGATGTAGACCGGAGCCTGCTTGGTCTCAAGGAGCTCGGTCAGGGTGTCCGTGATGGGCGTGAGCCGGTACTCGTACGAGAGGGGCACCGGCCGGGTCGCCGAGCGGACCACCGAGGTCGGGCGGCCCGTGCGCCGGGTCAGGTCCTTCTCGAACATCGAGACGTCACCGAGCGTGGCCGACATGAGCACGAACTGTGCCTGGGGGAGCTCCAGGATCGGGATCTGCCAGGCCCAGCCGCGGTCCTGCTCCGCGTAGAAGTGGAACTCGTCCATCACGACCTGGCCGATGTCGGCGTACTTGCCGTCCCGCAGCGCGATCGAGGCCAGCACCTCGGCCGTGCAGCAGATCACGGGCGCGTCCGCGTTCACGGAGGCGTCGCCGGTCAGCATGCCGACGTTCTCGGTGCCGAAGAGCTTGCACAGGTCGAAGAACTTCTCCGAGACCAGGGCCTTGATCGGCGCGGTGTAGAACGTCACCTTGTCCTGCGCCAGTGCCGTGAAGTGCGCACCTGCCGCGACCAGCGACTTTCCCGAGCCGGTGGGGGTGGACAAGATCACGTTGGCCCCGGAGACCACCTCGATCAGCGCCTCCTCCTGGGCCGGGTAGAGCGTGATGCCCCGGTCCTCCGCCCATGAGGAGAAAGCCTCGAAGAGGGCGTCGGGGTCGGCGTTCGGCGGCAGCTGATCGATGAGGGTCACGCCCCCATCTTGCCTGGCATCCGCCCGGATGAGGGAACCGGCCACCGCACACAAGATCACGGACGATACGCTGGCGCGTCGACCGGTCGTCAACTGGGCGCCGGCGCGGGAGGAACGGGGCGGGAACGAGCATGATGGGACCGGCGCACTCGCTGTCCGGAGCGGCGGCCTGGCTGGGCGTCGGAGCCGCGGCGGCCGCCGCAGGCCATCCGATGCCATGGCCGGTTCTCGTCGTCGGAGCGCTCCTCTGCGCGGGAGCGGCCCTCGCCCCGGACCTCGACCACAAGTCCGCGACGATCTCGCGCGCCTTCGGTCCGGTCTCCCGGGGCCTGTGCGAGATCGTCGACAAGCTCTCCTACGCCGTCTACAAAGCGACCCGCTCCTCCGCCGACCCCCGCAGGTCCGGCGGGCACCGCACGCTCACCCACACCTGGCTCTGGGCCGTCCTCATCGGCGCGGGAGCGTCCGTCGCGGCGATCACCTGTGGCCGCTGGGCGGTCCTCGCGATCCTCTTCATCCACCTCGTCCTGGCCGTCGAGGGCCTGCTCTGGCGGGCCGCGCGGATGTCCAGCGACGTCCTGGTCTGGCTGCTCGGCGCCACCAGCGCCTGGATACTGGCGGGCGTCCTCGACCAGCCGGGCAACGGCTCCGACTGGCTGTTCACCGGCCCCGGCCAGGAGTACCTCTGGCTGGGCCTGCCGGTCGTCCTCGGCGCACTCGTCCACGACATCGGCGACGCCCTGACGGTCTCCGGCTGCCCGATCCTCTGGCCCATCCCGGTGGGCCGCAAGCGCTGGTACCCCGTGGGGCCGCCGAAGCCGATGCGCTTCCGCGCGGGCAGCTGGGTCGAGCTGAAGGTCCTCATGCCGGCGTTCATGCTCCTCGGCGGCGTCGGCGGAGCGGCGGCGCTGGGGTTCATCTAGGGCTTCTCGTTCAGGGCCTCGCGTTTCGTCCGGATCATGCCGGACCCCCGCGGGGCCCGGCATGATCCGGACGGAGAGGCGGTCTCCGGCAGCCGTGCAGGACGTCAGCCGTGCCAGGACCTCCACAGCGCCGCGTACGCCCCGCCGGCCGCCACCAGCTCGTCGTGGCTGCCGAGTTCGCTGATCCGGCCCTCCTCGACGACCGCGATCACGTCCGCGTCGTGGGCGGTGTGCAGCCGGTGGGCGATCGCCACCACCGTGCGGCCGTCCAGGACCCGGGCGAGCGAGCGCTCCAGGTGGCGGGCGGCCCGCGGATCCAGGAGCGAGGTCGCCTCGTCCAGGACCAGCGTGTGCGGGTCGGCGAGGACCAGCCGGGCCAGGGCGATCTGCTGGGCCTGCGCCGGGGTCAGCGCCACCCCGCCCGAGCCCACCTCCGTGTCCAGGCCTTCTTCCAGCGCCCTGGCCCAGCCGTCCGCGTCGACCGCGCCGAGCGCCGCCCACAGCTCGGCGTCCGCCGCCCCCGTCCTGGCCAGCAGCAGGTTGTCCCGCAGCGAGCCGACGAAGACGTGGTGCTCCTGATTCACCAGGGCCACGTGCTCCCGGACCCGTTCGGCCGGCATCCTGGCCAGCTCGGCGGCGCCGAGGGTGACCGTGCCCGAACGCGGGGCGTAGATGCCCGCGAGCAGCCGCCCGAGCGTCGACTTGCCCGCGCCGGACGGGCCGACGAGCGCCAGCCGGGTGCCCGGAGGGACGTCCATCGACACCCGGTGCAGGACGTCGACGCCCTCGCGGTAGCCGAAGCGCACCTCGTCCGCCCGGACCGTCCGCCCCTCCGGCCGTACGCTCTCGTCGCCCGCGTCCGGCTCGATGTCCCGGACGCCGACCAGCCGCGCCAGCGACACCTGGGCCACCTGCAGCTCGTCGTACCAGCGCAGCACGATGCCGATCGGGTCCACCAGCATCTGGGCGAGGAGCGCGCCGGTCGTCAGCTGCCCGACGTTGATCCAGCCCTGCAGCACGAACACGCCGCCGAGCAGCAGCACGGCGGCCAGCACCGTCGTATGGGTGAGGTTGATGACCGGGAAGAGCACCGAGCGCAGGAAGAGCGTGTACCGCTCCCACGCCGTCCACTCGGCGATCCGCCGGTCCGACAGGGCGATCCGGCGGGCGCCGAGGCGGTGCGCCTCGACCGTGCGGCCCGCGTCGACCGTCTCGGCGAGCGCCCCGGCGACCGCGGCGTAGCCGGCGGCCTCCGAGCGGTAGGCCGAGGGCGCCCGCTTGAAGTACCAGCGGCAGCCCACGATCAGCAGCGGAGCGGCGATCAGGATCGCGACCGCCAGCGGCGGCGCGGTCACGGCGAGTCCGCCGATCAGCAGCCCGGCCCAGACCACCCCGATGGCGAGCTGCGGCACGGCCTCGCGCATCGCGTTGGCCAGCCGGTCGATGTCGGTGGTGATACGGGAGAGCAGATCCCCGGTCCCGGCCCGCTCCAGGACGCCAGGGGGCAGCCCCACGGATCGCACGAGGAAGTCCTCGCGCAGATCGGCGAGCATCTCCTCGCCGAGCATCGCGCCCCGCAGCCGCACCAGCCGTACGAAGAACGTCTGGACGACGAGGGCGACCGCGAACAGGGCGACGGTGTGCTCAAGCCGCAGATCGCGCGCACCGTCGGCGAGCCGCTCGACGAGCGAGCCGAGGAGATAGGGACCGGCCATCGAGGCGATCACGGCGACCGCGTTGACGCCGACGAGCAGGGCGAACGCCCCGCGGTGACGGCGCAGCAGCTCGCGTACGTACGCGCGTACGGTCGCGGCCGTGCCGACGGGCAGGGTCGTCGCCGTCCGCGGGGCCGCCGGGTCGTACGCCGGTGGCGCCAGCCCGATCATGCCGACTCTCCTTCCAGCTCTTCGATCTCTTCGATCTCTTGGTCAGTCTTCTGGATGTCCGCGAGCTCCTCACCGACCTCGCGTTCCCCGGGGGCCTCACGCTGCGCGCCGGGTGCGGCGCCGGCCGCGAGTTCGTCCTCGGTCTCGCGGGTGACGACGGCCCGGTAGCGCGGCTCGTCGCGCAGCAGCTCCCGGTGCGTCCCCACCGCCACCACCTCGTCCTCGTGGATCAGGACGACCCGGTCCGCGAGGTCGAGCAGGAGCGGCGAGGACGCCAGGACCACGGTCGTGCCGCCGTCGCGCAGGCGTCTGACGCCCGCCGCCACCCGGGCCTCGGTGTGCGAGTCGACCGCCGAGGTCGGCTCGTCGAGGACCAGCACCTCCGGGTCGGTCACCAGGGAGCGGGCCAGGGCCAGGCGCTGGCGCTGACCGCCGGAGAGCGACCGGCCGCGCTCGGTGATCGTGGCCCGCATCGGGTCGCCGCCGGTGTCCACCGACCCCTGGGCGAGGGCGTCGAGCACATCCCCGCACTGCGCGGCGGCCAGGGCGTCCTCCGCCCGGACCGCGCCCGACGAGGGGACGTCGAGCAGATCGTGGAGGGTGCCGGAGAGCAGGACGGGATCCTTGTCCTGGACGAGGACGGCGGTCCGCGCGGCGTCGAGCGTCAGCTCGTCGAGCGGCACCCCGCCCAGGAGGACGGAGGTGTGGCCCTCGCCCGGCTCGACGGGATGGCCGCCCAGCCGGTCCGCGAGCCGCCCGGCCGCGTCCGGGTCGCCGCAGACGACCGCGGTGAAGCGACCCGCGGGGGCGAGCAGCCCGGTGGCCGGGTCGTACAGATCACCGGACGCCTTCGTCTCGTCGCGCGTCTCCGACACCGTCGACGTGCGCGTCAGCGCCAGCACCCGGGCGGCCCGTTTCGCGGACGGCCGGGAGAAGGAGAACGCCATCGCGATCTCCTCGAAGTTCCGCAGCGGATGGTGGGTCAGCGCCACCGCGCCGTAGACGGTGACCAGTTCACCGACGGTGATCCGGCCGTCGAGCGCGAGCCGGGCGCCGTACGCCACCACGGCGATCAGCAGGACGCCCGGCAGCATCACCTGGATCGCCGCGATCAGCGCCCACATGCGGGCGCTGCGCACGGCGGCCCGGCGCACCTCCTGGGAGGCGGTGCGGTAGCGGCCGAGGAAGAGCTCCTCGCCACCGATGCCGCGCAGCACGCGCAGCCCCGCCACGGTGTCGGAGGCCAGTTCGGTGGCCTTGCCCGCCTTCTCGCGCTGGACGTCGGCCCGGCGCGTGGCACGCGGCAGCAGCGGCAGCACGGCCAGGGCGAGGACCGGTACGCCGACCGCGACGAGGACACCGAGCGCGGGCTGGTAGACCACCAGGGCCACGCAGACGACCACGAGGGTGGTGGCCGCCGCGGCGAACCGCGACAGCGCCTCGACGAACCAGCCGATCTTCTCGACGTCACCGGTGGAGACGGCCACGACCTCGCCCGCGGCGACCCGCCGGGTCAGCACGGAGCCGAGCTCGGCGGTCTTGCGGGAGAGCAGCTGCTGCACCCGGGCGGCGGCGGTGATCCAGTTGGTGACGGCGGTGCGGTGGAGCATCATGTCGCCCACCGCGATCGCCGCGCCGAGCAGGGCGAGCAGACCGCCCGCGAGCCCGAGCCGTCCGCCGTCGCGGTCGACGACCGCCTGCACGGCGAGGCCGACGGCGAGCGGCAGTCCGGCGATGCCGAGCTGGAGGAGGAGTCCCCACAGCAGGCTCCTGACCTGTCCGCCGAGTTGGTTGCGGCCGAGCCAGAGGAGGAACCGGGTGCCCGAGCGGACATCGGGGACCCCTGGGTCGGCGTAGGGTAGTTCGCGAATCTGCATGTCGTCCCAGGGTCTTCCGGTGGTCCGGTGGTCCGGTGGCTCGTCGGCTTGTGGCCGGTCGGTTCAAACCGTGCAAGGTTCGCGTCCGGGGACGGCGGACGGCAATCGATTTATTCGCAATCAGGCACAGAACGCGCCAAGATCCGACGACGCCCTCTGGACGCCCCGCGTCACCCGCGTTTCACTCGCGACCCATGAGACATCAGAAGATCATGGGCATGATCAGTGCTCTGGTGCTGGCCGCCGGTGCCCTGCTCACCGCGCACCCCGTGGCCGCGCGCCCGGCCACCGCCCAGGCTCCGGCCGACGCGCCCCCGGCCGAGTTCACCACCGACTGGCACGACCCGGTGACCGCGGCGCCGCCGGTCGCCAAGCCGGCCACCCCCTCCTGCGAGATCACCCTCGCCGCCGCCCAGTTCCGTGACTTCACGCCGTACAAGGGGAGTTACACCCCGCCCGAGAAGTGCGGCACCCGCTGGAGCAAGGTCGTGCTCCGCCTCGACGGCGAGGTGAAGGGCCGTCAGTACGACCGGCTCGGCCACGTCGCGGTCGGCGGTGTGGAGATCTTCCGCACCTCGACACCCCAGCCCTCGCCCGACGGCATCCGCTGGTCGGTCGAGAAGGACGTCACCCGCTACCGCGACACGCTCAGCCGCCCGCAGCCCGTCGAGATGCTCATCGGCAATGTCGTGAACGAGACGTACACCGGTGTTCTCGACGTCCGCGTCACGCTCACCTTCTACACGGCGCGAGGACCGGTGAAGCCCGCCGCGGACACCCCCGACCGGGTGATCCCCCTGCACTCCACCAGCCTGACCACTCCCCGGAACACCGAACGCATCCTCGCCGAGGTGTACGCCACCGGCTCCGGCGGCGGCTGCGAGGAGTACTGGTACCTGACCGTCCCCGACACCGCCCCGTACTCCTGCAAGGCCACCGACGGCCCCTACCGCGAGGTGCGGATCTCCGTCGACGGCAGGCTCGCGGGGATCGCCGCCCCGTTCCCCACGGTGTGGACCGGCGGCTGGTCCAACCCCTTCCTCTGGTACGTCACCCCCGGCCCGCGCGCCTTCGACGTCCAGCCGATCGTCTACGACCTGACGCCCTTCGCCGGCCTCCTCAACGACGGCCGCGCGCACCGGGTCGAGGTGTCGGTGCTCGGCGTCCCGGCCGGGCGGACCGGCTGGAGCACCCCGACCAACGTGCTGCTCTGGCAGGACGAGGGAAGGTCGGTCGTCACCGGCTCGCTCGACCGTCACGAGGGCAGCTCCCCGCGCAACTCCTCTGTGTACACGCCCGGTTCGGAACACCGTCTGGAGACGGACGGCGGACACCGGCTCACCGTCGCGGGCCATCTCGACACCTCGCACGGGCGCGTCGACACCACGGTCACCCGGGCCGTCGCGCACACCTCCGTCCACCGCTGGGGCGAGGGCGAGAACCCCGACGCGCTCACCGCGCGGTGGACCGACGACGAGACCGTGACCGCCGGACGCACCACCACCCGCACCCACCGCACGTACACCATGGACGGCGAGACCACGGTCGGAGCCGGCGACCGGCTGCGGACCGTGCTCGCGCTCGGCGACCGGGCCGACACCGTCGTCCTGCGCGGCGGCGAGCGGGCGTCCTTCTCGCGCCTCGACCACAGCTACGCGGGCGACGCCACCTACACCACGGGCGTGCCCCGCGATCAGCGGCACGCGGTCGGCACGACGACCGACCGGTACCGGCTGTACGGCTCCGGCGGCTGCTACGACCGGACTCTCAGGACGGTGCAGGGCACCCTCACGCAGGACCGCCTTCGCTGCTGAACGGCCGCCCCCCGGCGAGCGGGGCCCGACCGCGCCGCCGCGCGCCGGGCCCCGCTCGCCGTGCGCTACGCCGGCCTGGCCGAGTCCACGCCGGACCTGGCCTTGCGCCACTCGCCCCGGGTGAAGTCCGGGATCGCCTGAGGCGCGCCCTTCGCCTTGATCGAGGCGTCGCTGAGCGGCACCGGAGCGGTCCAGGTCGCCGCGTCGTACACGTCGAAGTCCGGAACGAGCCCCAGCCGCATGCACTGCATAAGCCGGAAGATCATGATGTAGTCCATGCCGCCGTGCCCGCCGGGCGGGTTGGCGTGCTCCTTCCAGAGCCAGTGGTCGAACTCGCCCGCGTACGCCGAGAAGTCCCCCCACTGATGACCCTTGTGGTCGGGCTCCAGATAGATCCGCGCCGGATAGTCCTCGAAGACACCCCGCGTACCGCCGAGACTGTTGATACGGCTGTACGGGTGCGGGGTCGAGACGTCGTGCTCCAGGCGGATGACCCGGCCCTTCGCGGTCTGGAGCAGGCTGATCGTCCGGTCGCTCCCGATGTACGTCTCCTTCCAGCTCGGGTCGCCCGGCGGCACCTGCTCGGCCCGGTACTGGGCCAGACCGAGCGCCGGCGTCCCGAAGCTGCTGATGCTGACGACCCGGTCCCCGCGGTTGACGTCCATGTAGTTGGCGACGGGACCGAAACCGTGGTTCGGATAGAGATCACCGCGCAGCCGGGTGTGCCACAAGCGGCGCCAGGGGCCCTCGTAGTACGTCGGCGAGAACATCAGCTCCCGCAGATCGTGGTTGTACGCGCCCGCGCCGTGCAGCAGATCGCCGAACTTCCCGGCGTGGGCCATCCGCAGCACCCGCATCTCGTTGCGGCCGTAGCAGCAGTTCTCCAGCTGCATGCAGTGGCGGCGGGTCCGCTCCGAGAGGTCGACCAGCTGCCACAGCTCGTCGAGCCGCATCGCGACCGGACACTCGACGCCGACGTGCTTGCCGTTCAGCATCGCCGCCCGCGCCATCGCGAAGTGGAGGTGCCAGGGAGTGGCCACGTAGACGAAGTCCAGGTCGGAGCGTTCGCAGAGCTGCTCGTAGTCGTCCTCGCCGTGGGTGTACACGGCGGGGGAGGGCTGGCCGGCGGCGACGACCTTCGCCGCGGCGCGCTCCGTCTTCGCCTTCACCGGGTCGCAGAGGGCGACCACCCGCACCCCGGGCAGGGCGAGGAACAGGTCGATCATGCTGCCGCCGCGGTTGCCGAGGCCGATGATGCCGACCCGGACGGTGGAGCGGCCCTCGAAGGGGACGCCGGCCATGGTGGCGCCCCGGCGCGGCGGTGTCCGCGCCGCCTCTTCGGCGTGGCCGGCGGCAGCGGCGTGGGCGGCGGTGGCATCGGGAGCGGCGTGGGCCGGGGCGCCGCTCAGGGCGCCGAGGCCGAGGCCGGCTCCGGCCGCGCCGGCCGTGGTCCGGAGTACGGAACGGCGGCTCGGGGGCTGTGGTGCGTTGTCGTTCATCGAACCTCCGGGTGCGGTGTGCATGGCTGGTTCATGAATCCCGCACAGGACCCTGGCCGTTGAGGTTCGTGGTGCGCAAGGGCGCGGATTGGACTCTTGCGACGGGTGGTTGGACTCTTCGCCTCCGGTTGCCGCCGCCCAGGAACGACGAGGGTCCCTCACCGGCCGGTGAGGGACCCTCGTCGTCGGCCGGCCCGGGCCGTCAGGGCCGGGTGGCACGCTCCAGGGCGAGGAGCGCCGACTCGTAACGCCGCCCGGTCGCCCGGTCCATGCCGATCTCGCACATCCGGTTCGCCGACAGGTGCGCGTCGAAGGGGCGGGCCGTCACCTCGGCCGCCTCGCGCGCGGTGGCGGCGGCCGTCAGCTCGGGATGGAGCATGCCGCGGTCGCCCGCGAAGGCGCAGCACGCCACGTCGTCCGGTACGACGACGTCGACCGCGCACGCCGCGGCGAGGGCCGTCAGCCGGTCCTCGTCGCCCAGGTGGAGCATGGAGCACGTCGGATGGACCACCGCCGAACCGAGCCTGCGGCGCACGTCGAGCCGAGGGAGCAGCTCGTCGGCCGCCCACACCAGCGAGTCGACCACGGTCAGCTCCGCGTGCAGCTCCCGGTTGTCGTCGGTGAGGTACGGCACGACCTCGTGAGCGATGCCGAGCGTGCAGGAGGAGGCGTCGACGACCAGCGGGAGCCGTCCGCCCGCCGTCCAGCCCCAGGCCGCCTCCACGATCCGGTTGGCCATCACCGCGTTGCCGCGCTCGTACCCCTTGGAGTGCCAGATCGTCGCGCAGCACGTACCGGCCACGTCGTCCGGGATCCACACCGGCTTTCCGGCACGGGCGGAGACCCGCACCACCGCCTCGGGGAGCGAGGGACCGCGCGCCTCGTCCGCACCGCCGAAGACGCGGTTCACACAGGCCGGGTAGTAGACGGCGACCGCCGCCGGGCGGTGGGTGGGCGGCAGGCGACGGGCCGCCGCACCGGGGATCTCGGGCAGCCACCGCGGTACGAGGTCGGGCCGCACCGCCCTGCGTACGAGCCCGGTCACCGACTCCATCAGCCGGTCGCCGATCCGGTCGCCGGCGGCGACCGCGAGCCGGGCCGCGGCCTCCACGCCCCGGAAGTCGCGGGCGGTGAGCGCGGCGATCCCTTCCTCCCGGGGTGAGTGCCGCGCGTGCCGGAACTCCTTCATCAGCGCACCGGTGTCGATCCCGACCGGGCAGGCCAGCGCGCAGGTGGAGTCGCCCGCGCAGGTGTCGACGGCGGCGTAGCCGTACGCGGCGAGGAGACCGGCCTCGACCGGAGAGCCGTCGCTCTGCCGCATCATCTCTCTGCGCAGCACGATGCGTTGGCGGGGTGTGGTCGTCAGGTCCCGGCTGGGGCAGGTCGGTTCGCAGAATCCGCACTCGATGCAGGGGTCGGCGATCGCCTCGACCTTCGGGATGGTCTTCAGATTGCGCAGATGCGCCCGCGGGTCCCGGTCGAGGACGATCCGGGGGGCGAGGATCCCGTCCGGGTCGATGAGCTCCTTGGTCCGCCACATCAGTTCGGTGGCCTTCGGCCCCCACTCCAGCTCCAGGAACGGCGTGATGTTGCGGCCGGTGGCGTGCTCGGCCTTCAGCGAGCCGTCGAACCGTTCCACGGTCAGTTTGCAGAACGCGTCCATGAAGGACGCGTACCGCTCGACGGCGGCGGGGTCGGCGGCGTCGAAGGCGAGAAGGAAATGGAGGTTCCCGTGGGCGGCGTGACCCGCCACGGCCGCCTCGAAGCCGTGCCGTGCCTGCAGCTCGCGCAGTTCGGCACAGGCCTCCGCGAGCCGGTCTGGCGGCACCGCGAAGTCCTCGGTGATCAGCGTCGTGCCGGGCGGGCGCGAGCCGCCCACCGCGGTCACGAACGCCTTCCGCGCCTTCCAGAGGCGGGCGATCGTCCCCGGATCGCGGGTGAAGGCGTTGTCGACGGAACCGACGGGGGCGACGAGGTCCAGCCCCTCCAGGACCCGGCCGGTCTCCTCCTCGTACGCCTCCAGCGCGGCGGCGTCCGGAGCCCGGAACTCCACCAGGAGCGCCGCCGATTCGCTGGGCAGCTCCGCCCAGTCGGCCGGCGCCCCGGGGACGCGGGCCGAGGCGCGCAGGGTGTTGCCGTCCATCAGCTCGACCGCGATCGCCCCGGCCTCGGTGAAGCGGGGCACGGCAGCGGCGGCGGCCGGCAGCGAGGGGAAGAGGAGCAGCGCGGTGGAGACCGCGCGGTCCAGGGGCAGGGTGTCGAAGACGACCTCGGAGATGAAGCCGAAGGTGCCCTCCGAGCCGACCATCAGACCGCGCAGGATCTCCACGGGTGTGGCGCCGTCGAGATAGGCGTCCAGGCGGTAGCCGTTGGTGTTCTTGAGGGTGTACTTGGCGCGGATGCGGGCCGTGAGCTCCTGGTCGGCCTCGATCTCGGCCTTGAGGGCCAGCAGGCCCTCGCACAGGCGCGGCTCGGCGCGGGCGAGCGTGTCGTCGGCCGCCGGGTCGGCGGTGTCGACGACCGTGCCGCTCGGCAGGACGAAGGTGAGCGAGGAGACGGTCCGGTACGAGTTCCGGGTGATCCCGGCCGTCATGCCGGAGGCGTTGTTGGCGACGACTCCGCCGATGGTGCAGGCGACGGCGCTGGCCGGGTCGGGGCCGAGCACCCTGCCGTACCGGGCGAGGGCGGCATTGGCCCGGGCCAGGGTGGTGCCGGGCCGGATCCGGGCCCGGGCGCCCCCGTCCAGGACCTCGACGCCCACCCAGTGCCTGCGCACGTCGACGAGGATGTCCTCGCCCTGCGCCTGGCCGTTGAGGCTGGTGCCGGCCGCCCGGAAGACCACCTCGCGCCCCTTGCCGTGGGCGTACGACAGGATCGCGGAGATGTCGTCGACGTCCTCGGGGACCACCACGACCTGCGGGACGAACCGGTAGGGGCTGGCGTCGGAGGCGTAGCGCACCAGGTCGGAGATGGTGGAGAGCACCTTCTCGGGGCCGATGAGCGCCGCGAGCTCCTCCCGCAGATGCCGGGGGGTGCCCCGGGCCTGGAGATCGGGGACCCGGTCGGGGGCCGGCGTCCGCTTCGTACCGGGTCGCAGGGCCTGCGGGTTCGGTTCCAGCAGTGGCATGGCTCGGCTCCCCTTCGGCGGGGCGTCCGGTCGGGTCAGCAGTGGCGCTCCGGCAACGGGTCGACCAGGGCGGACAGCAGACCTCCGAGCACCTCGCGCTGATCGACGGTCAGTGGAGCCAGGATGTCCTCCGCGGCCGCCCGACGCGCGCTGCGCAACGCCCGCAGCGTCGCGCGTCCCGTGTCCGTGAGCTCGATCCGGACGACCCGGCGGTTGGTCGGATCGGCGACGCGGCGGACCCGGCCGGCCGCCTCCAGACCGTCCACGAGGCTGGTCACGGCGCGGGGGACCACCTCCAGGCGTTCGGCGAGATCGGCCATCCGGGGCGGGTGGTCGTAGTGCGCGACGGTGCGCAGCAGCCGGGACTGGGCGGGGGTGATGCCGACCGGCTCCAGGTGCAGCTTCTGGATGCGGTGCAGGCGCCGGGTGAGCCGGAGCAGCTGCTCGGCGAGGAGCCCGTCGGCGTCCGCGCTCCCCGCGTCAGCTGTGCGCGTGTCCGGAGTGCTCGTACCGTCGGAAGTGTCCATGCCGGGAACAATATCAGGACCTGGTTCATTGTGAGTGTAGGTAACAATGCACTATGCTCTGATCGTTCTCCCTTCCGCACCCCTCGTAGGAGCCCATGAACCCCCATGAAGAGTCCGCCTGGACGCCTCCCGCGCGTGATCCCGGGCAGCCGAAGGAGCCCGCGCAGGTGCGGCGCATCCTGCGGCTCTTCCGCCCGTACCGCGCCCGCCTCGGCCTGGTCGGTGTGCTCGTCGGCGCCTCGTCGCTGGTCTCGGTCGCCTCGCCGTTCCTCCTGAAGGAGATCCTGGACACCGCCATCCCGCAGGGCCGCACAGGGCTGCTCACGCTGCTCGCCCTCGGCATGATCGCCACCGCCGTGATCACCAGCGTCTTCGGCGTGCTCCAGACGCTGATCTCCACCACCGTCGGCCAGCGCGTCATGCACGACCTGCGGACCGCCGTCTACGCCCAGCTGCAGCGGATGCCGCTCGCCTTCTTCACACGCACCCGCACCGGCGAGGTCCAGTCCCGGATAGCCAACGACATCGGCGGCATGCAGGCGACGGTCACCTCGACGGCCACCTCCCTCGTCTCCAACCTCACCGCCGTCGTCGCCACCATCGTCGCCATGCTCGCGCTCGACTGGCGGCTCACCGTCGTCTCGCTGCTCCTGCTGCCCGTCTTCGTCTGGATCAGCCGCCGCGTCGGCCGCGAACGCAAGAAGATCACCACGCAGCGCCAGAAGCAGATGGCCGCCATGGCCGCGACGGTCACGGAGTCGCTGTCCGTCAGCGGCATCCTGCTCGGCCGGACCATGGGCCGCGCCGACTCGCTCACCACCTCCTTCGCCGCGGAGTCCGAGCGCCTCGTCGACCTCGAAGTGCGCTCCTCCATGGCCGGACGGTGGCGGATGTCCACCATCGGCATCGTCATGGCCGCCATGCCGGCGCTGATCTACTGGGCCGCGGGCCTCGCCCTCCAGTCGGGCGGCCCGGCCATCTCGCTGGGCACGCTGGTCGCCTTCGTCTCGCTCCAGCAGGGCCTCTTCCGGCCCGCCGTGAGCCTGCTCTCCACCGGCGTGCAGATGCAGACCTCCCTCGCCCTCTTCCAGCGGATCTTCGAGTACCTCGACCTCCCCGTCGACATCACCGAGTCCGAGAACCCCGTCCGGCTGGAGAAGATCGCCGGCGAGGTGGTCTTCGAGAACGTCGAGTTCCGCTACGACCGGGAGGCGCCCGGCGGGCCCACCCTCGACGCCGTCGACATCACGGTCCCGGCCGGCGGCAGCCTCGCCGTGGTCGGCCCCACCGGCTCCGGCAAGTCCACGCTCAGCTATCTCGTGCCCCGGCTCTACGACGTGACCGGCGGCCGGGTCCTGATCGACGGGGTCGACGTACGCGACCTGGACTTCGACACCCTCGCCCGGGCCGTCGGCGTCGTCTCCCAGGAGACGTACCTCTTCCACGCCTCCGTCGCCGACAACCTGCGCTTCGCCAAACCGGACGCCACCGACGAGGAGATCGAGGCCGCCGCGCGCGCCGCGCAGATCCACGACCACATCGCCTCCCTGCCCGACGGCTACGACACCCTGGTCGGCGAGCGCGGCTACCGCTTCTCGGGCGGTGAGAAGCAGCGCCTGGCGATCGCCCGCACCATCCTGCGCGACCCGCCCGTCCTGATCCTCGACGAGGCGACCAGCGCGCTCGACACCCGTACGGAGCACGCCGTTCAGCAGGCCATCGACGCGCTCTCCGCCGGACGCACCACCCTCACCATCGCCCACCGGCTCTCCACCGTCCGCGACGCGGACCAGATCGTGGTCCTCGAAGCCGGCCGGATCGCCGAACGAGGCACACACGACGAGCTCCTCGCCCGAGGAGGCCGGTACACGGCGCTGGTGCGTCGGGACGCCGAGACGGCACCCGGCGGCGAACACGCGAACGTGGGAGCGGTTGTTCCCCAGAACGTGTGATCGTTCCGATTTTCGTTGCCCCACTCCTCTGCGACGCGTGATGCTTACGGTGCGCAAGCGACGGGCTGCAGACCGCGACCGCGCTGTCCCACACACGCATACGTACGAGGAGAAGCACCACCATGAACGTGATCACCAACCTGCTCGCCGGCGTCGCCCACTTCCTGGGCTGGCTCGTCTGACGATCGCAGTGCACGGCGCCGCCGGTCCCCCGTCCCAGGGGAACGGCGGCGCCGCCGCGTGCGCGCTCCCGGGAATCGCCCCTGCCGCGGGTTAGCGTGCGCCCATGACGTACCGGTCCTGGCGCGCGAACCGCCGCCGACGCACCCGGCTGACCCGGCGCGGCAAACTGGTCCTGATCCTGTGCGCCGCCCTGGTCGTGGCCACGGCCGTCACGGTCCCCCTGCTGCTGCACCGCGACGCGCCCCCGGTGGAGAAGGCGCGGACCCTGCTCATCCCGGAGGGCTGGCGGGCGAACCAGGTCTACGCGGCCGTCGACCGCTCCCTCGGCCTCGCCCAGGGCACCACCCGCAAGGCCGCGGGCACCCGGGCCACCGGGCTGAAACTGCCCGAAGCGGCCGGAGGCAACCCCGAGGGGTACCTGTTCCCCGCGACATACCCGGTGACGTCCTCGACGACCCCCGACGCGCTGCTGCGGTACATGGTCGACACGGCGCGCAAGAGATTCGGCGCCGACCACATCAGCGCGGGCGCGCAGCGCAACGGCGTCAGCGTGCACCAGACGGTGATCATCGCCAGCATCGTCCAGGCGGAGGCCGACACCCCCGAGGACATGGGAAAGGTCGCCCGGGTCGTCTACAACCGCCTCGCCCGCGGCATGGCGCTCCAGATGGACTCGACCCTCAACTACGCCCTCGGCCGCTCCACCGTGGACACCACGCACGCGGACACCCGGATCGAGAACTCGTACAACACGTACAACCGGACGGGGCTGCCCCCCACGCCCATCGGGAACCCGGGGGAACAGGCGATGGCCGCGGCGATCTCGCCGGAGCCGGGGGAGTGGCTGTACTTCGTGACGGTCAAGCCGGGGGACACGCGGTTCACGAACGACTACGCGCGGCACGAGGAGAACGTGGCGGAGTTCAACGCGAACCGCCGGGCGGCGACGGCCGGTTGACCCCTCGCCGGGCTACCCGGAGAGGGTGGCGGGCTCCCGGTCGAGGGCTCGGCGGATCTCGGTGACGGCCGCGCGTCCGGCCCGGTTGGCGCCGATCGTCGAGGCCGACGGGCCGTAGCCGACGAGATGGATCCGCTCGTCACGAGCCGCACGCGTGCCCTCCAGCCGGATGCCACCGCCCGGCTCCCGCAGCCTCAGCGGCGCGAGGTGGTCGATGGCGGCCCGGAAGCCGGTCGCCCAGAGGATCACGTCCGCGTCGACGGTCCGGCCGTCGTCCCAGGCCACGCCGGTCGGTGTGATGCGGTCGAACATCGGGGCGCGGTCCAGGATCCCCCGCTCCCGGGCGCTCCTGATCGCCTCGGTGAGCGGAAGCCCGGTGACGGAGACGACACTCTGCGGCGGAAGTCCGCTGCGTACCCGCTCCTCGACCATGGCGACGGCCGCGCGGCCCTCCGCCTCGCCGAAGGGGCCGTCGCGGTAGACGGGCTCGCGCCGGGTCACCCAGGTGGTCTCGGCGGCGACCTCGGCGATCTCCATCAGATGCTGGGTCCCCGAGGCGCCGCCGCCGACCACGATGACCCGCTGCCCGGCGAACTCCTCGGGACCGGGGTAGTTCGCGGTGTGCAGCTGACGGCCGCGGAAGGTCTCCTGTCCCGGGTAGCGGGGCCAGAAGGGGCGGTCCCAGGTGCCGGTCGCGTTGATCAGCGCCCGGGCCGCGTACGTACCCTCCGAGGTCTCGACCAGCAGCCGGCCGCCCTGGCCGTCCCGGACCGCGCGGACCTCGACGGGCCGGTGGACGCGGAGGCCGAAGCGCTCCTCGTACGCGGTGAAGTACGCGCCGATCACCTCGGACGAGGGCCGGCTCCCGTCGGCGCCGGTCAGCTCCATCCCGGGCAGCGCGTGCATGCCGTGGACCTTGCCGTATGTGAGCGAGGGCCAGCGGAACTGCCAGGCGCCGCCGGGCCGCGGGGCGTGATCGAGGACGACGAAGTCCCGGTCCGGCTCGAGCCCGGTACGCCGCAGATGGTAGGCGGCCGAAAGCCCCGCCTGTCCGGCGCCGATGACCACCACGTCCATGTCGCGCACACCGAAATCGTTCACGATTCCACTAACGAGGGTGGGGGCCGGGATCTTCCCCGCCCCGGAGCGTGGATGCGTGATCTTGCGGAACGAGCGGCAGGATGACCTCATGTCCACTTTCACGACCCGCGTCCTCACCCTCACCACGGGCGGCACCGAGACCGTCACCGACCTGACCTCCGAGTGCGCCGGCTTCCTCGCGGAGACCGCCGACGGCCGTGACGGCCTGCTCAACCTCTTCGTCCCCCACGCCACGGCCGGCCTGGCCATCCTCGAAACCGGCGCGGGCAGCGACAAGGACCTCCTGGCGGCCCTCCATCACCTCCTCCCGGCCGACGACCGCTGGCAACACCGCCACGGCTCCCCGGGCCACGGCCGCGACCACGTCCTCCCGGCCCTGGTCCCTCCCCACGCGACGGTCCCGGTGGTGGGCGGCCGCCTGGAACTGGGGACGTGGCAGTCGATCTGCCTGGTGGACACGAACAGGGACAACCCGGAGCGCCAGGTGCGGCTGAGCTTCCTGGGCTGATCGAACCGATCAAGATCGTCCTGGGCGTGGCCGTCACGTCTCCTCACGCTCCGGCGCAACGGGAGAGATGCGCCCTACCACCAGGACGAGATCGACGGCTGCGGAAAGTGCTTGCTCGGAGCACGCCGGCTGTGCGACCGCGGACGCTGTCAGGCGCGAGGTCCCGGGCCGTCCGCCGGCGTCCTCCCGGGGGTCAGTCAGGCGGCGGGACGAGATCTCCGCGCAGCCGTCGGGTACGGAGCACCAGCTCCAGTTCGAAGCGCCGGTCCGGGTCGTCCAGGTCGTCGCCCCACAACTCGCGGAGCTGTCTCAGCCGGTAGCGCACGGTCTGCGGGTGAACTCCGAGCCGGGCGGCCACCTCCGGGGCGCCTCCCCGCGTTTCCAGCCAAGCCAGCAGTGTCTCGGCGAGACGGTGGGCGTGCGCCGGGCCGCCGGACTTGTCCAGCCGCGCCAGCCTCCTTCGCGCCAGATCGTCGATCAACTCACCTGCGGGCAGCAGTACCAGGGCTTCGACGTGCTCGCCGCAGTGCAGGAGCCGCCCTCGCGGCAGCAGGCCCTGTTCGATCATCCCGACGGCGGCATCGGCCCACCGCAGCGACGTGGCGGCCTCGGTCACGGGAACCGAAGGGCCGATCGCGCCGGACCAGCCGGCGACTGCCCGGTGCAGCAACTCCGCGCGTCCGGGGGCGTCCGGGTCCGGTACGACGAGGCGCGGCCGCTCGCCCTCCATGTCGAACAGCACCTCGTCTCCGACGGCCGGGGCGACCGCCTCCGCCGCAGGGCGGAGCAGCACGGCCACCGCGACCTTCTCGGGCAGGTGCCAGCCCACGTCGGCCGCGCGGTCGGCAAGGACGGCGGAGGGATCCGAGCGGTGCTCGGCGAGCAGGAGATCGACGAGAAGACGTTGCAGGCGCAGCCGCTCCCCGGCCTGGCGGGCGATGGCTTCGGCGTAGCCCTGTACCGACTGGGCCACTATCACGTCGAGGTACTCGAACGCGGACTCGGCGAGCTCGTACATGGCTGAGGACGGAATCTCGGCCTGCTGGCCGATCTCCGCCATGCGCCGCCAGGAAAGGCGCACGCCCAGCCGGTAGATCCCCTGCAGGGAGTCCAGGCTGCGCCCGTGTGCGACCTCGCCCCGCCCGAAGTCCCGGAACATCTCGGGCAGGGCGCTCGGCCGGTCCGCGCCGGTGATCATCTGCTCCACGAAGAGCTCCAGCGCGTGCCGGATCGCCACCAAGGCCTTGGGCTCTCCGGACTCGTCGACGATGAACACCAGGCCCGGGTACTCCCGCCGAATCTCGGCGAGGATGTCCTGGGCCAGTTCGGGGACCTGCTCCAGGGCCCGGTCGGCGAACTGCTGAATCCGTTCTCGTGGCACGTCGCGCCACGCTGACGAGGCTTCCAAACCACCGCTCCTGGATGTCCGGTCTTCATGAGCTCGGTCAGCCGGCCTGCACAGGCACAAACTAGCCCGCGCCGGGGCCAGGTGTGCCGGAGGGCCCGTGGGCGGGCGGGTCGGGGAATGTGACGAGCGGCACGTTCTGCTGCTCGGGTGTGGCGTCGAGAGCGGCGACGATCCCGAAGGCGGCGCCTGTGGCCAGAGCGGCAGCGGCGACGCAGGTCAGGAGGGCGGCGAAGAGTCTGGACATGAGGATGATCGGCCTCTCAGTCGATGAGGTCTGTCACCCAGCGCGCCGGCCCGGTCCGGCGCGGTCAGTATGCGAGGCGCATTGACAGGTGGTCAAGCTCCACCTAGCTTCGCCGTTCACAGCAGTGTTACCACCGGGTAAGTCGCTCATCGCCCCGGACAGGCTGTGATCCGTGCGCGCGGCCCGTCCCGCACCGCCCTGAACTCCCGCATCTCGCGTCCGTATCGGAGTACCCGCATGCGTCGTTCGATATCACCTTTGTCCCTGATTCTGCTGGGTGCCGGTGTCTTTCTGCTGGTGCTCACCCAACTGCTTGCCTGGTACGTGGAGCCGCGCGCCAAACGCACGCCGACCGATACGGTCTCCACGACGGTCTTCGAAGGTCAGGGCAGCTACTTCGACACCGGGTCCGTTTCCAGGGTGGACGACCAGACGATAACGATCACCCGCCGGGTGCTGGGGGACGTCGCCGGCAGTGAGCGCACCGGAAACGCGATCTGGGACGTGTCGACCCAGATCGACACGCCGAAGACGCTGCCACTCGCCGACCCGCGGAAGTCCCTGCAGTGGGCCACCGAACGATGGGTGACCGACCGCCGGACGAACCTTCCGGTGCACTGCTGCGAGGAGAAGCCTCGGTTCGAGGGCGAGGCCTACCTGAAGTTCCCGTTCGACGTCGAGAAGCGCACCTACGCCTGGTGGGACAGCACTCTGGGTGCCACCGTGCCGCTGGAGTTCGACGAGGTCACCAAGATCGACGGGCACGAGGGCTACCGCTTCGTCGGTGCCGTCAAGGCCACCGCGACGGGCACCCGTCTGGTCCCCGGCGTACTGGTCGGCAGTTCGAAGCCGGGCCAGGTTCTGGCCGAGGAGTGGTACTCCAACGCGAGGATCGAGCTGACCGTGGACCCGCGAACGGGACGGATCATGAACGCGCTGATCGCTCCGACGAAGACGCTACGGGCCCCGGGTTCACGGAAGGACGCGGTCACCCTGCTGTCCAGCGAGCGGCTGGAATTCACCGACGCGACCCGGCGCGAGCAGGTGAAGCTGGCCTCCGAGGACAGCGGCCGACTGGAGCTGCTCGGTGAGACCGCGCCTCTGGCGGGTGGGATCGCGGGCGGTCTGCTGGTCGCCGCGGGCACGGTGCTGCTGGTTCGGGGCCGACGGCCGCGACACTCAGAAGAGTGATGAAACGCGGCTCTTCGAACGGCCCGAACTTGTCACCGCCGTGAGTAGCCGTAACGAATCGCTTGAACGAACACTGACGTTACCCCTCAGTAGACAAGTGTTTCCCGGTGGAACCGGCTCCCATCCAGGGGTCTCCCGCCATCCCGGTGCGGACAGGACGCACGCACGTCCAGGTCCGGTCCGGCACCGCGGCACCCGCGCCTGTACCCGCAGTACCCGCCGCACCCGCACACCGAGCCAGCCCAGCGCTTCATCCCCGGAAGCCCGGCAACCCCACCCGCCTGCCTCTCGCAGCCCCGAGTTGGAGCACCCCTATGCCCCAGCGCGCGTCCGCCCTGGCCCTCGGCCAGAAGGACTCCTTTTCCGTCCCCCCTCAAGCCCGCACCGGCAGCTACGTCGCCGACTCGCCTGCCGCTGACCCGCACGTCGCATCCCCCGACGCACCTCTGCCGCGCAGGATCACCTTTCTCGCCCGCCGTGACCTGGCCAACCGGGCCGCCGGTGGCTCGGAACTGCTCATCGACCGGATAGCCGACGGTCTGACCGCCGGCGGCCACGAGGTGACGCTCGTGTGCGGTGGACCGGCCGCCCCGCGCGACTACCGGGTGGTCTCCGCGGGAGGTGACGCAGGCCACTTTCTGCGCGCCAGAGCGACCCTCGCCCGGGAGGTCGGCGACTGCGACCTGCTGGTCGAGGTGTGCAACGGCATGCCGTACCTGGCGCCGCTGTGGCACCGTGGACCGACGTTGTGCCTGGTCAACCACGTGCACACGGATCTCTGGCAGATGCGTTACCCGGGCCCTGCGGCACGGCTCGGACGCAGGCTGGAGCACTGGGCACTGGCAGGAACGCACCGCGACAACCTGATGGTGGCCGTCTCGGAGTCGACCGCCTCCGAGCTGCGCGGCATCGGCGTGGCCGCGGACCGCATCCGGATCGTCAACAACGGCGTCGAAGAGCCCGGCCCCCTGCTGCCCGAGGCGAAGGAGCCGCTGTTCCTGGCCGTCGGCCGACTGGTGGAGTACAAACGCATCGACCTGCTTCTCAGATTGTGGGAGCGGGTCCGCCCCGTGACCGGTGGCCGACTCGTCATCGTGGGTGACGGTCCCGAACGGTCACGCCTCGAAGCCATGGCCGGCCCCGCCGTGACGTTCGCCGGCCGGGTGTCGGACGCCGAGAAGCACCGGCTGATGTGCGAGGCGTGGCTGCTGCTGCACCCTTCCCTCGTCGAGGGCTGGGGGCTGGTCGTCACCGAGGCAGCCGCCCGGGCCACCCCCGCGATCGGTTTCGACATACCCGGCCTGTGCGACTCCGTCGAGGACGGGGAGACCGGGGTGCTCGCCCGGGGCGAGAGTTCGTTCGCCGCCGCGTGGTGCACCTTGTCCCTCAGCACCGAACGGCGCGCGTCCATGGGACGTGCCGCCGCGCAGCGCGCCAAGCGCTTCCGCTGGAGCATGACGGTCCGTCAGTTCCAGGAGGTCGCCGCCGAGGCGGTGGCCCGCGCCGCCGTCCAGGAACGCGGCGGGCGCGGCCATGGCTGAGATCACCGAACGCGGATTCAAGGATCCGTCGCTGAGGCGATCGGCCGCTCTCTTCCGGGCGTTCATGCGCGAACCCAGCGATCCCGAACGGTGCTACACCCTGTTGGCCCGGGACTCGGTCGCACAGGTGGCACGTCATATCGACCTGTCCGGCAAGATCGTCGTCGACATCGGTGGCGGCAGCGGCCACTTCACCAAGGAGTTCCGCCGCCGTGGTGCGCAGAGCTACCTCTTCGAGCCCGACCTGCGGGAGCTGAGCGCCGGCGGCCCGGTCACCGAGGACGCGGTGCTCGCCGACGGATATCTGCTGCCGCTCGCCGACGGGGCGGCGGACGTGTGCTTCTCGTCCAATGTGCTGGAGCACGTGTCGGACCCGCAGACGTTCATCAGCGAGATGGCGCGAGTCACCCGCCCCGGCGGACTGATCTACCTGTCGTTCACCAACTGGCTCTCCCCGTGGGGAGGCCACGAGACCGCGCCGTGGCACTACCTCGGGGCCGACCGGGCCCGCGAACGCTACGAACGGCGCACCGGCCGGGAGGCCAAGCACACGCTCGGCGAGAACCTCTTCCCCGTCCATATCGGTCCCACCCTCCGGCACGTCCGCGGCCGCGACGATGTACAGGTCGTCACGGCGCGCTCCCGTTACTGGCCATTCCTCGCGAGCACGATCACCCGGGTGCCGGGACTCCGCGAGATCGCCACCTGGAATCTGCTGCTGATTCTCAGGCGAAGCCCATGAGCATGCGAAGCGAGGAACGGTCATGACCACTACGGTCCAGGCGCCCACGCGGGTGCCGCAGCCCGGCCCGAAGCCGTCGGAGGCGTTCGGTGATCCGCGCGGAAGACGCCTGCTGTTCGGCTTCTGGGCCGTCGTCCTGGTGTCGTTCCTCGCGGTGTCACCGGGGAAGATGACGTTCGAGACCAAACTCGGCGTCGCCCTCGACCCCTGGCGCTTCATCGGCGACCTCGGTTCGCTGTGGAACGGCAACGTGGGCCTCGGCGGCATAGCCAACCAGTACATCGGCTACGCCTTCCCGGCACTGCCCTACTACGCGCTCATGGACACGCTGCAGGTGCCGGTGTGGCTGGCCGAACGGCTCTGGCTGTCGATCATCGTGACCGCTGCCTTCTGGGGCGCGCTCAGGCTCGCCGAACGGCTGGGCGTGGGGACGCCCGCGTCCCGGGCCGTCGGTGCGGTCGTCTACGCACTGTGGCCCACCTTCACGATCGTCATCGGATCGACCTCCGCCGCCGCGCTGCCCGGTGCCGTGCTGCCCTGGGTGCTGCTGCCGCTGACCTCCGCGAAGTCGAGCCCGCGGACGGCCGCCGCACGTTCGGCCCTGCTGATCCCCTTCATGGGCGGCGTGAACGCCGCCTCGACACTGGCAGCGCTGCTGCCCGTGGGTCTGTACCTGCTCAGCCGCCCTCCCGGCCGACGGCGGCGGGCGCTGCTGGTCTGGTGGATACCGGGCGTCGTGCTGGCCACCGTGTGGTGGGTGGTCCCGCTGCTCCTGCTCGGCATGTACGGCGAGAACTTCATGCCGTACGTGGAGCAGGCCGACACCACCACCGCCACCATGTCCGCGACCGAATTGCTGCGCGGCGCCGGCAACTGGGTGGCCTATCTGAACTTCGGTGAGGCGTGGCTGCCGGCCGGCTGGACCGTCGCGACCTCCGTCGTCACCGTTCTCGGTTCGGCGTTCGCCGCGGCGCTGGGGCTGGCGGGCCTGGCCCGGCGGGACCTGCCGGAGCGCCGCTGGCTGATGCTGACCGTCCTGGCCGTCGTCCTGATCGCGCTCGCCGGGTACGGCGGAGCCTTCGGCGGTCCGTTCCACGGTGCCGTCCAGGACTGGTTGAACGGGCCGCTGAAGCCGTTCCGCAACATCTACAAGTTCCAGCCGGGGCTGGCCCTCGCGCTCGCCCTCGGACTGGCCCATCTGACAGCCGTGCTGTCCGAGAGCAGGGGGTCTCGCGCACTTCGCGGTCGCCGCTGGGTGCCCGCTGCCACGGCGGTGCTGGTACTGCCCGGTCTGGCGCTTCCGTACGTCAACGGCTCGGTCCTCCAGCCCGGGGCGTTCACCAAACTGCCCACCCATTGGGAGAAGGCCGCCGACTGGCTCAAGGACAACGCCCCGAACAGCCGGGCACTGGTCGTACCGGCGACGGCGCACGGCATCTACACCTGGGGATCCCCCATCGACCAGCCGTTCGACGTCCTGGCCGAGACCCCCTGGGCGCAGCGTGACTTCGTCCCCTTCGGTACGCCCGGAGCACGCCGCATGACGGACGCCGTCGAGCAGGCGCTGCTGTCGGGCTCCGAGGTTCCGGGCCTCCAGGCCTACCTGGCACGGGCCGGCATGCACGAGGTGGTCGTCCGCAACGACCTCGACCCCGACCAGATCGGCTATGTCCCGCCGCAGACGGTGAAGCGGACCCTGGAATCGTCCGGCTACCGCAAGATCACCGGGTTCGGACCGCTGGTGACCGGCGGACGCATCGCCGCCGACACCCCACTCCAGGTGCAGGGGCTCTACCCGCGGCTCCAGGCCGTGGAGATCTATCAGCCGCAGGACCGCGACGGGAGGCCCGACCGGGTCGGCGTCTCGGCCGTGGCCGACACGGCCGTGGTCAGTGGCGGACCCGAGGCGCTGCTCCAGCTGTCCGCCGACCCCTCGATGGCCGAGCGGCCGGCCGTACTGGCGGGGGACGGTCTTCCCCAGGGCGTCGTCCCGCCGGTGAAGGCGGCCGCGGACGGGTTGCGTCGAGCCGACACCCGGTTCGGCCTGGTCAACAACAACACCTCGTACACGTACACGGCGGACGAGCGCAATCACCCCGGCAGCCTGCAGAACCCGGGCGAGGAGCCCAAGCAGATCCTGCCGTCGGAGGGCACCGACCACCAGACGACGGCGGTGCTGCGCGGCGCCCGTGCCGTGACGGCTTCCAGCAGTGGCAACTGGCTGTTCCACCTGCCGCAGTACGACCCGGTGAACGCCTTCGACGGCAACCCGGACACCGCGTGGGCCGAGGGCAGCCCGGGCGAGCCGGCCGGACAGTGGCTCAGAGTGGAGTTCTCCCGGCCGACCGACATCCCGGCCTCCATCCAGCTGACGCCCCTGCCGGGGGACTCGATGCGCGCGGCGCCCACCCAGGTGCGGATCGAGACCGACCGCGGTTCGGCCGACAGCCCCCTGCAGACGAACGGCCTGCCGCAGACCGTCAAGACTCCCGCGGGCGAGGCCTCCTGGATGAAGATCACCATCGTGGCCGCGCAACAGGCGCGCCCGGGCCTCTCCGGAGCCGGATTCGCCGAGGTGTCGGTCCCGGACGTCCAGGTGACGCGCATGCTGGTGCTGCCTGCCGACGCGGAGCACACCGACGCGGCGGCGAGCGTGTACTCCCTGCACCGCGGCACCGACGCGGGCGGTCTGTCGCCCGTATCGGCCGAGGTGGGACTGCACCGGCGGTTCAGCACCCGCGAACCGGGCGAGTACCAGGTGTCGGCGCGAGCCGTCGCCGTGCCCGGCGGCGCGCTCGACGAACTGCTCGACCGCTCGGCCCCCGGGCCGAAGGACCGGGTGACGGCCACCGTGGACTCCATCAGCCGCGGCGGCGCGTCACTCAGCGCCCGCAACCTGGTCGACGGTGACCTCACCACCGCCTGGATCGCGGGCGACCGGCCCGTCATCCACCTGAGCTGGCCCCGCAAGAAGAAGATCGACGAGGTCATCCTCGCGCCGGCGGGCGGGGTGTCCACCCGGCCCGAACAGGTGATGATCAGCTCCCCGCACGGCGCCGCGGTGGCCGACGTCGACGAGAACGGGCGGGTCCGCTTCCCGCAGATCGAGACGAACCGGCTCGACATCACCATCAGCAGGGTCGCCCCGCTCACCGTCCACAATCCGGTGGCGAACGCGGGGTTGCAGCTGCCGGTCGGGCTGAGCGAGGTGCACGTTCCCGCACTGGCCGATCTGCGAGTGCCGCGGGCCAAGCCGTCCGCGCGCTTCTCGCTGCTGTGCGGTGAGGGCCCGGACCTCGCTGTGGGCGGTGTCCTGCACAAGACGAAGGCATCCGGACTCGTCCGGGACCTCACCGAGCGACGCCCCGTCACCGTCGCCCTCTGCGCGGGAGAGGAGAAGGACGGCACCCTGGACCTTCCGCCCGGCGATCACGAGGTGGAGGCGGGTGACGCGGGGCCGCTGGCGATCACCGACGTCACGCTGACCCGGGGCACTCCGCGGGAACTGGAGGGAGCGGCGGGGCGCGAGGCCACCGTCACCCGGTGGACCGACGACAGCCGGACCGTTTCGGTGTCGGCCGGCTCGGGCGAGGCGACGTACCTGCGGACCTACGAGAACGCCAACGACGGTTGGAAGGCCACCCTGGACGGCACGGAACTGGAGCCGGTGCGCCTCGACGGCTGGCAGCAGGCCTGGGTGATTCCGGCCGGGGCGTCCGGCACGGTGACCATGGAGTTCGAGCCCTCGGGGTCGTACCGGGCAGCCCTGATCGGCGGTGCGTTCGCCCTCGTCGCCCTGGCCGCCCTGGCCTTCGCGGGCCGCCGACGCGGAGACCGGGGGACCGACGAGGAACTGCCCGAACCGCCGCCGCCGGGGATGCCGCTCGGAACACTCGCGCTGACCGCGGTCGTCGCGGTGGCGGCGGGGCCGCTGGCCCTGGTCGTGCCCGTAGTCGCCCTGGCGGCACGGTTCCGGCCGGCCGTGCTGGTGCCGACCGCGGCGGCGGCGATGGCCGGAGCGGGCCTTGTCGCGGCCGTCGGCGCCGGGGAGCCGGTCGCCACCGGGGAGGGCGCGTTCAGCGGCTTCGCCCAGGTGCTCGCGCTGGTGGCGCTGGCCTCCGCCCTGGTGACCGCGGTGAGGCCGGCGTCCGTTGCCGCCCGTGGGCGTGGCGACGGGCGCGAGGACGACGGTTCCGACGCGCCGGAAGCCGGACCGGTGGTCACGGCCAAGCCGCGCGGAACCGGCGACGGGCACAGGCCGGAGCCGCCCCTTCGGCGGCCGGAAGGCGGTGGCCCCTCGTGATCGCGCCCTGGACCCCCGCCGGGGGGACCGATGCCTCTCCCGGCGGCGTCCGGATCCCCTTTCCGACCGTCGACGAGGTGTCGCGGCACTGCCTCAGTGACGACGAACCGGAGAGCGTGCACATCGAGGTTCATCTGCCCGGACGACTGGACCCGGCACGGCTGCGGGCCGCGTTCCGGCGGGCGCTGCTGACGCACTCCAGGGTGCTGGTGCGGGAAGTGCCCGGCCGTCGGCACCGGCGGTCCTTCGCGTGGGAGCTCACCGGTGAACCGGACAGCGACCCGGTGGGCCTCGCGGGGCGGGGCCCCGACGCGTTGGCCGCTGCCCGGGCCCGCGCGCTGAGCGCATGCCCGCCGCTCACCCTGTCGCCCCCCCTGCGCCTGGAAGTCGTCGAGACGGACGGGGCAACGGGCGCCCCGGAGCGGACGGCGGCGGGCGAGGCTTCGCGGACCGGGACCGTGCTCCTGCTGACGATGCATCACACCGCCCTCGACGCGCCGTCGGGGCTGCGGCTCCTCGCCACGACCGCGGAACAGTACGGAGGAGTGGACCCCGTCCCGGTCGCCGGGCGGGTCCGGCCGGGGCGCCCGGGCCCCGCTCCGAGCGGGACAGGCCGCGCCGTACGTACGCGCCCCGTACGCGTCGCGCCGGACTCCCGCCCCGAGCCGGTACGCGCCCGCGCCGTGGGCAACGGCATGCTGCAGACCGACCTGCCCGTTCCTCGGCGTGTGACGCGGGACGGAGGCCACTCGCCCTGGACCGTCAACGACCAACTGCTGGTCGCCACCTCCCTGATGGTGGCCCGTTGGAACGTCTCGCAAGGCCGACCGGCCGGTTCCGTACGGATCACGATGCCCGTCGACGACCGGCCGCGCGGCACCGAGATGCCGATGGGGAACGGAACCCGGCTCGTCGAGGTGGCCATGACCCCCGAGGACCCGCACGACACGGACCTGCTGCTCGGTGAGCGGCCGGACCCGGCAGCTGTGGCCCGGCTGCTGCGCACCACCGCTCGGCGCACCCACGCGCTGAAGTCGGCACAGGGCGCCCCCCTGGGTGCCGGGGCGAGTCTGCTGACCGCACCGCTGCTGCCGGTCGGCATCCGGGGCGTGCTCACCCGTGGCGCACGGCGGGTGGCGGCGCCCTGGATGTCGACGGCACTGGTCACCAACATCGGACGCGTGCCGTACACGCTGGACTTCGGCGACGCCGGCCGGGCGACGGCCGTGTGGTTCTCCGCACCGGCGCGGATGCCGCGCGGGCTGAGCGTGGCCGCGGCGTCCACCGGCGGGCGACTGCATGTGACGCTGCGCTGGTCGCGGGCGCTGCTCGACGACGCGGCCGGTGCGGACCTGGTGGGCTTGTTCGCGGCGTCGCTGTCGACGACCTCTCTCACCTCTGCCGGGGCGAATGCTCCGGGGGCGGGGCCGGGAGCCGCGACCGGGGAGGTGGACGCCACCGCCGCGGACGCCGAGGCGACTCCGGCCCGGGAACACGCACCGGGCCCGGGCGGCCCGTACCACCGCGACACGCGGCATCCCGACCCGACACCAGGTGGAGCCCGCTCCGCCCAGGACCACCACAAGAGGCCGTCATGACTCTCTCCGCCAGCGGCTCCGCAGCAACCGGGAAGTCGCCCGAGGCGGCGGTGACTTCGCCGGGCCGGCCGGTTCCCGGGCTCCGGGACTTCTACGAGAACCCCACCGTTCCCGTCGCCTCGGGGGAAGCCCGTACCCTGCGCCAGGCCCGGATGCTGGCCGATGCGCTCGGCCCCGTCGGGCCCGGCCGCCCGGCCGCGACCGTGCTCGACGTGGGCTGCGGGGACGGCTCGGCGGGCGCGACCGCCACCCGCGTCCTGGACGGGCACCGCATCGTGGGGATCGACTGGTCGCAGGACGCGCTGCGCCGGGCGGCGCCGCGCCTGAGCCAGGTCGTCCGCGGCGAGCTGACCGGCAGCGGGCTGCCGTTCGCCTCCGGCAGCGCCGACGCCGTGCTGTTCAGCGAGGTCGTCGAGCACCTTGTCGATCCCGACAGTGCCCTCGACGAACTGCGCAGGGTGCTGCGACCGGGTGGGCATCTGATGCTCTCGACGCCGAACCTCGGCGCCTGGTACAACCGCGCCCTGCTGCTCGCCGGGATCCAGCCGGTGTTCTCCGAGGTGAGCCTGCGCCGCATCCACGGCAGACCGGGCAAGGAGGTGGTGGGCCATCTGAGGCTGTACACGGCGCGCGCGCTGCGTGAGTTCGTGGCGGCGTCCGGGTTCGAGGTGGTGACGGTCGCCGGTGCGCCGTTCCACGGGGTGCCGCGCCCGCTCCGCCCGCTGGACCGCTTGGCCTGTGGGCTGCCGTCCCTCGCTTCCATCCTCCTCGTACATGCGAGAAAGGTGTAGCCCGTGGTGTGGGGTGTGACCGCCGCGCTGGTGGCGAACGTCCTGTACAGCACCGGCTTCGTCCTGGAGAAGCGGGCGCTGGCAGGCATGCCGCCGCTGAGCGCCGCACAGCCGGGCCGGGCCCTGATCCTGCTGGCCCGCAGGCCCTTGTGGATCTGCGGGGCCATGGCGCTGGCCCTGGGGTTCGCCGCGCAGCTGGCTGTCTACCGCACACTGCCGATCGCCGCCGCCCAGGGCTTGTTCCTGTCCGGGCTGGTCCTCCTGCTGGTGCTCTCGTCGGTGGTGCTCGGTGAGCGCCCCTCCGGCCGTGAGCGGCGTGCGGTGGCTGTCATCGGTCTGGCGCTGGTGATGGTGGTGGCCTCGCTGTACGAGTCCAGCGAGGAGATCAGCCGCAGCGCGCCCGCGGGTACCCTGCTGACACTGTGCGTGCCGACCCTCGCGGCCGGCCTGGCGCTCTACACGGCCGCGGAGCGGCGCGCCCGTCGGCGCCATCGGCAGCCGACCACAGGAGTGGCCTACGCGGTCGCGGTCGGTCTGATCTACGGCGTCAGCTCGCTCGCCATCAAGGGCGTCTCCGGGCATCTGGACACGTCGGACCTCCTGGGTAGCGTGCCCGCCCTGGTCTCCTCCCCGTACCCGTACCTCCTCCTGCTGACAGGGGTCAGTGGTCTGGTGCTGTCACAGACCGCGCTCCAGCGTTGCCGGGCCTCGCTGATCGTCCCGGTGTGCTCGACGGTGACCTGTGTGTTCACCATCGTGAGCGGCACGATCGCGTTCGACGAGCCGCTGCCCGATGACTTGTTGCGGCTGTTACTGCGTCTCGGCGGCATCGTGCTCGCACTGACGGTTCTGCTCACCCTGCCGCGACACGACGCGGACACCCCACTTCCGAAGGAACCCGGTCATGAAGCCTGACAACCCGCTGCTGAAGATCCTCGCCTGCCCGCTCGACAAGGGGCCGCTGATCCTCGACGAGAGCGGGGGCGCGCTCTACAACCCGCGCCTGCGTCGTCGCTATCCGATCGTCGACGGCATTCCCCAGCTGCTTCCTTCCTCCGGAGTGCAGGCCGTCGAGGAGGGACCCGCCGTCGAGAACGAGCATGACGTCTCCGCCGGGCTGTCCGACTCCGCAGACCGGGACCGCGCTTAGGCGACCGCTGCCCACCGACAGCCGGTGCCCGGCCGGTGACCGCTCCGAAGGTCCGTACCGGACCTCCAGGAACGGCCGGCGCAGGCCCAGGACCCGCGCCGGTTCCGGGCTGGAACGGTCTGAGTGGGTGTCAGACGGGCAGCGCGTGCAGTTTCTTGCCGTGCAGGGCGAACACGTGCTTCCCGTCCGTGGCCACCAGCCACGCGTGATAGTCACCGGTCTTGTCGTTGAACGTCCATCGCACGGCACCGGTCTTCGCTTCGATGGCTATCACACCACCCCGCTCGTCCAGATCTGTGGCCGCGTACAGGACATCGCCCGCCTTCACGTACTGCCGCGGTACCGTGAGATTCGCGTCGGCGAGCGCCGTCGACTGCCAGATCTCCTTGCCCGTACGGGGGTCGAGGGCACGCATCGTGCGGTCGCTGTCGGCGATGTAGAGCACGTCGTCCAGGACGGCCGGCTCCTTGAAAGCGACGTAGCTCTCGGCGGTCTTCACCGACCACTTCGCCGAGCCGTCGGCAAGGCCGAAAGCCAGAAGATCCGGACCTTGCGGAACGATCACCAGATCCTTGTACACGGCGAAGAAGCCGTAGTTGGTCTTGGTGGTCTTGTGCGTCCACACCTGCTTGCCGGTGGCGGTGTCGCGCACCGTCAGGTTCTTCTTGAAGTCGGTGTACACGAGGTGGCGACCGTCGGCATGGGCGTGAATACCGTTCTGCTCGGTGCCGAAGTCGCGCTGTTCCTTCCACGCCACTCTGCCCGTAGCGCTGTTCAGCGCGGCGATCACGTTGGTCTTGGACGAGCCGTCGGCCTCCTGGATCTCGGCGATGACGTACACCTGATCGCCGTCCACCGCGATCGGTCTCGGTTGCCGGTAGTCCTTGCCCAGGTGGCTGCGCCACGTCTGCCTACCCGAGGCCGGGTCGTAGCCGGCGACGGTGCCGTCGTAGGCGGCGCTGGCCAGATACAGCGTGCTGCTGCCGAGCAGCATCGGTGCCCCGGGGGTCGCGCCGTCCTTCAGCGACCACTGCTCCTTGCCCGACGCCGCGTCCAGTGCGACCAGCGGAGCACCGCTGGCGATCACCACACCGCCCGCGGCCACGAGTTCGTCGTTGTCGCCGTAGGTCTGAGCGGATGTCGTCTTCGTCCACAGCGGCTCAGGAGCCTGCCCGTCCTTACCGGCGCCGCTCCCGGCCGGCTTGTCTCCGCCGACCGGCTCGGACCCCCCGGATCCGCCGGCATCGAAGCCGTCCTCACGACAACCGGCCACACCCGCGGTCAGCACGGCCATCGTGAGACCGCCGCCGGCCAGCCGTAGTGCACGTCGCCGGGAGAACCTGTCATCCGGCATGCCGTCTCGTCGCATGGTCATGTCGCCGTACCCCCGTGGAGTCGTCAGAGCAGAAAGGTGCATGGTCGGCGCCGCACGGACGTGCGACCCCAAGGTCGGGAACGCTATCCGTCACTGCACGACACAGGGGACGGCCGGGTCTCAACCGCGACAGCTTCGTGAACCAATCGGGACACCACACGGGAGCTGCGGCCCCGGTCGTCGTCAGCGCGCCCTGGGGTCACCCCGGCGTCCGTTCCCGCGCGCGTTCGCTGATCCGACGGACCCCACCGCCGCGTTGCCCACCGCATGCTGCCGCCTCTCGCGGCAGCACTTGGTCGGTGGCTGTGGCTCCGCTCCGGTGATCGGCCCACGCATGGCTTCCAGTGCGTCCGCACCACGCCGAACGGCCGGGTCGACGCCCGTCCGCTCCTACCGGTACCGCTTCCATCCGCCCGAGTCCTCCATGTTCGAGCGCTGCATCCGGCTCGCCTGGTGTTCCGGTTGCAGGATCTACGCCGGCAGCCTGGTGCACGTCCCACGGAACCGAGTCCTGGTCGACGCCCTCGCTTCTCTTCCCTCGGAGCAGCGAGAGCGGCTTCTCCGCTCCGAAACGCGACTGCTCGGTTTCCTGGACCGCCAGGCGGGAGGCGGCAGAGGGTAGGCCCGGAGCTCGGCAGCGGCCCGGGGCTGCAGCATGCACAGGGCTTCTGGCAGCGGGTCCCGCGCCCAGCCCGCGCCGTAGCACCGGCAGGTGAACGCCGGTCGCCTTCCCACACGCCCGGCCGCTCGCGACTATGGTCCGCACATCCGTGCCGGACCAAGAGAAGGAAGGGCTGGTTCCCATGACAGCGCAGGCCGTCACGCTTCCCGGTCTCTGGATGCCCTATCCCGTACGCGCCAATCCGTATCTGCCCGCCCTGCACGAGGCGAGTGAGACGTGGGCGCGCGAGATGGGCATGCTGGACGGTGAGGAAGGGCCTCCGACCGGGCGGGCGATATGGAGTCGGTCCACGTTCCATGCCATGACCGTCGACCGGCTGACCGCGTGGACGCTTCCCGATGCCTCGCGCACCGCACTGGTGCTCAACCACCGGTTCAACGTCTGGGCTCTGGCCTGGGACGACTACTTCGCCTCCGCCTTCAAGCGGACGGACGACCTCGCCGGGGCCGTGGCTTTCACCTCCCGGCTCCACCACTTCCTGCCGTCGGAGGCGGACGCGCGGTTACCCGAGCCGGGGAACGCGGTGGAGCGGGGGATCGCCGCCCTCCAGCGACACCTTTTCCCCGGGGAACTGGCGTACTGGCGGCCGGAGTTCAACCGGGCTCTGGCGAGCTACATCGACGCGGGAGTGCAGGAGCTGGCCAACAGCCGCACCGGCCGTGTCCCGGACCTGATCGAGTACGCGCAGTTCCGCCGTGAGAGCTTCGCCGCCTACACCGCCCCCTACTCCGTCGAGCTCGCCACCGGCGGGCGGATCCCCGAGCGGATCCGCCGCAGCCGTACCGTCCGCGCCCTGCTCGACGCCTTCATGGACTACATGGGGCTCGCCAACGACATCGCCTCCTACGAGCGCGAGGTCCACGAGGAACGCGACGTCAACAACCTCGTCGTCGTCCTCGCGACATCCCTCGGCATCACCGTCCACGAGGCGGTGCCCGCGGCCGTCGAGCTGGTGAACGCGCGGCTGCGTCACTTCGACCACCTCAGGCGGAGCGAACTGCCCCCGCTCGTCCAGCGAGCCGGTCTGCACACCGGTGAGCGCCTCGAACTGGAGACGTGGCTCCGGGGGGCCTGCAGTTTTCTGTCCGGCCTCCATGCCTGGTACACCGGAGCCCCCCGCTACGCCCCCGCCCCGTGAGGCGCCCACCCTTCGCGCGTACGTCCGTGAACGCCTACCGCCTCCACAGCAGGCGTCTGACGCGCGACCGCCACGAGGAACGGGGTGCGGGATGGTGTCGCGGATCGGGGTCGTTCTCCGGCCGCGGCGGCGCGGCGGGCTCACCGCCGCTCCGGGAGGGCGGGGCGGGCAGCGGTGCCGGGATGTCCGGGACGTGGGGCGCCCGGGGCGCGAAGTCGACGGGCAGCGCCGTCAGATGCCGCGCCCAGGTGGAGGAGCGCCAGGTGAGATCGGCCTCCGGGATGGACAGGGCGATGTCCGGGAGCCGGGCGAGCAGGGTGTCGATGCCGGCGTCGGCGATGATCCGGCCGATCTCCTGGCCGGGGCACTCGTGGATGCCGGCGCTGAACGACAGGTGCGCGCGGTTGTGGTGCACGGATGACGAGCCGTGCGGGCGGATCACCTGATCGACGTTGCCGGCGGCCAGGCCGAGCAGCAGCATGTCTCCCGCCTTGATCCGCTGTCCGCCCAGGGTGGTGTCCCCCTTGGCCCAGCGGCCCGGGCACACCATCAGCGGCGGCTCGTCCCAGAGAACCTGCTCCACCGCCTCCGGCAGGGTCATCTGGCCGCCGGCCAGCGACCCGCGGAACCGGGGGTCGGTGAGCACCATGCGCAGGACGTTGGACATGAGGTTGGCTGTCGTCTCATATCCGGCGAGCAGGATGAGGCGCAGGTGGTGCTGCACCTCCTCGTCCGTGAGGTTGGCGGGATGGGCCATCAGCGCTGATGCGATGTCGAACCCCGGCTGGGCCCGCTTGACGGCGACGAGCTGTTCGAGGCTCTCCAGCACATAGGCATTGCTGGCGAGCGACGTCTCGGTCGCCTTGAAGAGATCGCGGGCGGCGTGCACGAGCTGGGGGCCGGACTCGTCCGACATGCCCAGCAGGTGGGTGAGGGTGAGCATGGGCAGGTGCTCGGTGAACCGACTCACCAGCTCCACCTCGCCCTTCTCGCAGAACCCGTCGATCAACTCGTGCGCGAAGCGCGTGATGTGGCGCCGCAGCCCGTGGTGGTCGAACTGGTCGAGGCCGGCCGTGACCGCACCGCGCAGCCGCTGGTGCTCTTCCCCGTCCGCGCACACGCAGTCGGGACGCCAGCCGATCATCGGCATGAGCGGCGAGGTGGCGGGGTCGATCTCCCCGCTCGTCCAGCCGTGCCAGACGCGGGGGTCGCGGGAGAAGTGGGTGGAGCGGGTGGCCACGTCGCGGTTCTCGAGATACCCGAGGACGAGCCAGGCGCGTACGTCGCCGTCGAGCAGGACGGGCGCCACCGGACCGTGGGCGGCGCGCAGTTCCTCGTACAGCCCCATGGGGTCGGTCGCGGCGACGGTGCCGTAGAGCCGGGTCGCTCCACCGGTTCCGGCGGCTCCGGCGGGGGTGTGGGCCGGACAGCCCGGAGGCGGGACGGGCCCGGGCTCCGTGGCGGTGTTCTCGGCGGGTGGGACGGTCATACGGGCTCCTGGGCGGCGGTGAGGGTGCACAGGTAGACCATCAGCGAGAGCAGGGCGTCACGGCAGGACGCCCGGTCACGTGCGTCACAGGTGACGATGGGTACGGATTCGCTGAGGGCCAGAGCGGTGCGCAGATCTGGTACGGGGTACTGCGGGGCGTCCGGGAAGGCGTTGACGGCCACGATGAAGGGGACGCGGCGGTCTTCGAGGCGGGTCACGACCTCGAAGCAGACTTCGATCCTCCGTGTGTCGACGAGGACGACGGCACCGAGCGCGCCTTCGAAGATGCCGTTCCACAGGAACCAGAAGCGTTCCTGTCCCGGGGTGCCGAAGAGATAGAGGATCAGTTCCTCGTCGAGGCTGATCCGGCCGAAGTCCATCGCGACGGTGGTGGTCTTCTTGCCGTGGGCGCCGGGGTTGTGGTCGATCCCGACGCCCGCCTGGGTCATGGTCTCCTCGGTGGTCAGGGGCGGGATCTCGCTGACCGCTCCGACCATGGTCGTCTTGCCGACGCCGAAGCCGCCGACGATCACGACCTTGACTCCCCGGGCGCCGTGGGGCAGCAGCATGTCGGTGCCGCGTGGGCCGGCCTTGAGCGCCTCAGAGCTTACGTAGTCCATGGATCACCGCCTCCAGAAGGCCGCGTTCGGGGTATTCCGCGACAGGCACGGGTGCGATCGCCTCCACCAGCTCGTCGTCGACGAGGCGGGAGAGCAGCACCGTGACGACGCTGAACGGAAGGCTGAGGTACGCCGACACCTCGGCCACCGACAGCGGGTACGCGCACATGGAGAGGATGGCCGCCTGCTCGGGCTGCATCGCGGGTTCGGGTTCGGACCGCGCCACGATGAGGGTGACCAGGTTGAACGTCCCGGCCGTCTTGGCCGAGGAGTCCGGGCCACCGGCGAGGAGATAGAGCGGAACGGGACCGCCTTCGTTCCACGGGTCCTGTTTCTCTGATGTCACATCGCCTGCCCGATGTCATCACGAGGCGGGCTGGTCATGTGCTGACCGATCCGGACCACCAACGTCCGCATACGGTCGCCCAGCAGGCGGGCGTCGACCTCCTCGTCGGCCAGGACCGCGAGATAGGCGCCGGGGCCGGCCGCCATCATGCAGAAGTAGCCGCCGTCGGCTTCGATCCCGACCATCCGCGTGGAGCCGTCGCCGTCGGGGAACCGCTGTGCGATGGCCCTCGCCAGGCTCTGGATGCCGGAGCTGGCCGCGGCGATCGCGTCGGCGGTGTCGGGCTCCGTGTTCGCCTGCCCGATGCACAGGCCGTCCGACGACAGGACGACCACGTGGCGCACGTACGGGACGCCGCCCTCGAGCTCCTTGAGCATCCAGTCCATGTTGGGCAGTGGCTGCATGTTACTCGACCTCATCTGACGGCTCGCTGTGTGGAGTGGAAGGTGCGGTGCCCGATCTCTTGTCGCCCTTGAACGCCTCCCACATCAGGCCCGGCTGGCGGCGTGCGCCGTTGGTCCGCCGCGGGGCGGGCGGTGCGGCGGGGGGCTCGGGGGAGACGCGGACGACCGGTGGCGGGACCGGTGACTCGCGTCGCCGCTGCGGAAGCCCGTTGACGGTCTTCCGGGCCTCGCCGGGATCCGTCGGGGTGGGGCCCGAGGGCGTCGGCCGGGGCAGGGCGGGGCCGCCCGAGTGCCTGCGGGCGATGTCGGGGATCCTCACGATCGGCTGCGACAACGTGGTGATCAGATTCCGGGGCACGAGCACGACGGCCCGTACGCCTCCGTAGGCGGAGGTGCGCAGGTCGACCTGGCAGCCGTACTCGCGGGCCAGCCTGCCGACGACCGGGAGGCCGAGCTGGGTGACCTCGCCCAGTGCCGCCAGATTGATACCGTTCGACCCCGCCTGCGCCATGATGCGCTCGGCGCGCTGCCGGACTTCTTCGGTGAGCCCCACCCCGCGGTCCTCGATCTCGATCGCGATGCCGGAGGGCACCTCGCTGGCGGTCACCTCCACCGGGGCCTGCGGCGGGGAGAACGTCGTGGCGTTGTCGAGCAGTTCGGCGAGAAGGTGGATCAGCGGCTCGGCCCCGGGGCCGACCACCGCCACTTCCGTGACCGACTGCAGCTTCACGCGGGGGTAGTCGACGATGCGCGACATGGCCCCCCGGAGGATGTCGTAGAGCGGAATCGCCTTCGACCACTGGCGTCCGGGCCGGGAGTCGCCCAGGACGGCGATGCTGGCCGCGAGGCGGCCGATCAGGGCGTTGCGGTGGTCGATGTCCTGCAGGCCGCGGGAGACCTCGAAGTCGTTCCCGTGGACGATCTGCATGGTGTGGAGGTCCTTGGCGAGCTGATGCACGATCGCCTGGACCCGGCGCGCGACCGCCACGAGTACCCGCTGCGAGGAGTCGCGTGTCTGCTCCTGGATCTCCACGGCGTTCAGGACCGTCCGCAGGGCCCCGCGGAGTGCTTGGGCGAACTCGTCGTCGAGGTGTTCGCCGAAGGTGACGGTCCGCAGGATCTCCGAGCCGGCGTCGCCTTTCCGCAGCCGGGCGACGGCCGCGGGGAGCAGTTCTTCGGCGAGCCATACGGTGGTGGTGCGCTGCTCGGACAGACGCCGCGTCAGTGCGGCTTCGCGCCGGGCGTGGTGCTCCTCGGCCTCGGCCGCGGCCCGTGCGTGGGCGGCCGCGTCCGCCGAACGGATCCGGCGCGCCGTCGCGGCCGAGGTGATCGCCGTCAGGACGACCGCGGCGAGACCCCACCAGGCGAGCGGTGTCCGTATCTGCGCAGGGGAGAAGAGCAGCGCTATCGCGAGGACTCCGGCCAGAACTCCCGGAGAAATGAGCCATACCGGAGCGGCCGCGGGCGGCCGGGCTCTGGAGATCGAACCTGCGCGAACCATCAAGGGATCCCTAAACAGTCGGGAATGAGCGGGCTGAAATGCGATGCGCGACAAAAACGGGCCGGACTTTTCTCGGGCGAGAGCACATGCTCCGAAGAGGCCCCCGACCAGTTGCTTCGGGGTCGCGCCCATGGTCGCTTCCCTCGGCAGCCGCGTGCCGTCCGCGCGCACCACAGCGTCCATGACTCGCTGTGAGCGCAGCGCAACACATGTGGGGAGCATAGTCAGTTCGGGTTCGCCATGTGACTTTGCTGAAAGGGCGGCCGCCACTGAACAATTCGGGCCCATAAACTGATCAATTACCGCACCTTAAATGCAATGAATCGATCACATCGTGGCGTCCGCTCCCCAGGGCTTTCCGGTCCCGGCAGGCCTGCCGGCCGTGCGCGAACCGTTGACAGGCCCCACACCGCCTCACTACGGTCACGCCACCATTTCGAACGTGTGACGAAATATCGAACATCAGAGTTCCGAGGAGCCGTGACGACATGACCATCAGCAGACGTACGGTGATGGCGGCGGGCACCGCCGCCATGGCAGCGGCGGGGGCCGCCGCCGGAAGCGGCCGGGCCGCCGCCGCGAACCACTACGGCAGCGCCGGCGGCGCGGGCGGAGGCCCGGTCAGGGAGCGCTTCGGCACCCTGGCCGACGGCACCCGCGTGGACCGCTGGACCGTGGCCGCCGGGGGCACCCGGCTGCGGGTGCTGTCGTACGGCGGGATCGTCCAGTCCCTCGAAGTCCCCGACCGGCGCGGGCGGTACGCGAACGTGTCACTGGGCTTCGAACGGCTCCAGGACTACGTCTCCCACAGCCCGTACTTCGGCGCGATCATCGGCCGCTACGGCAATCGCATCGCGGGCGGCACCTTCACCCTCGACGGCACCGAGCACCACCTGCCCCGCAACGACGGCCCGAACAGCCTGCACGGCGGGGACAAGGGTTTCGACAAGCGGGTGTGGGACGTCGAGCCGTACGCCGAGGGGTCCGACACCGGTCTCACGCTGCGCCACGTCAGTGCGGACGGCGACATGGGGTACCCCGGCACGCTGCGGGTCCGCGTCGACTACGTCCTCACACCGCGCGGCGACTTCCGCATCCGGTACGAGGCCACGACGGACCGGGCCACCGTCGTGAACCTGACCAACCACACGTACTTCAACCTGGCGGGGGAGGGAAACGGCGGCATTCTCGACCACACCCTGCGGATCGCCGCCTCCCGCTACACCCCGGTCGACTCCACCCTCATCCCGACTGGCGAACTCGCCAAGGTGGCACACACCCCGTTCGACTTCCGTACCGCCAAGCCCATCGGCCGGGACATCCGCGAAGCCGACCCGCAGATCCTCGCCGGCAGCGGCTACGACCACAACTTCGTCCTCGACAAGGGCCTCACCGACACCCCCCGGCACGCGGTCACCCTGGCGGAACCGGTCAGCGGCCGCATCATGAAGATCGCGACCACCGAGCCGGGCGTCCAGTTCTACAGCGGCAACTTCCTCGACGGCTCCCTCGCGGGCACCTCCGGCAAGGTCTACCGCCAGAGCGACGGCCTCTGCCTGGAGACACAGCACTTCCCCGACTCCCCGAACCACCCCTCCTTCCCCTCGACCGTGCTGCGCCCCGGACAGACCTACCGCTCGACGACCGTGCACTCCTTCACCGCCCGCTGACGACGGCGGCGACCCCCGGGCGGTGGCACTCGACCGGCCGGGGGTCGCGGCGCCGGAACGGAACGCCGTTCGTTCACAACCCTCTGCCCAGCCCGCTTCCGTCAGGTAAGTTCCCCCTGTGCACGGCGAGTTGATCTCATGATGCGCGACTGGCAGGGGAAGGCGGGGGAGCGCCATGGGCGGGAGACTCTACGGTCAGCAGGCCCTGCAGGAGAGCTTCGTCCCCCGGCTGGTGGGGCTGCACCACAAGGACAGGTACCACGTCCCCTTCGCCTACCCCGACGGCGCACCCGTGGTGCGGATCGTCGGTGGCCGCGGGAGCGGCAAGACCGCCCTCCTGGGCGCCGTCCACGACGCGTACAACGGACGGGTGCCGCTCGCACGGGTCGATCTCGCGGCTCGGGGGTTCGGCGAGCCCGGTGTCGCCGACGGCGACACCGACGTCCCCAACGCCTCCCGCATCACCCACCTCCTGTATCTGCTCGCCTACAGACTCGGGCTCGACGTACGCCACTTCGGCAGGCCCATGGCCTTCCCACGGCTGTCGCTCGGCCTCCTGGTCGTCACCGCCTGGCGCCCCCTGAACAGCGACGAGACCGATCTGCGGCCGCCCGACCTGCGCCGGGCGGAGGCCGATCTGCGTACCCTCATCACCGCCGAGGACCCCGACGTACGCCGCCGCAAGGAGAGCCTCGGCCGCTGGTTCGACGTCGTCACGAGCAACCTCCCGCAGGTCCTGTCCGCCGTGCCCGGCCTCGACTCCATCGCCGGGATCGTCCTCGACACCGCCCGGGCACAGCTCGTCAAGAGCGAGCCGGACAAGGGCGCACTCGCGTGGTGGGGCGGCCGACTGCACCGCTCCCAGGGCTACCAAGGGGACTCGCTGCAGCGGCTCTTCCAGTTCGTCCGTGTCTTCCGCCGGCTCGACGACCGCAGACGCACCGCCGAGGAACATCTCGTCGCCGCCCTCCTCGACGACATCGACGGCAACTACGGCAGACTGCGCCGGCTCGACAGGAAGCCCAGACCGCTGCTGCTCCTCGACAACGCCCACGCCGGCATCGGCGGCGACTTCCTCGACCTGCTCGACGCCGGACACGGCGCCCCGGGCAAGGCCCCGACAAGGCCGGCCGTCCTCGCCACCCTGCTCGGCACGGGTCACGGGCACCCGCCCCTGAGCGAGGTCGGCGGCGCCGCAGCACCGCGGGACCGGCCCCTGGTGCTGAGAATCCCTCCCATCGAACCGGCCGACATAGCGGAGATGCTCAGCCCCGTCGACTATCCCGAGCATCTGCCCCGCGTCGTCGCCCGCTACAGCGGCGGACGCGCGGCGAGCGCCCGCACCCTGGCGGACGCGGCCGTGCGCCGTATCGAGGAGGCGGGCACGATACGCGCCGGGGAACTCCTCGACGCGGCCGCGCCCGCGCTCCTCGCCAAACTGCTGCCCGATCCGGTGCTGTGCGAGCGCCTGGTCCTGCTCTCCGCCGCCGTCGACCCGGGCACGCGGCGCGCCCTGTGGACCTTCGCCCACCCCGAGGACCACTCCGAGGAACTCGTCGCCGCCCGGGTCCGCGAAGCCGACGACTACCGCGAGCGCTCCTGCCTCGACGGCGACCGCGCCCTCGATCTGCTGCTGCGGCACCGGCTGGCCGCCACCACCACCCACGAGCGCTGGCGCGACACCCAACTGCGCCTGCGCTCCCTGTGCGACCCGCGCGGCGACACCTATCTGCACCACACGCTGGCCCTGGGCCGGGTCGAGGAGGTGGTCAGCGTCCTGCACCACCGGTACACCGCCGTCCCGCCCCACGCATGGCTGACCACGCTCAACCGGATCTGCGCCGCCCCTCACCCCCGTGAGGGCTACCAACCCCCGGTCGCAGGCCCCACCCTGTCCTGCACGGCCTGCGGCAGCGACGCCCCGGGCCCCCACCACGACGCCGTCGCCTCCCTGGTGCCGCTGCTGTGGCGGCTGTCCGACCCGCTCACCCTCGCCCCGCGCGAGGACGAGCTGACCACCGTCCGCATCGCGCTGGAGACGCTGTACGGCAACAGGCCCGCGCACGCCGCCTACCGCGACGCGTCCACCGCCTGGCCCGCCCGCCTGCGGGCCGGAACGCAAGCCCCCGACCTGCCCGTCCTTCCGGAAGGCGCCGCGTCATGACGTCGCTCATCGCAAGACTCCCCGGCGGGCCGATCACCAAGGCGGCCGTGCTGGCCGTCGCCCTGGCCGTGCTCGGCGCAGCCGTGTGGACCGGCATCGTCCTCTTCGGACCGGACCCGGCCTGCGGCAAGGGCATCGAGGAACGCGGCCCCGAAGGCGCCAGGGAGTGCACGGGCGTCACCGACGGGAGCTTCGTCTTCGCACCCAACCTCAAGGAGGTCAGCGCCCGGATCAAGGCGGAGAACGACCGGATCGCGAAAGAACCCCACGTCTCCGTCGCCGTGATGCTGCCGATGGCACCCGTCCAGGGCTTCGAACAACGCAAGACGCTCCACGAGGTGCAGGGCGCCTACCTCGCGCAGTACCGCGCCAACCACGAGTCCAACAGCAAGAAGCCGGCGATACGGCTCCTGCTCGCCAACCCCGGCCGCAGCCACGCCCACTGGAAGCCCGTCGCCGAACAGCTCGGCAGCATGTCCGAGTCCACGACCGACAACCTCCGGGCCGTGATCGGCTTCGACGTCTCCACCGCCACCACCCAGGCCGCCATCGGCTACCTCACCCGCGAGCGCGGCATTCCCGTCGTCGGCGGTCCCATCACCGCCGACGACTCCGGCAACAGCGCGGCGAGGCCCCACGCCTACCCGGGCCTCGCCCGGGTCGTCCCCACCACCACCGACCAGGCCAAGGCCCTTTCCCACTTCAACAAGGGCATCGACCCCCGGCACACCCTCGTCGTCGAGGACATCCGCACCGGCGACAACTACGTCGACGCGCTCAAGCGGGCCTTCGCCGAACGGACCCTCGGATCGCCCCGCGCACCCGAGCAGTACCGCGCGCCCGACGAGTTCCACGAGGAAGGCACCACCGCCAACGCCTTCGACCAGATGGTCGACACCATCTGCACCTCCGCCGCCAAGGTCATCTACTTCGCCGGACGGCCCGTCCAGCTCCGCCAGTTCATCAACGAACTCGGCAACCGGGGATGCACGGAGAAGGAGTACACCGTCATCACCGGCTCCGGCGCCTCCACCCTCTCCTCGGACAAGCTCCTCGACTGGGACGCCTTCCGCAAGGGCGTGACCCTCCAGTACGCCGCCGTCGCCCACCCCGACGCCTGGACCGGGCCCACGGCGCCCGCCACCGGCGGTTCCGCCACCGCCTTCCGCACCCTGGCCGCGCTGGCGACCGGCGAAGAGGTCGGGAACATCGGCCCGGTGGAGCTCACCGACTCGCGCACCATCACCTTCTACGACGCCGGCCTCACCGCGATCACCGCCATCCGGATGCGCGACGACCACGACCCCGTCATCCCCACCCTCGGCCGCATCCGCGACGCCTGGCTGCGGCTGCACGGCATGGGGAGGGTCGACGGGGCCAGCGGCTGGATCTGCCTGGACAACTACGGCAACCCCTACAACAAGGCGGTCTCCGTGGTGGAACTCGCCCCCGACGCACCCGGCCGCATCCGCTTCGTCGGCCTCGCCTGGCCGACCGGCCGGCCCACCCCCGCGGACTGCACCGCGAGCCGCACGGACACCGGCGCGGCACCGAGCCGCTGAACCGTCGCACCAGCGGATGCGGACGGGCGCGGGGGCGCCGGGGGAGGGAGGCCGTCAGCCGAGCGTCACCACCGCCTTGTGCGTGGCGGCGAGTGTCCCCGGAGTGATCCGCAGCCGGAGCGCGGAACCCGTGGCCAGCACCTGGACCGCCGGGTCCTTGGACACCACGGCCGGCACGGGCCGGTTCCAGGTCAGGTCGATCGTCGCCCCGTCGCGCAGCGGCCCCGAGACGCAGACCGTGGCCGTGCTCCCCGACTCGCGGATCATCACGGAGGCCGGGGCGCTGGCCGTGACGTCGCCGACCGTGCCGCCGAACCAGAAGTTGACGCCGGTGAAGCCCAGCGCCGGGACCCGTACGCCCTGCCGCTCGTTGGTGTTGGCGAGGACGGTGAGCCAGCCCGTGTCGGCGGCGCGGGCGGCCGTCCGCGCCTGGCTCGCCCCCGGCATCAGGATGTAGGAGTACGAGGCCCACGTCGGATCGGTCCCGTGGTCGAACCAGAGGGTGAGGTACCGGCGGGTGACCGGATCGGACACGGCGCCCCTGTTGATGTCCGACCAGGCACCGGTGCGCGCCTGGCGCAGAGCCTTCAACGAGGTGGCGCCGCCCGGGAAGACATACCCGGCGTGTCCGGCGAGATGCGCCCACCGGGCCCCGGTGAGCGTGCCCGTCCAGCCGAGGGTGGTGGGCTGGACCGCGCCGTCGACGGTGAAGGCGTGGACGCCGCTCCCTCCGAGGTTGCGGTTCTCCACGACGGATTCCACCCCCGTGCCGTCCCGGCCGTGGATTCCGGCGCCCAGGCAGACGACCGCGTCGTCCAGGAAGAACCACGACTTCTTGGCCAGGAGCGTGGACGACAGCCCCTTGAGGTACTGCCCCACGGCCGCGTACGTGCCGTCGGTCGTCCCGCCGACCCAGCGCACGTCGGGCCGGGCCGCGCCCCAGACGCCGCCCTCGCCGTCGGCGAGCGGCTTGCGGGAGGCGGTGGTGCCGGGCAGCCGGTAGGGATCGACCGTCGGCCAGAAGCCGTCGCTGTACTGCCCGTTGGCGAAGTCGCCGCCCCACCAGTAGAGCATTCCGGATCCGCTGTGCCAGGCACGCAGGTTCTCGCCGTTGCCGTTCTCGTAGTACGTGATCCTGTTCGACGCCATGGACAGGCCGGCCGCCCAGCCCGGGCGGCGGTGCACGGCACGGTCCATCCCGGGGAAGAGGCGGTGCCCCGACGGCTCGGGACTCGCCGTGGACGTACCGTCGTCGACGGCCTTGAGGCGGGCCAGCGCGGAGACATTGAGAGCCGGGCTGGCGAGCAGCGGGCTGTAGTAGTCGCGCGCGATCCAGCCCTTGACCATGCCGTCCCAGCGGGTCTTCTCCGCCGTCGACGCGCTCTGCGAGAGCAGCGCGACGCAGGCGATGATCGCGTGGCCGCGCAGATGGTCGCTCTGCCGGATGCCCCGGGTGTCCGACCTCTGCACGCCCCGGCTGATCGCACGTCCCGAGACGGCGTCCATGGCCAGGCCGTTGAAGAGGAAGGGAGCGTACGCCTTCTCGACCGAGTCGAACACCACCTGCCGACCGCTGTCGGTGGCCTCCCACGCCGAGCCCTTGAGCAGCGCGAACAGCATCGACAGACCGCCGAGCATGACCGCGCCGTAGGAGCCCGCGTACGGGACGTGGGTGTGCTGGATGAAACTGCCGTCGGCGTGGAGCCCGTCGCCGGACGTCACGTACGGGAAGACCGGTGAGAGCGCGTCCCGGGCGAGGGCCAGCTTCGCCGCCGACGCGCCGACGACACCGCGCAGCGCGAGCACACGGCACAGATCGACCCGGTTGGCACCGGTGGAGGTGCCGGTGTAGTGCGCGACCGCGCTGTCCGGGACGAAGTGGTCGACGGCGGCGCAGTGTTCGGTGATACGGGCCGCGCCCAGGAACTCGTACAGGAGGGCGTCGATGTCGAGCAGCGCCTGCGGGATGCCGATCTGCCAGCTGTACCAGTTGCCGTAGCGGGCTTGGTTCGCGTTGTAGGCCTGGTCGTGGAGATGGTCGAGACCGGCGAGGATCTCGGCGCGCAGCGTCGCGTCACCGGTGAGACCGGTTCCCGGCTGGCAGTAGGCCTCGGCGAGGGTGCGCAGCCGGTTGAAGCTGGTGTTGAGGTTGCCGGAGTACGTGTACGACTCGGCGTCGGTGTCCGGCTCGGGGTCCGCGTAGGGCAGGTCCGGCCAGAGGGAGCCGTTCGCCGGGGCCATGGAGGAGCGCAGGTCGCGGGCGGTGGCGCCGAGCGCGGCGAGTTTCGAGGCGAAGGGCTCGGCGGCCGGGTCGAAGCCGGTGCCGAGGAGGAGGCCGCGCCACTTCAGGCGGAGCGTCTCGTAGGCGTCGGCGGCGTGGGCGGGTGTGGCGAAAACGGGGACCACGAGCGGCGCGGTGGCGGCGGCGCCCAGGGCCGCGCGGAGCAGGCCGCGCCGGGACAGCAGGGAGGCGGGGACGGAGGAGTGCATGGCAGAGCTGACCTCCTGGGGAGGAACGCCTGGGGGGTGGGCGGTCTGGCGGACAGCATGCCGGGGACAGAAAGCGATTGCTACCCCTGAGAACGGAGAAGGGCGGGCCGTGGGCGGCGGATTCGGAAGCAGACGCTCCACCCCGGGGAACCCTCGGCCCGTCCGGCCCGTCCGGCGTGGTCAGCCTCGCGCCCCCCGGTGGGCCGGCGCACGGGTGGCGGGTGGGGCGCCGGCCCCGGGGTGCGAGCCTGGCTACTCGGTCGTGTTGGGCCCGTGCGCCGTGCTCGAGCGACCGGCGGCGCCGTGGCCGCTGTCCGTCCGCACGGTGGCGGCCGGCTTCCTGAGCGAGTTCAGGTCGTGCGCGTAGGTGCCCACCGCGTGGGCGATGACGTCGATGTTGATGTCGAACGCCGTCATGCTGATGTTCTCGACGGTGTCGCCGGCCGCGTGGTAGTTCACGTCGAACGCGAGCCCCGCCGTACCGCCGAACTTCGCCGCCTCCGCAGGGGACTTGATCGCCTCCGCGCCGCTGAAGGTACCGCCGGAGGGGATACCGGCGTCGACGAACGGGCCGTGGTCGAAGCGCCCGACGAACGGCGTGCCCGCGTGCTGCAGGCTCCGCCGGCCGAGGAACCCGGCGATGTCGCGCTCCAGTTGGGCCGACCCCTCCGGGGCCATCTGGGTGTTGGCGCCGTCCGAGTTGTCGCCGTCGAAGACGAACAGGCCGTAGTTGGGCGAGGCGATCATCTCGAAGTTGAGGTAGAGCTTGATCTGCTGCTTCGCGAGGGGTGTGAGGCCGGCGAGGTAGTGATGGGAGCCGATCAGGCCGCTCTCGGCCGCCGACCACCAGGCGAAGCGCACCTTGTTGCGCGGGCTCTTCTCCTTCGCGGCCAGCTTCAGGGCGACGTCGAGCAGCCCGGCGGAGCCGGAGCCGTTGTCGTTGATGCCCGGTCCCGTCGGCACCGAGTCCAGATGCGCGCCGAGCATCACGGTCTCGGCCGCGTCACCACCGGGTGTCTCGGCGATGACGTTGGGCGTGGAGCGCTTCTCCTGGAGCTGGCGGATCTCGAAGGAGAGGTTCACCGGCCCCTCGGCGAGGTCGGCGGCGAGCCTCTCGCCCTCGGCCTTGCTGATCCCGCCGGTGGGTATTCTGGCGGCGGACGGGTCGCCGAGTGTGCCGGAGAGCGGGCCGTAGCCGGCGTCGATGTTGTTGTAGATGAGGGCGCCGATCGCGCCCGCGGCGGCGGCCTGCGCCTGCTTGGCGGCGAAGCTGCAGCCGCCGCGCTTGATCAGCGCGATCCTGCCGGTGAAGTCGCCCGCGGCGTAGTCACCGGGCTCGCAGCCGGTGGTGCCGTCGGCGTCGACCGGGACGGCGGCCAGATCGGCCCGGACACCGCCGACCGGAGTCGACGTGGTGTAGGTCAGGGCCTTGATCTCGATGTCGTGCGGTACGGGCGTGACGGCGGAGAGCTTCTCGGCCAGCGTCTCGGTGTAGACGAAGTCGAACCGCTGGTACGCGACGTCGTAGCCGGCCTTCTTCAGCTGCTGGTACACGTACGCGGCCGAAGCGTCGTGCCCGAGCGAGCCGGCGACCCGGTGACCGCCCGCCGAGTCGGCTATCGCCTGGAACGTCCGCAGGTGCCGGTGGGCGTCCTTCGCGGAGGCTTCGCGAACGAGCGCCTTCGAGAGCTTGGCGGCGTCCTTGCCCGGCGTGTCCTTGCGGGCCGATGCGGGCGGGGCGGAGGCCAGCAGGAGCGGGGTCGCGAGTGCGGCTGCGGCCAAGGTGGCCACGGCTCTGCGAGGGGATGCGTGCACAGAAGTCCTTCCCGGTGCGGACAAGTTGAGGGGAAGCTAGCGATATCGAGGGGGTTCTGTGAACAGATTCGCCACAACTCGCGTTGCGAGGCGCCGTGTTGGTATCGCCCCGCACGGGTCGCATTCGGAAGTGCCTTGACCGGTGCGACGTGCGGATTCCAGGCACATAAGGGCGAGGGTGTGCTGGATGAAAGGCTGAGTGGGTCGGCGATGGTGAACACCCGAGCGCCGTCGTGGTGTTGGCGGACGCCGATCGTCCGCTCGGCCGTACTCGGTGATCTTTGGTGTGGACCAGAAGTCGCTATGCCGGACGTTCGTGGCCGTCCGAGTTCTTTCGGTGGATTTGTATCGCCGAGCCATGGTGTCGAGGGGCCCGGATAGCGCAGGCGAGCCACTTGACGTCCTTTAGGCGGTACGGCATGATCATGCCGATCTCCGGCCTTTCTCTCCCTTTTGCACCTTCTGTGTGAGGGGAGAATCGGTCGCGGGAAGGGGTGGGAGGGGGAGCTGTGTCCGACATGTCGGCGCGGGGAAATCCATCGCAGGATTCTTGTGTCGAGGACGAAAGGCTGGCGGCGGAATTACTCGCCTGTGAGCCCGAGTTGCTCGACGTCTATCGGACCAGGCTCATCGAGCAGCGCAATCCGCTGGGGATGAATGCGGAATCCTGGGAATTGTGCCGCGACCAGGCCCGGGGAATCCTTTCGGAATGCCGTGACGCGCTGGCGAACGGCGCCGGGACGCCGCACGATCGGACCCCCGCCCGGCACCCGCGCCCTCCGGACGGCATCCGGACCGCCCAGGGCTCCGTGCCGGTCCACGCCCTGCGCGCGGGGTCCGCGCTGGTCCAGGTCGTGGCCGAGTTCCTGGGGCGATCCGTCACCCCCCGGCCGTACGGCTCCCTGAGCCGGATGAGGCTGATGGTGATGGTTCAGGAGGCCGTCACCCGCCGCCTGGAGGAGCGCGCGGACGCCGACGACCTGCGCCTGCTCGAAGCCGTACGGGAGTCCACCAGGCAGAGCCGCGAGGCGATGGCGCGGGAGATCCACGACCGCGTCGGCAGCGCGGCCGGCCTCGCCCTGCGCCGGCTGGAGCTCTACGAACTCACCCGGAACGTCTCGTCGGCGACGGACCCCCGGCTGGACGGCGTGAAACAGGCGATCCTGGAGACGATGCACAGCACCCGGGGCCTCGTGACCGGACTGCGCGGCCGTACGCACTCCGTCGGCTCGCTGAGGGTGGCGCTGTCCGCCTTCGTCACCGCCATGGCGATCGACAGGCCCGTGGTGGAGCTCCGGATCGAGGACGTGGACGACCCTCTGCCGGACACCCTCGGCGACGGCCTCTTCCTCGTCCTGCGTGAAGCTCTGCGCAACGCCCTGGCACACGCCCGCGCCTCCCGCGTCACCGTCGACGTGCGGAGCGAGACCAGGCGATTACAGGCGTCCGTCACCGATGACGGAGCCGGTCTGCCCCAGGAGTGCGGAGCCGGCAACGGCATCGCCTCCATGACGGAACGGATCCGGTCGCTGGGCGGCCGGTTGGAGATCACGAGCGCACCCGGGGGCGGCACGACCATCGAGCTCTCGGTGCCGATGGGGGAGGAATGGCATGCGGACGGATGACGAGCCGAGACCCTGGAGACCGGGCGAGCCGATTCGCATCGTCGCGGTCGACGACCACTCGCTGCTGCGCGGAGCTCTCTGCCAGCTGCTCAACGCGGAGGACGACCTGCGCGTCGTGGCCGAGGCCGACACGTCCCGGGGCCTCGGCGACCTGGTGGAGAGCACCGGAGCACACATCGTCCTGCTCGACGTGGAGATGCCCGACCACCACGCGCCCACCGTGGTCAGCGAGCTGACCGCGCGCTTCCCGGGACTGCGTGTGCTGATCCTGTCGATGCACGACGACCGCCCGCTCGTGGACGAACTGCTCGCCCGGGGGGCCCACGGCTATCTGCACAAGAGCGCCCCTCGCGCCTCGTTGCTGTGCGCCCTGCGCGGCGCCATGGCCCACCACACCCAGGTCATGATCGCCCTTCCGTGCAGCGCGACCCCGAAGAGCGCCTTCCGCGGCGCCGGACAGTCCCTCTCGCCTCGCGAGCGGGAGGTCCTCGCCCTTGTCGCCGGTGCGCTGAGCAACCGCCGTATCGCCGGCGAACTGGGCATCACCGAGGGGACGGTGAAGCGGCACCTGCGGAACATCTTCGAGAAGCTCGGCGCCGCCTCCCGCATCGAGGCCGTCAACATGGCCGTGGAGGCCCGGCTCATCGAGCCCGCGAGGAAAGGCCCGTACCCGCCGCTGATCACCGAGACGGCGCTCCGCCCGCGGGGGACGACGGGACTCGGCCGGGAGGCGCGTCACCGCACGGCCCGGTGACCGGCCGCACGTCACCGGGGGTTCGTACGCCTTTCGGAGTATGCCCGATGCTCCCTGCAGGGCATGGTGCGCCCCCGGTCGCCGGATTACATTCGCCGCCATGCCTCGAGTGACGCCCTGCCAGACGCACATGCACGGCAACGGGACTCCCGGCGCGTGGTCCGGACGTACCTCCCGGCGCGCGCCCTGGTGACCGGCCCGGGGTACTGACGCATCGCCGAGACGCCGCCGGCCGCCACCGGCCGGACGCACCGGCTCTTCATGGACGCACGATACGCGGCGCGACCCGCCGCCTTCGCGACCCCGGGGCCCGAACGGCCACCACCGGGACCCGACATGAGAACACGCGAGCCCGAGGGGTGAACGGGAACATGACCGGCACGGGGGCACCTCTACGCATCCAGCTCTTGGGACCGATACGTGCCTGGCGGCACGGAGAGGAGGTGGCGCTCGGCTCACCCAAACAACGTGCGGTCCTCAGCCTGCTCGCCAGCAGGGCGGGCGAGGTGGTGAGCGGGGAGACCATCACCAGCGCCCTGTGGGGCAGCGACACCCCGCAGACGGCGGTCAACGGCGTCCACACCTATGTGGCCAGGCTGCGCCGCGCCCTGGAGCCCGGCCGCGGCGCCAGGGCGGCCAGTACGGTCCTCTCCTCGGAACCCGGGGGCTACTGCCTGCGTGTGGACCCGGCGGAGGTGGACGCAGCGCTCTTCGTCGAGCGGCACGGCCACGCGCGCAGATCACGCGACGGCGGCAGTGCGGAAACGACTCTGCGGCTGTACGAGGACGCTCTGGCGCTGTGGCGGGGCGAGGCGTACTCCGGGATCCCCGGGCCCTTCGCCGCCATGGAAGGCATCCGCCTGCGGGACCTGAGACTGACCGCGGTCGAGGAGTGGGCCGCCGTCATGCTGGAGGCCGGCCGGTACGCCGAGGCGGTCGACGCGCTCTCGCGCGCCGTGTCGGAGGAACCGCTGCGCGAGAAGCTCCGCTGGCTGCTGATGCTGGCGCTCTACCACGCCGGCCGCCAGGCGCACGCGCTCGCCGTGTACACCGAGACCCGGCGGCTGCTGCGCCGGGAGCTGGGCATCGAGCCGGGAACCGAACTCCAGGACCTCCACCGGCGGATCCTCGCCGGGCAACGGGAACTGCGGCCCATCGGCGGGCACATGGCCCCCCGGCCCCGGCAGGGGCCAGGCTCCGGTGTCCCCAAGCCCGCCCAACTGCCCTCCACGGCCTGGGGTTTCACCGGGCGCGATCGGGAGCTGAGGCAGCTGGAGGGCCTCCTGGCCGACGCCTCCGCCCAGCGGAGCACCCCGGTGATCGTGGCCCACGGACCCGCCGGCGTCGGCAAGACCGCCCTCGTACTGGAACTGGCGTACCGGCTCGCGCCCCGCTTCCCCGACGGCCAGCTCTATGTGGACCTCTGCGGCAACGGGCTGCGCGGCCGGCCGCTGAGCGCATCGGACGCCCTGCTGCACCTGCTCACCAGCCTCGGAGCCGACAGCGCGCGGATACCCCGGGACGTGGCGGGCCGTGCCACGCTCTACCGCAGCCTGATGTACGGCAGACGCATGCTGGTGGTGCTCGACGACGCCCTGAGCGCGGATCAGCTCAGGCCCCTGATCCCGCGCGGCGCGTCGTGCGTCGTGGCCACGAGCCGTCAGCGGTTCGGCGGACTGGCCGCACGGGACGGGGCGCGCACGGTCGCCGTCGAACCGCTCGCCGACGAGGAGGCGGCGCGCCTGCTCATCACCCTGTCCGGAGGACGGCTCGCCGCAGGCGCCGAGGCCGCGCGGCGGCTGGCGGCGCTCTGCGGTGGCCTGCCGCTGGCGTTGCGCATCACCGCGGAGGGGCTCACCGCGAACCCGGGCGTCCCGCTGGGAACGCTGGTGGAGCGGTTCGCGGCGGAGAGCGGCCGACTGGACCGCCTCACCGTGGAGGACGACGCCCTGGCCAGCGTCCGCGACGCCTTCGAGACCTCGTACCAGGCGCTGCCCGCCGAAGCGGCGAGGATGTTCCGCCTCCTGGGGCTGTGCAAGGACGGGCCGATCACGGTCCCCGTCGCGGCGGCGCTCGCGGACACGGACCGCGACACCGCCCGCAGGCAGCTCGACCTGCTGGTCGCCGGCCATCTCCTGGAGGAGCACGGCCACCGCTACCGCCTCCACGACCTGCTGGGGATCTACGCGGCCGAGTGCGCGAACCGCGAGCCGATGCTGAACCGGAGGGCGGCCCTGGCACGCCTGGCCGAAGCGAGTCCGGGTGCCCCGCACGAGGGGGAGGCGGCGGCTGAGGACCGGAGCGAGGCCCTCGCGGTCGCCCCGGCGTAGCGCCCGGTCCCGGCCCGGGACCGCCGGGGATCTCACCGCGCGGTCAGGGCACTGTCGTCGGGCCCGGTCGGCATGGCGCGCAGTCTGCCGACCGGGGACAGGAAGATCGGGACCAGCATCGCGGCGGAGACCAGGCCCGCGATCCACAGGGCGCCGTGGAGACCCACCAGCACCGTCAGCAGACCCCCGACCGGCCCTCCCAGCGCGCCGCCGCCGTACAGCAGCATGCGCATCGCGGCCGTCATCCGGCCCATCAGGTGCTGCGGAGTGATGGTCTGGCGCAGACTCACGATGAGGACGTTGGAGACGCTGCTGCCGAAGTACTCCAGGAAGAACGAGGCCACGAACAGGCCGATGAGCAGCCAGCGCGGACCGCCCGCCACGGGTATCAGCAGGGGGCCCAGGAAGATGATCGACACCGACACCCGGTAGGCGGTGCCCACCGACAGCCGGCGCACCACCATGCCGGACACCAGCGCGCCCAGCAGACCTCCCACCGCGGCCGCTCCCATGACGAATCCGACCGCCGCCGCGGACAGTTCCCTGTCGCGCACGGCGTACAGCAGGAACAGCGTCTGCACCAAGGTGAGGAGGAAGTTGCAGGAGCAGCCGACCAGTCCCATCGCACGCAGCCAGCGGTTGCCGAACACCCAGCGCAGGCCCTCGGCGAGTTCGGCGCGCAGCCGGCGTTCGGTCGTGGGCGCCTCCGGGGCGGGTTCCGGCTTCCTGATGAGGAGCAGTGACAGCACCGACAGGGCGTACGAGAAGGCGTTGGCGGTCATGGCGAAGGGCGCCGAGAAGGCGCTCACCAGCGTGCCCGCAAGCCCCGGTCCGGCGATGTCCGCCGACGACAGCGTGGCGTTGAGCTTGGTGTTCGCCTCCAGCAGGCTGCGCCGGTCCTTCACGAGCACCGGAACGTACGCCATCCAGCTGACGTCGAAGAGGACCGACGCCACCCCGATGCCGAGCGCCAGGGCGTACAGCGCCGGGAGCGTCAGCAGGCCGAAGTGGTGGAGCAGGGGCACCAGACCGATCAGTACCATCCGGACCAGGTTGGCGCCCAGCATCACCGGCCGCTTGCGCATCCGGTCGACCCAGACGCCGAAGAGCAGGGCTAGCCCGAGGAAGGGCACCAGTTGGGCGAAGCGCAGCAGGCCCAGCTCCTCGGCCCCCACCTGGAAGACCAGTACCGCGGTGAGGGGCAGTGCGAGATGGGTGATCTGGGTGCCGTACAGGGAGAGCGCCTCGCCCGCCCAGAACACCATGAAGTCCCGGTTGCGCCAGAGCGACCGAGGGGGGCCCGCCGCCTCGGCCTCCGTGGCCGGTGCGGTGGGCGTGCCGTGCTCCGTCATGCGGGAGTCGCCTCTCGTAGGGCGTGGTCGACGATGGCGCTGATGGCGCTCAGCCCCGGGCCGTGCCACACGGAGTGATGGTCACCGGGTGCGTTGTGTTCGGTGAGCCGGCTGACATAGGGGCGCCAGTCCAGCAGCCTCTCCGTCGACTCCGTGGCCTTGATCAGGATCGCGGGGCCCTGGTGCACCGAGTCAAGGCGGTGCTCTCGCATGGCCCGGACGTGCGTACGGAACAGGGCGTACCGCTCCAGCAGGAACTCCGCGTCGAACTCCTCGGGCACGGCGCCGTCGCGCTCCACCGCGGCGAAGATCTCGCCCGGCTCCGCCTCCGGCCCCAAGCCCGCCAGCGCCTTGTCGACGGCGGGTGCCCGGTCGCGGGTCACGCCGAGGAAGTCGTACAGGAAGTAGCGGGCCAGTTGGTACTCGGGCGGCACCGCCTGCGTACCGGGCAGCGCCGCGTCGACGATGACGAGCAGGGGCACCTCCTCACCCGCGGCGGCCAGCAGCCGCGCCATCTCGTAGGCGACGACCCCGCCGAGGGACCAGCCGAGCAACTGGTACGGGCCGTGCGGGCGGGCCGCCCGGAGCGAGGCCGTGTGCAACTCGGCGAGCTCCGTGATCGATGTGGCCGGCTCGGAGACGCCGTCGAAACCGGGCGCCTCGAACCCGAACACGGGACGCCGCGGGTCCAGTTGGTGGGCCATCGGGGAGTAGCAGTACGGCGAGCCGGAGACCGGATGGACGCAGTGCAGCGGGAGCAGGTCGCCCCCCGCCCGGAGGGGGACGAGACTGTCGACGGAGGGTTCGATCATGGTGCCGGTGCTCCCTTCGAGGCCGGGGCGGGGGCCGGGGCCGGTGCGGCCTGCGCGAGCCGCTGGTCGATGACGGAGGCGATGTCGCCGACGGTGCTCCCGCCGTACAGGAGACGCACGTTCACCCTCACGCCGAAGTGCTTGTTCAGCCGCGTGACGGCGCGCATCGCCTGCAGGGAGTTGCCGCCGACGGTGAAGAAGCCGCTGTCCGCGCCGATCCCGGGCACTCCGAGCACGGCCGCGAAGATTTCGGCCACTTTCCGCTCGGTCTCCGTGGCGGGTGCCACCTGGCTCCCCCCGGGCCCGCCGGTGTCGTCGGGCGGTGCCGGCAGCGCCTTGCGGTCGACCTTGCCGTTGGGCGTCAGGGGCAGCTCGTCCAGGACGACGACGGTGCTCGGCACCATGAAACCGGGCAGGGACCGGGCAGCGTGCTCGCCCAGCGGCCCCGGCTCCACGGCCCGGCCCGCCTCGGCGACGACATAGGCGACCAGCCGCCGGTCACCCGTCCCGTCGGGGTGCGCGGTGACGACCGCCTCCCGGACGGAGCCGTGGGAGCGCAGCACGGCCTCGATCTCGCCCAACTCGATGCGCAGACCGTGCAGTTTGACCTGGAAGTCCGCCCTGCCCAGCAGCTCGATCAGCCCGTCGGGCCCGTAGCGGGCCACATCGCCCGTCCGGTAGAGCCGCTCACCCGACACCTCGCCGCAGGACCACTCGAAGAACCGCTCCGCCGTCTGCTCCGGCCGGCCGAGATACTCCCGGGCCAGCCCGATCCCCGCCAGGAACAGCTCGCCGGGAACACCCGGCGGCACCGGCTGGAGGAGTTCGTCGAGGATGTAGGTGCGCTGGTTGGCCATGGGGCGCCCGTACGGGATGCTCGTCCAGCGGGAATCGGTCTTCACCACCTCGTAGAGGGTGGAGTGGATGGACGACTCGGTGGCCCCGCCGAGGGCGACGAAGCGCAGGGCGGGGGCGATCGCCCGGGCCCGGTCCGGGAGCGACACGGGGATCCAGTCGCCGCCGAGCAGGGCCAGGCGCAGATCGCCGAGCGGCCGCGCACCCGTGCTGTCCAGGTGATCCACGACCATGTCGAGCAGGGCGGGAGCCGAGTTCCAGACGGTGACCCGGTGGGCGGCCAGCAGCTCCGCCCAGTGCTCGGGGTCCTTGGCACGCTCCGGCTCCGGCAGGACCACGGTGCCGCCCGCGGCCGTCAGCCCGAGGAACTCGTACACGGACATGTCGAAGCTCGGCGACGACAGCGCGAGGACCCGGTCGCCTGCCCCCACCCCGAAGCGGGTGTTGAGGTCCGCGATGTTGTTCATCACCCCGCGGTGGCGCAGGGCGATCGGCTTGGGCTCACCGGTGGAACCCGAGGTGTGGATGATGTACGCGAGATCGTCCGGTGTGGCGCCGCCCGCGGGCCGGTGGGCCGGGCGCTCGGTGAGGAGCGCCTCGTCCCGGTCGAGGAGCACCACCGGAGTGGACGGCCCGACGTCCGGGAGGCTCGCGGCCGGGCCGCTCCGGCTGACCACCACCGCGCAGTCGGTGCCGGTCACCATCGTGGCGAGGCGCCGGCGCGGGTAGTCGGGGTCGAGCGGCACATACGCGCCGCCCGCCTTGAGCACCCCGAGGATGGCGACCAGCAGTTCGGCGGACCGGTCCAGGCAGATGCCGACCCGCCGGTCGGGGCCGACGCCCAGGTCCCGCAGATGGTGGGCGAGGCGGTTCGCCGCCTCGTCGACCTCGCGGTACGTCCGCGTCCCGGCGCCGCCCACCAGGGCGTCGGCGTCGGGCGACGCGTCGGCGCGGGCCTCGAACGCGGTGTGCAGGCACACCCCGTGCGGCAGGTCCGCCTCGGTGTCGTTCCACTCGACGAGCATCCGGTGGAGTTCGTCCTCCGGGAGCAGGCGCAGCCGCGACACCGGCGTGTCCGGGTCGGCGAGCCCGTCCTCGAGGAGTGTGCGGTAGCCGGCGAGGAGACGGGCCATGGTGGCCCGGTCGAAGAGTTCGGGGGCGTACCGCAGCTCCGCTCGCGGAAGGCCCTCGTCGTCCTCGCCCGGCGGACGCAGCACCAGCTCGAACTCGTCCGGCGGCGTCGACCCCGCGACCGGCTCCGGTACGGCGTCCGCGTCGCCGGAGCGGGCCAGCTCGGCCAGGGTCGCCGTCCCGGTGACGGTCCGGTCCAGCCGGACGGCACCCCGCGCGGGAGTCCGTACGGCGAAGCCGAACGCGGACTGTCCGCTCCAGCGGTGGAGCAGCGCGGTGAAACCGGCCAGCAGCATCTCTTCCGTGGCGGTCCCGGCCGAGGGGCCGAGCCGCACGTCGACGTGGTCGGTACGTTCCGGAGTGGTTCCGGGCTTTCGCGGCCGGTCGGCCGGCAGCAGTGCGGGCGGCGCCGGTACGGGCGGCCTCAGGGGGGCGGTGTTCCGGCTCAAGACCTCTCTCCCGGCTCGCGGTCGGAGCCTTCGGCGCCACCGATGGCGGCGCCGAAGGGCAGGGGGTGGGTACGGCACAGGGCGGCGACCTCGGCCGCGACACGGTCGCGGACCTCGGGATCGGTGCGGAACTCGGTGTCGCCGAGCACGGTGGTGGCGGCGAGCACCTCGTCGAGCAGACCGGCGCAGACCCGCATCTCCTCGGGACCCATGCCGCGTTGCGCCGGCACGTTGGTGCCCAGTCGCAGTCCTCCGGCGACGAGCGGGGGCTTGGTGTCCTTGGGGATGCGGTTGCGGTTGGTGAGGATGCCGCACTCCTCCAGGGCGCGCTCGGCGACCACACCGGTGATGCCGCGGTCGAGCATGTCGAGGAGCACCATGTGGTTGTCCGTGCCGCCGGTCAAGACCCGGTGACCGAGGCCGGCCAGGGCGTCGGCGAGTGCCGCGGCGTCGTCGACGACCAGCCGCATGGTCGCCTTGAACGCCGGTTCCGCCACCAGCTTGAGCGCGTGGGCCTTGGCCGCGATCGACGCCGGGTTCGGCGTTCCCTGCGACTGGGGGAAGACCGCGCGCTGCATCAGCCGGGCGAGCGGCGTGCCGCGGCCGTCCGGGCCGGGCGTCCGGTGCTCCCGGCCGATGAGGATCAGCCCTCCGCGCGGCCCGCCCAGCTGCTTGTAGGTACTGGTGGTCGTCACATGGGCCAGGTCGATGGGGCTGGGGTGTTCCCCCGCGGCCACCAGACCGGCGATGTGCGAGATGTCGGCCACCAGATAGGCCCCGACCGAGTCCGCGATCGCCCGGAACCGGGCGAAGTCCAGCGTCCGCGGATAGGCGCTGGCGCCCGCGATGAGCACCGTGGGGCGGTGGGCCCGGGCCAGCTCGTCCACCTGGTCGTAGTCGATGAACCCCTCGTCGTCGAGGCCGTAGTGGACCGCCCTGTAGTGGCGCCCGGTCACGGAGGCGGCGGAGCCATGGGTGAGATGGCCGCCGGAGTCCAGGTCGAGGGCGAGCAGGACCCCGCCCGGGGGCAGCAGCGCGGCCAGTACGGCCTGGTTGGCCGAGGAGCAGGAGTGCGGCTGCACATTGGCGTAACGGGCGCCGAAGGCGTGTCTGGCCCGCTCGACGGCCAGCCGCTCCGCCACGTCGAACCGCGCCGCGCCGGGGTGGTAGCGGGCCCCCGGATAGCCCTCGGCGGTCACGTTCGACAGGGCCGCGCCGCCGGCCGCCAGGACCGCCGGGCTCGCGACGCTGGCGGACGCCACCATGGCCAGGGTGCCGGCCTGCTCCTCCACCTCGCGGTCGAGGACCCGGGCCAGTTCGGGATCGGTCCCGCTCAGCAGCGCCGCTCCCCGGCGCAGGAGCAGAGCCTGCGCCGAGTCGAAGCCGGAGGGGGCAGAGCCGGAGTCGGAGTCGGAGCGGGCGTCGGACACGGTGGCGGTGGCGGGCCGGGTCCCGAAGCTGTTCGGCCCGGTGTGCGGGGACGGGATGGGTACCCGTGGGGCATCAAGCACGGTTGCCCGACGCCTCCTTGGACGCCAGCAGCGCGTCGATGGCCGTCGCGACCGTGGCGACCGTGGCGCCGCCGTACAGCAGACGGACGTTGACCTTGACGCCGAAGTGCTTGTTGAGCCGGCTCACCACCCGCATCGCCTGGAGTGAATTGCCGCCCAGCTCGAAGAAGTTGGCGTCGGCGCTGATGTGCGGCACGGACAGGACGGCGCCGAAGACCTCGGCCACCTTCTCCTCGGTCGCGGTCACCGGGGCGACGAAGCTCGCCGTCCCGTCACCCGTACCCGACACCGGGGCGGGGAGCTTGGCACGGTCGATCTTGCGCGCCGCCGTCAGCGGGAACTCCGACAGCTCCACCCAGGCCGTCGGCACCATGTACTCGGGCATCGTGCGGCCCAGGTGCTCACGGAGTTCGGCCACGGTCGGGGAGGTGTCGCCCAGAACGGTGTAGTACGCCACCAGCTGCTTCTCCCCGTAGTCCTCGCGCAGCAGCACCAGAGCCATGCGGACCTTCGGGTGGGTGAGCAGCCCCGACTCGATCTCACCGAGCTCGATCCGCAGGCCGCGCAGCTTCACCTGGTTGTCGAGCCGCCCGATGAAGTCGATCTGCAGATCGCGGGTCCAGCGCACCAGGTCCCCGGTGCGGTAGACCCGGCCCTCACCCAGGAACGGGTCGGGGACGAACTTCTCGTCCGTCAGCTCCGGCAGGTTGAGATAGCCGCGGGCCAGGCCCTCGTCACCGCCGATCAGCAACTCGCCGGGGACACCGACCGGTACGAGGTTGAACTGCTTGTCCACCACGTAGTGCAGGCGGCTGAACTCGGGCCTGCCGATGGGCGGCGAGGACAGCCATTCCTTGTGCTCGCACAGGTACTCGGTGGTCGCGATCGACGCCTCGGTGGGGCCGTAGAGGTTCAGGAACATACGGCCCGGCAGGTTCCACTTGTTGACCAGTTCGGCCGGCAGGGCCTCCGCACCGCCCATGATGTACTTCAGATCCGGGTACGGCCCCGCCTCCACCACGGACAGGATCGCGGGGGACAGCCCGGCGTAGGTGACCCGCTGGTCGCGGATCAGGGCACCGAGGGCCTCGGGCGACGAGGCGTCCTCCGGCGCCACCAGCACCATCGCGGAGCCGCTGATCAGCCCGGCGAAGATCTCGCCCTGGGACATGTCGAAGGTCAGCGCCGGCAGCTGCAGCAGCCGGTCCTCGCTGGTCCACTCGCCGAAGCTGCGCCGGTACGCCTCGACGAACATCCGCAGGCCCCGCTGCTCGATCATCACGCCCTTGGGGCGCCCGGTCGAACCCGAGGTGTAGAGGACGTAGACCAGGGACTCGGGCCGCGCCCACTCCTCCAGCGGCTCGTCGTCCGGCTGCGCCTCGATGAGCTCCCAGTCGGCGTCGATGCGGACGCTCTCCCAGCCGCACGACTCCGGCAGGTCGCCCAGGGCGGCCGCCCGGGTGACGACCAGCGGGCTCCTGGTGTCCCGCAGCATGTGGTCCAGACGGGCGTTGGGGTGCGAGGGGTCGATGATCGTGTAGGCGGCGCCGGACACCATGACGCCCAGGATCGCCACGAGGGCGTCCAGGTCGCGGTCCATCGCGATCGTTACGACCTCTTCCTGCCGGACACCGCGGGAGCGGATGTACCGGGCGAGCTTGCCGGCCCGGCGCATCAGCTCGCCGTACGTCATCTCCACTCCGCGGCAGACGGCCGCGACCAGCTCCGGGTTGTCCCGGGCGATCCGCGCGATCGTCGCGTGCACCGGCTCCGTCGGGTAGTCGAAGTCCTCCCCTCGGCCCACTTCCAGCAGCTCGCGGCGCTCCTCCTCGGACAGCAGCGGCAGCGCGGAGACCGGGGTGTCCGGGGCGTCCGCGGCGGCGGCGAGCACGTTACGGAAGTGCCCGACCATGGCCTCGACGCGCCAGCGGTCGTACAGGTCGGTCGCGAACTCGACGATCAGACGCAGCCGTTCGGCCCCCTCCACGAAGCTGAAGGACAGGTCGAACCGCGAGCGGGAGGTGGCCAGCGTGATCGACTCGGACGTCAGCCCCGCCAGCTCCAGCGCGTCCCCGGTGCTCGACTCGCCGAGCAGCTGGCAGGCGATCTGGAACAGCGGATTGCGCCCCGCGTCGCGTGTCGTCTGCACCCGGTCCACGACGTGGTCGAACGGCACGTCCTGGTTGTCGTACATGTCGAGGTTCGCGTCGGCGATGCGCTCCAGGAGCTCGGTGAAGGTGACACCGCCGGACAGGTCGCAGCGCAGCACGGTCATGTTGATGAACAGACCGACGACGTCTTCCAGGTCGGGGTCGGTGCGGCCGAGCATGGGGACGCCGAGCGCGATGTCGTCCTGGCCGCTGTAACGGCTCAGTACGACGTTGAGCGCCGCGGCGACCACCATGTAGAGGGACGCGCCCTGCTCGTGGGCGAGGGTGCGGGCCTTCGCGAGCAGTTCGGCCGGGAAGTCGACCACGAAGGTCTCGCCGTTCTGCGTGGGCTCCGCCGGCCGGAGCCGGTCGGCGGGCAGTTCGAGCGCTTCGAGACCGGCGAGGCGCTCCTCCCAGAACTTCAGCTCCTCCTCCCAGACACCGTCGGCCCGCTGCTTGCGCTGCCGCTTGATGTGGTCGGCGTAGCCGACGGGCAGCTCCGGGAGGGAGGGTGTGCGGCCGGCGGCCAGATCCGTGTAGCCCTGGGAGATCTCCCGGCTGATGACACCGCCGGACCAGCCGTCGGTGACGATGTGGTGGAAGCTCATGCCGAGCACGTGGTCGTCGGGGGCCATCCGGAACAGCTGGAACCGGAAGACCGGCCCCGCGGCCAGGTCGAACGGGGTGTCCGCCTCGGTCTGCAGCGCCTGGTGCAGCGCGCTCTCGGCGTCCTCGGGGGACAGGCCGGAGAGGTCCCGCACGGGCAGCGGGCGGTCCTCCGCCGGTGAGACGACCTGGTAGGGGACGCCGTCCGCCGAGTGGAAGGTCACCCGCAGCTGCTCGTGGCGCTGCGCCAGCAGGTTGAGCGCGCCCTCCAGGGCGGAGGTGTCGAGGGGGCCGCGCAGTCGGTAGGCGAGGGGGACGTTGTAGGTGGTCTCCCCGGGGCTCATCTGGTCAAGGAACCACAACTGTTCCTGTCCGAAGGACAGTTGGATGCGCGAATCGGCGGTGTGCATGCTCATCGTCACAGGACTCCATTCGGCTGTTCAGGTGGGCGCCCGGCGGGCGCGGGAGCAGCCCGGCCGGACACACGGGGGCGGCGGAGCGAGCCCCTACGGCGGCAGCGAGCAGGGGCGGAGAGAGCGGGGGTGAGAGCCGGTGCCTCGGAGGACCGGGCGTCCCCTAGGGGAAGGGGGACGGCAGCCCCCGGGGCGGCGCGGCGGGACGACAGCCCCGGGGGGAAAGGACCGGGACCGGCAACCCCGGGGGAAAGGAGGACCGGGACGGTAGTCCCGGGGAAAGGAGTACCGGGATCGGCAGTCCCGGGTTCAGCGGGCCGGTGCCGTGCCGGCCGCCGCAGGAGAGGGCCTGAGCACCCGCTCGACGCGGCCCAGTCCCTCGGCCACCGCCTCGGGGGAGCGCGCGAAGCAGATCCGGAAGCCGTCACTGGCACCGAGCGTCTCGCCGGGCATGAGCAGCACGCCCTGGTCCAGCGCCCTGCGGCACATCGCCAGCGGCTCCTCGCCGGTGGTCAGCCAGAGCCAGGCGAACGGGGTGTCCTCGGGTTCCACGAGGGTCACCGCGTCCGCGTTGCGCCGGGCGAAGTCCCGGACCAGGGAAAGACCCTGGCGGGTGAGCTCGTGGTAGGAGCGCAGATGCCGCTCGCGATGGGCCAGCACATCGCAGGCGAGCGTCTCGCACAGCACCGAGTTGGAGATGGTGGACAGGAACTTGCGCCGGGCACAGCGCTCCACGACGTCCGGTGGGCCGTAGAGCCAGCCGACCCGCAGTCCGGGGAAGCCGTACACCTTGGAGAGGCTGGACACGGAGATCACCCGGTCGCTTCCGACGGCGGCGGAGCGCGAGAGGTCGAGCGCGTACTCCTCGTCGAGCAGCAGATGGGCTCCGGTACGCGACGCCAGCGCCACCAGGCCGTGCAGGTCCTTCTCCGCGATGCGCCGACCGGTCGGATTGCACGGGCTGTTGGCGACGATCAGCCGCACGTCGGGCCCGGCCACCGCCTCGGCGGCCTCGACGTCGAAGCTGAGATCGGGGCGGAACCCGACCAGTTCGACCTGGCAGCCGAGCTCGGGGGGCACGTCCCAGGACTGCTGCCAGCCGGGCCGGAAGGCGATCACCCGGGACCCGGGGGTCAGCAGCGCCGCGTAGACGAGGTAGAGCGCCTGCTGGGCGCCCTGGGTGACGAGGACCGAGTCGGCCGCCCCGCCGTACAGGCCGGCGATCGCCTCGCGCAGGGCGCCGAGGCCCCGGTCGTGCCCGTAGTCGAGCTCAAGCCCTGCCGGTACGTCGAGGGCGTCGAGGCGTCCGGGGACCATGTTGCTGTCGCCGAGGTCGATGTCGAAGCGGCCCACGGCGTCCTCGAACACCCACCGCTGGATGGGATAGTCGCGCGAGCGCGGCGAGGAGAGGGTCACCGTACGCTCCCCGCCGGCGCCGTCCGGTCGAGCCGCGCGCGCAGGGCGGGCGCGAACGATCCGGCGGCCACCTGCTCCGCGTCGCCGGTCATGGTGACCCGGCCGTCCTCGGCGACGGTGATCTCCACAGTGCCCCCGGGCATCCTCACCTCGACCCGGTCGTCGCACAGCCCGAGTTCGCGCGCGGCGGACACCGCGGCACAGGCACCGGCGCCGGACGCCGTCACGTACCCGGCGCCGCGCTCGAACACCTCCAGCTCCATCACGGCCCGGTCCACCATGCGCGCGAACTGCACGTTGGTGGCACGGGGGAACCGGACGTGCCGGGCTATCCCCGGGCCGAGCCGCCGGGCCAGCTGCGGGGACGGGGCGTCCACCATCACCACGGTGTGCGGATTGCCGTTGTACACGCAGGTGACGGTCAGCTCCTCGCCGTCCACGGACAGCGGTACGCGCACCGCCCGGCCGGTGTACGGGGACCCGTCCACCTGGAGCAGGGGCAGATCGGCGGCGTCGAAGCTGGGATGCCCCATCCCGACCTCCACCCGGCCCCGGCCCGCGTCGAGGACCCGTACCGCGGAGTCGCCCGCGGCCGTACGAAGGGTGAACTCACGGCCCGCGGCCCAGGCGCCCGCCTCCTGCTCGGCGAGGTGCAGGGCGAACATACGCAGACCGTTGCCGCTCCTGCCGCAGTCGGACCCGTCGGAGTTGTACAGGTCGAGCATGACCGGCACACCGGGGCGAGGCGGCTCCAGCGGTCCGTGGAGGACTCCGTCCGCCCCGACACCCCGGTGCCGGTCGCAGATCAGCCGGATCGCCTCGGGGGACAGGGGGACGTCGGTGTGGCGGGGGTCGATCACCAGATAGTCGTTGCCTGCGGCCTGGTACTTGAAGAAGTCGATCACGGATGATCTCCCTTGGCTGGGGGCGCGGCGCCGCCCCGAGGCGGCGTGCCTCACCCCGGGGCGGCGCCCCGGTTCACTGCTCGGCGAGAGCGGCGGCGTCGTGGTCGTCGCCGTACCACTTCTCCGCCCACCGGGAGAACGCGACGATGACGATGTCCCGGTGGCCCGGGCCGCCGTCGGCGGAGAGCACGTCCGTGACGTCATGGGCGAGCGCCCTGTCATCCAGCAGGACGGCCTGTCCCGCTTCGAGCGTGCCCGTCCAGAACGGCGCGTCGGCCCCGGGGTTCCACAGGCGGGTGGTGCCGCCCGCGACGTTCACCTTGTTGAGGACGGCGATCATCACGAACTCGTGCCCGTCGTGGTGCACCCCCTCCGGAGTGAGGGGCCCCGGCCTGCCGCCCTCGGCGCGGGTCCTGTTCTGGTGCACGTTGATCTGCCAGTCCTCGGATCTGTCGAGACCGAGTTCACCGATGCCGAATCTGATCAGCGGCGTGAAGTCCACCTTGATCGGCTCGTAGACGCGGCGGATGCCGCCACCGACCGCGTTGAACTTCTTGTACGTCGTGTAGTCGCGGTGCGGGAGACGCTCGAACGACCACTCGTCGTCGCCCTGAGGCGTGAGGCGGTACTGCGAGAACCGCTTGAAGCGGGTGCCGTTGCCCATGTACTCGTCGACCGGGCAGTCCTCGTAACTGGGCAGGATGTCGGGCGAGACTTCGGGCAGGTCGATGATGGCGAACCGTTCGCTGCCGAGGGGCATGGTCTCTCCTTCAGAAGTGAGGATCTCGTCGGACGTCAGGAGGCGACGGAGGGCATGCGCTCGTCGAGATAGGCGGCCGAGGAGTTGAGCCGCCACAGGATTCCGCGGGCGATGGCACGGCGCATGTGCGCCGATCCGGCGGCGGGCAGCACCACGTTGTGGAACCATCCCTGCGCGTGCTGGGAGTCGATGGTGATGTGCAGCCGGTGATAGGTGATCCCCACCTCCGGCAGACCCAGCCGCTCCCAGGCGTGGACGACCTGGACGAACCTGTCCGGTGCCATCCACTCGGTCATGCCCAGGAAGCCCACGGCCTCCGGGTACATGGAGCGGTGCCGGCACAGCATCACCGCGAGGTTGCCGTTGAGCAGCGAGGTGGCGGTGAGCGAGCGGTCGAGCTCGTCCTCCGAGATGTCGAAGACCTCGTAGATCTTGTTGAAGAGATGGGTGTGGACCTGGGCGTGATCGCCGTTGCCCATCTCGTCCCAGAAGTTGGCGGCGATCTCCATCTTGGCCGCGCCGGCGGTGCCCACCTGCATCATGGCGAGCAGGTCGTCGAAGCGGCCGTCCACGACCGACTCCTGCATCACGTAGTTCCGCAGGTCGCTCTCGGTGGCCGTGTTGCGGATGAACTCGTGGTAGTAGGGGTGCTTGTACACCCGGTGGTTGCGGGCGGTGTTCTTGAGCCAGGACAGGTACTCCCGCGGCTCGGTGGGCGCTTCTTCGAGCAGCCCCGGTTCGATCAGCCGGTCCTGGGCGGCGGCGGTGGCGGTCTCCAGGAGCCGGGCTATCTCGTACACGACGACCGATCCCTCGGCGCTCTGCTGCCGCGGGATCTTGGTGTACAGCTGGTAGATGCGGTCGAGCAGATACTGCTGCGCGTACAGGGCGCCGCTGTCGCCAGCGGCCGCCGCTGCGTTGATGTCGGCCACCTCGCCCAGGACGCGACTGCGCTCGCTGCCCGACAGCGCGGAGTCGACCTTCTCGGGTGCGGAACCGAGGCATGCGCACACCCTGTCCACGGTGGACAGAAGTGGGTCACCGGATACGGTCGGACCCTTGGAGCCGCCGACTTCTGGCATGTGTTTCCCCTTGGATTCACTGGGTGTGAACGAAACCCTGGCCGGCCGTCCCCGTCATGCGCGGAGAGCAGAACTCCCGCCGGGGAGGCGGCCGTTGCCATTCTGCGGGGCGCTCACTGGACGGATGATGTACACCGTCTGTACGAGCCAGGCGACGGGCGGCCGGGGGTGGGTCACCACCGAGGTGAAGCCGTTATGCGCCATCCGAGAGGCGGGCCAGGGCCACGGCGGCGTGGTGGCCCCGCGGGGCGAGGACGTCGGAGAGGGTCCACCCCGGGGGAGAGGCGGGGACCGGACCGGCACCGACGTAGTCGGCGGCCGGGTCGGCGGAGAGGCCGACGCCCGTCCCCTTGAGGTACGCCTCCTTGCGGGTCCACACCCGGGTGAAGGCCGGTGGACGCCCGGGGGCCGGCAGGATCGCGAGTTCGGCCGCCTCCCGAGGGTGCAGCACGTCGGCCACCTCGGCGATGGCCGCCGGGTCGGGGACCGGCTCCACGTCCACGCCCACGGGCGTGGTCGCGAAAGCGAGCAGGCTCAGGCCCTCGCAGTGCGACAGCGAGAAGTGCAGGCCGCCTCCGCGCACCACCGGTCTGCCGTGCGGCTCGTCGCAGTGCGCGCACGGGGCACGCTCGACGACCACCTCACGGGCCGCCACACCCAGGTAAGCGCCCAGCAGCAGGCGCAGGGCGACATGGGCGCACGCGTACGCGTCCCGGTCGGCGGCCCGCACCAACTGGGCGGCATGGGCGAGTTCTTGGTCGTCGAGGATGTCGGGGGCGTGCCGGGAGGCGTACGCCCGGTACTCGTCGGTGTCCACCAGCCACAGCGCGGGAACGGCCGGGCGCGGCGCGGCGGGCGGGTCGAGGCGGGAGCCGGACAGCCGGCGCGGAACCAGCAGCCGTCCGGTGTCGGTCGCGGCCACGCGGGGCGCCTCCGGGTCGGGGTGCTCGGGGCGCCGTCAGAGGAAGGCGGCCAGGCCGTCGAGGAACCTGTCCACGTCCTCCGCCGTGTTGTAGGGCGCCAGGCCCACCCGCAGCGCGGGGCCCTCCCACTTCAGCGCGGCGAAGGGCTCGTACGCGTAGAACTGCCCGGCCGGGGCCAGGACGCCGAGCCCGGCCAGGTGGACCTGCGCCTCGCGCGCGTCGCGGCCTTCGAGGGTCATCAGGAGCGTCGGGGTGCGGTCCTGGGCCTTGGAGAGCAGGGTGACGGCGTCGCCCAGGGCCCGCAGGCCCTCCTCCAGCCTTTCGCGCAGCGCCCGTTCGTGCTCGTGCACCGACTCCATGGACCGCGTCAGCCGCTCCCTGCGCGAGGCTCCCGTCCCCGGGTCCAGCGTCGCCAGGAAGTCCACGGCGGCGGTGGCGCCGGCCAGGATCTCGTACGGGAGCGTGCCGAACTCGAAACGCTCCGGCACGGTGTCGGAGGAGGGCAGGAGCTTGTCCGGGCGGAGGGTCTCCAGGAGTTCGGGCGCTCCGGCGAGCACCCCGCAGTGGGGACCGAGGAACTTGTACGGCGAGCACACGAACAGGTCCGCCCCCGACGCCGGCACGTCCACGAGGTGGTGCGCCGCGTAGTGCACCCCGTCCACGTACACCAGCGCGCCGACCTCGTGGGCCAGGTCGGCGATCCGGCGGACGGGCGGCTTGGTACCCAGCACGTTCGAGGCCGCCGTGACCGCGACCAACCGCGTCCGGGGGGAGAGGACGCGCTCGTACGAGTCGAGGTCCAGCTCCGTCGTCCCCGGGTCGATCTCGATCCAGCGGACCCGCACCCCGGCCCGCTCGGCCGCCTGGATCCAGGGCCGGACGTTGGAGTCGTGGTCGAGCCGGCTGACGACGATCTCGTCGCCCGCGTTCCACCCCTTGGCCAGGTGGCGGGAGAAGTCGTACGTGAGCTGCGTGGCGCTGCGCCCGTGGACGATGCCGTTCGCGGGCACGTGGAGGAGGTCGGCGTAGGCGGCGCGGAAGTCCGCGACGGCCCGCTCGGCGTTGAGCTCGGACGGACTGACGGTCCCCCGGTTGGAGAGGGGCCCGGTCAGCGTGGCGGCGATGGCGTCGGCGACGGGGCGGGGGGTCTGTGTGCCGCCCGGCCCGTCGAAGAAGGCGAGACCGTGATCGAGCGAGGGGAACTGCGCCCGGAGGGCGGTGACGTCGATGGCCATGGCCTCGGCTTTCTGTCGCACGACTTTGCCTGGGGGCGGGTGCCCGGAACCGACCTAGACTCTGGCAGCCGACGGCACTTCACGTAAACACAGCCTCATCCGAAACTTCCGGCCACCTTCCTGGCCGTCGTTCGATCCGAACCGCCGTGCGATCCGAGCGCGGCCCGTCAGGGGGCCCGGCGGGCGTTGAGCCGGGCGGCCTGGCGCGTCAGGTGATCGCGCTCGGCGAGGTTGGGCGCCTTCCGGGCCGCCTCGGCGTACAGCCGCGCCGCCGTCGCCAGGTCGCCGTCGCGCTCGTGCAGGTACGCCGCCACCGCGGTGCGGCGGGGCACCGCGTCCTCCCTGCCCGGGGAGTTCCGGGAGGAGTCGTCCAGCGCCGCGAGCGCCGCAAGGCCGGCGCGCGGTCCGTCGGCCTCGCCGACGGCCACCGCGCGGTTGAGCCGGGCGACCGGGCTGTCGGTCAGGCGCACGAGCTCGTCGTACCACTCGACGATCTGCACCCAGTCGGTCTCCTCGACGGTGGGCGCGTCGGCGTGGAGCGCCGCGATGGCGGCCTGGGCCTGGAACTCGCCCAGCCGGTCGCGGGCGAGGGCCGCCTGCAGGATCGCGACGCCCTCCGCGATCGACGCGGTGTCCCACCGGCCGCGGTCCTGCTCGGCGAGCGGCACCAGGCCGCCGTCGGGAGCGGTACGGGAGGCGCGCCGGGCGTGGTGGAGCAGCATGAGGGCGAGGAGCCCCGCCACCTCCGGGTGGTCGATCGCGGCCGCGAGCCGCCGGGTGAGCCGGATGGCCTCGGCGGCGAGGTCGACATCGCCGGAGTAGCCCTCGTTGAAGACGAGGTAGAGGACGCGCAGCACGGTGGCGACATCGCCGGGCTGGTCGAACCGCACGCCGGAGACGGTCCGCTTGGCCCGGCTGATGCGCTGCGCCATGGTCGCCTCGGGCACCAGGTAGGCCTGGGCGATCTGGCGGGTGGTGAGCCCGCCCACGGCGCGGAGCGTCAGCGCGACCGCCGACGACGGCGTCAGCGACGGGTGGGCGCACAGGAAGTAGAGCTGGAGCGTGTCGTCCACCGCGGGCGCCGGACCGGGCGCCGGCTCCTCGGCGACGAGGTCCTCACGGCGGCGGCGGGCGGTGTCCGCCCGGGTCGCGTCGAGGAACTTGCGCCAGGCCACCGTGACCAGCCAGCCCTTCGGGTCCCGGGGAGCCTCGGCCGACCAGACGCGGACCGCCTCGACCAGCGCCTCCTGGACGGCGTCCTCGGCCGCCGCGAAGTCGGCTCCGCGGCGGACGAGGACGGCGAGCACGCTCGGCGTGAGACTCCGGAGCAGCGCCTCGTTCATCGGTGCGGTCACTCCGTGATGGTGGGCGACTCGCCGTAGAACGGGCGCAGCTCCAGCCACTCGTGGATGGGCTTCCCGCCCGCTCCGGGGGCCGCCGACAGCTCCCCGGCCAGCTCGACGGCGCGGTCGTAGCTGTCGACGTCGATCACCATCCAGCCGGCGATGAGGTCCTTGGTCTCGGCGAACGGGCCGTCGGTGACCGGCGGGCGCCCCTCACCGTCGTACCGGACCCAGGCCCCCTCGGGGGCGAGCGCCTGTCCGTCGACGAACTCGCCGGTCTCCTCCAGCCGGGCCGCGAAGTCGCGCATGTACCGCATGTGCGCCGAGATCTCCTCCGGTGTCCACTGGTCCATGGGCACGTCGTTGACCGGAGCCGGAGCGCCGCGGTAGTGCTTGAGCAGCAGGTACTTGGCCATCGTGTCTCTCCTCGGTCCTGGTGCGACCATTCTGGTCACGTTCACCCCTGGGACGGAGCTGGCCACGGGTTCTCGACATGGCCGTACGAGATTTTTTCCGGCTCTCGTGGAGAAGCGTCCCGGTCGCGGGCTGATCGGTCGCTCGGCGTTGACGCGCCCGAAGTGTGAGCGTCCCCGCCATGATCCACGGCTCCTGGATCCCTGACACCGCCGTGTGAGGGCCCTTCCGACGAGGACTTCTCAGCGCGGCGGCAGGAGAAGCCGGGGCAGCTCGCCCGTCTGGCTCTGGGCGCCCGGCCGCAGCCCGGACGCGGTGCTGTTGGCCCACTCCATGGTCACCACGGGGGTCTCGCCGCCGCCCACCTCGACCGTGGCCCCGGCGAACCTCTCGCCGTCGGCCGTCTTGGTCCGCAGCGCGTCCGCGACGCCCCGGGCGTCCTCCGCGGACTCCGTCAGGGCGCACAGCCGCTCCCGCGACGTGCCGTCGGGCCGGGCGTGGGCTCCGATCGCGAACAGCGTGAGGCCGGGCAGCCGGTTCTCCGGGTCCTTGCCGTAGAAGGCGGCGTGGTAGGCACCCTCGCCGATGCGGCGGACGACGGCCTGGTAGGCCGGGTCGTCGGCGACCGAGGGCTCGGCCCGCGCCGGCGGCGGCAGACCGCCGCCCTGCCCGAAGGAGGAGGACCGGACGGTGTCCGAGACGGCCACCCGCGCGTCCTCCTTGCGGAGCACCACCCCTCCGACGGTGTTCTCCCTCGTCCAGCCACGCTTCGTCAGGGCGCCGGTGACGGCCGCGACGGCGAAGCGACCGGTCAGGCGGGCGGCCTGCCACAGGCCGCGACGCCCGCCAGGAGAGCTCCGGCGAGCACGCCCCCGTGCCGGTGCGCCATGTACGTCGGCCGTACCCTGTCATCCCGGTCCCCTCGTCCCCCGCGTCCCGCGCGCCCCCGCGGCCCGGTCCGGAGCAGTCTGCCGGCCCGGCCGCACGGCGGCGCGGTCTGGCTCGGTCGAAGATTCCTCGCGGAAACTTCGCCGTTTTCTGTTATCGAGGGGGCGCACCGCGGTCTCCCAAGTGCTGGGCATCGACAACAGGCGGGACAGGCAGGGTGAATCAAGGCGTGAGCACACAGAACGGCACGGACCTGGTCAGGGCGGCGCAGGGCGGAGCCCGGTGGGCGCAGGATCAGCTCGTCGCCGCCTATCTGCCCCTGGTCTACAACATCGTGGGCCGGGCGCTGAACGGTCACCACGACGTCGACGACGTCGTGCAGGAGACGATGCTGCGCGCGCTCGACGGGCTCGGCGGCCTGCGCTCGCCGGAGAGCTTCCGGTCCTGGCTGGTGGCCATCGCCATGAACCGCGTCCGCAGCCACCACCACACACAGCAGTCGGGTCTGCGTACCCATGGCCTCGACGACGCGGGCGAACTCGCCCACGCGGAAGCCGACTTCGTGGACCTGACGCTGGTCCGGCTGAACCTGTCCGGCCAGCGGCGCGAGACCGCCGAGGCGACCCGCTGGATGGAGCCGGACGACAGCGCCCTGCTGTCCCTGTGGTGGCTGGAGTGCGCCGGAGAGCTGACCCGGCACGAGGTGGCGGCCGCCCTCGGACTGTCCCCGGAGCACACGGCGGTGCGCGTGCGGCGGATGAAGGAGCAGCTGGAGGCCGCCCGCGTGGTCGTACGGGCCCTGTCCGAGAATCCGCTGTGCCCCACCCTCCACTCGGGGCTCGACACATGGGACGGCCGCCCCTCCGCGCTGTGGCGCAAGCGCATAGCCCGGCACGCACGCGACTGCGCGCACTGCGCGGGCCTGTGGAGCGGCCTCGTCCCGGCGGAGGGGCTGCTCGCCGGACTGCTGCTCGTACCCCCGGCGGCGCTGCTGCTCGCGAGCGTCCGCGAGCGCGCCGGCTTCGCGCCGGCGGCCGCGTCCGCCCCTTCCCCGACGCCCGGGTACGAGGGTGGCGGAACTGACGAGTTCGCGCCCGCGCCGGGATACGAGAGCGGTGGCGCCCACGAGCGGGGCGGGCCGGCGGGTCCCCGCGCGCCGTACGCCGCCCGGGGCGCCGGTCGCGCCGCCGGGCCGGGCACCCGGAGCGCCCGCCGCCACCAACGGCGCGCCCGCCGCCGGGCCGTCGTGGCCGCGGGCATCGCGGTGGTGGCGGTCACCGGCGGGTCCTTCGCCCTGATCACCGGCCCCGAGCGGGACACGGAGCCCGCCGACACGATACGCGCGGCCGCCCCCGGCACATCCCTGCCGGCCCGTCCGGAGCCGACCCGCCCCGAGCCGACCACGGCCTCACCCTCGGCCACTCCTTCGCCGTCGACGCCGCCGAGCCCCGTCAAGAGCCCGTCCGCCACCGCCGGCCGTTCCGCGAAGCCCTCGCCGCCGAAGGCCCCCGCCACGCGCACCGCGTCGCCCGCGCCCCGGCCGAAGTCCGCGGACACGACGGCGGAGTCCGCTGCGGACCCCACCGCTCAGCAGGTGATCGACCTGGCCAACTCGGAGCGTGCGCAGGCCGGTTGCGGCCCGCTGACCGCGAACCCCCTCCTCGACGAGGCCGCTCGGAGGCACTCCGAGGACATGGCGGCACGGGACTTCTTCGACCACACCAACCCGGACGGCGACGGCCCGGGCGAGCGCGTGACGGCCGCCGGATACCGGTGGACGACGTACGGCGAGAACATCGCGAAGGGGCAGCGCACCCCCGCGCAGGTGATGGAGTCCTGGATGAACAGCCCCGGGCACCGGGCGAACATCCTGAACTGCTCCTTCGAGGAGATCGGGATCGGCCTCCACGACAGCGGCGGCCCGTACTGGACCCAGGTCTTCGGCGCACGCTGAGCCGGGGCGCCGCCGCCGCGCGGCGACAACGGCGATCCCGCTACTTGTTGACGTCGAAGCCCTGGTCGGTGCCGTACGTGACGCTGGCCCGCTGCCAGTCCTCCAGGCCCTTGGAGAGCGGGGTCGAGGAGACGTACGCCTTGCCCACGGTGTCGTTGAAGACGGAGTTCGCGTACACCTGGTACGGCAGGTACGACCAGCCGGTGCCGACCGTGGCGGCCGACTCGGCGAAGATCTTGTTGGCCTGCTGGCCGCCGAAGTAGGGGAACGCGGTCTCGAGGAACTTCTTCGACTCCAGGTCCGCCGTGGTGGCCGGGAAGGCGCCCTCGGCGACGCGGGCCGAGGCACCTGCGCCGGTCGTGGCGTACTCGATGAAGGCGTAGGCCAGTTCCTTGTTCTCGGCGGCCCTCGGCACGGCGAGGGAGCTGCCGCCGTTCTCGGCGCTCGTACGGGCGCCCGCGCTCCACTGCGGAAGCGGCGCCACCCGCCAGTCACCGGAGGCAGAGGCGACGCCCGAGGTGAAGTTGGCGGGCATCCACGCGCCGATCGCCAGCGTGGCGATACTGCCGTCGGCCAGCCCCTTGTACCACTCGTCGCTCCAGGAGGTGATCGGCGCGACCAGGTCCTCGTCGAGCAGCTTCTGCCATGTGCCGGTGTACGTCTTGGTGCCGGCGTCCCCGAAGTCGATGGACACATCGGTACCGGACGTCTTGTAGGGGCGGCCCCCGGCCTGCCAGATGAGACTGGTGGTGGATCCCGCGTCGCCCGTGTCGTTGGTGATGAAGACCTTCGGGTCGGCCTTGTGCAGGGCGCGTGCCGCCTCCACGTACGCGTCCCAGGTGGCGGGGACCGCGATGCCGTGCTTGTCGAAGACCTTCTTGTTGTAGAAGAGGGCCATGGGGCCCGAGTCCATGGGCAGGGCGTAGACGGACCGGTCGTACGTCACCGCGTCCCACGGGCCGGGGCTGAACGTCTTGTCGAACGCGGCCGCGCCGTAACCCGAGAGGTCCTCCACCGACTTGGCGATGGCGAACTGACCCAGGGCGTAGTACTCCACCTGCGCCACGTCGGGGGCGCCCGAGCCGGCGGCGATGGCGTTCTGCAGCGCCGTGTACTGCTTGTCGCCGGTGCCGGCGTTGACCAGCTCGATGTCGACCTGGGGGTACTTCTTCTCGAAGTCGGCGGCCGCCTTCTTCAGCGTGGGTTCCCAGGCCCACACCGTCACCTTGCCGCCCTTCTCCAGAGCGGACTTCACGTCCTTCGGACCGCCGCCGCCGCCGGCGTCGTCGGCCGGGCCGGACGAGCCGCAGGCGGTCGCGCCGAGGACCATCGCACAGGCCGTGGCGACGGCACCGAGAAGCCGGCGGGTGCTGTTCGTTCTCATGGGGTGGTGCTCCTGGTTCGGTGTGCGGGCGGGCGGGCGGGCGGGCGGATGCGGATGCGGGGCGACGGGGAGCGCGCGGCTACTCCTTGACGCTGCCTGCGGCCAGGCCGGACTGCCAGTACCGCTGGAGCAGCAGGAAGACCGCGACGATCGGCACGATCGTGAGCAGCGAGCCCATGATGATGAGGTCGAAGACGGCCTCGCCGCCCGCTGTCTGCGCCTGGGCGTTCCAGGCGTTGAGCCCGAGCGTGAGCGGGTACCAGTCCGGGTCCTTGATCATGATCAGCGGCAGGAAGTAGTTGTTCCAGGTCGCGACCATCGAGAAGAGCAGCACGGTCACGGTGCCCGGCATCAGCAGGGGCAGCGCGATCCGGACGAAGGTGCGCAGTTCGCCGGACCCGTCGATGCGGGCCGCTTCGAGCAGTTCGGCCGGCACGGCCTCGCGGGTGAACACCCACATCAGGTACAGGCCGAAGGGGGAGATGAGGGAGGGGATGATGACGGCCCACGGCGTGTTGGTGAGCCCCATGTTGCTGAACATCAGGAAGGTCGGGACCGCCAGGGCCGTGCCCGGTACGGCCACCGCTCCGATGACGACGGCGAACACGGCGCGGCGCCCGGGGAAGTCGTACGTGGCGAGCGCGTAGCCGCCGAGGACGGCGAGGACGGTGGCGCCTCCGGCGCCCGCGGCGACGTACAGCACGGTGTTGAGCAGCCAGCGTACGAACACGCCGTCGTCGTACGTCAGCGTGCGGGAGAGGTTGCTCCAGAGGTCGAAGTCCTCGGCGAACCACAGGCCGAAGGAGTTGAGCAGGCCGTCCTGGTCCTTCGTGGAGTTGATGACCAGCCAGACGAGGGGGAGCAGGGTGTAGACGAGGACAAGACCGGTCAGGAGCGTCAGCGGAACGCTGCGACGGGGGTCGAGCGGGGTGTGGGGGCGCCGTCGCCGGGTGACCGGTCGGCCGGCGGTACGGGAGGACGTACGGGAGGGGGTACGGCTGGTGCGGGCCGTGGCGGTCGGAACGGGACCGGGATCGGGACCGTGATCGGGGTCCGCCGCGGCGTTCGCCCGGGTGTCGTCGAGGTCGGGGGTGGTCATGGCTCAGCCCTTCCGCATGCCGCGCAGCTGGACGGTGTAGGCGATGACCGCGGTGATGACACCCATCACGATCGCCACGGTCGCCGCGTAGTTGTGCTGCTGGCCGGAGAAGGACAGCGAGTAGGTGTACAGGTTGGGGGTGAAGTCGCTGGTGATCGCGTTCGGGGCGAGCTTCTGCAGGATGCTCGGTTCGTTGAAAAGCTGGAAGCTGCCGATGATCGAGAAGATCGTCGCGATGACCAGGGCGCCGCGGATGGCCGGCAGCTTGACCGAGGCCACGATCCGCCACTCCCCGGCGCCGTCGATCGCGGCCGCCTCGTAGAGCGAGCGAGGGACGACCTTGAGCGCCGAGTAGAGGATCAGCACGTTGTAGCCGACGAACTCCCAGGTCACGATGTTGCCGATGGAGGCAAGGACGAGCGCGGGGGAGAGCGGGTCGGGCAGCGAGACACCGAACGCGTCGTTGACGTTGCCGACCAGGCCGAACCGGGTGCCGTAGATGAACCCCCACATGAGGCCGGCGACCACGGCGGGCACGGCGTACGGCAGGAAGACCGCGATACGGAAGAAGCCCGTGCCGTACAGCCGGCCGCTGTCGATCGCGAGCGCGACCAGCAGGGCGATGCCCAGCATGACCGGCACCTGCACCGCGAGGAAGAGACCGACCCTGGCCAGGCCCTCCCAGAACTCCGGATCGGTCAGCGCCTGGCGGTAGTTGTCCAGGCCCACGAAGGAGGTCCCGCCGACGAGGCGGTCGCGGAAGAGGCTGAGGTAGAGCGCGTATCCGATCGGAGCGAGGAAGACGAGCCCGAAGACCGCGACGAACGGGCCGGCGAAGCCCCACCCGGCGAGCGCTTGCGCACCGGGGCGGAACCGCGCGCGTCGACGGGGTGGTGATACCGCCTTCGCGGACGTCGGCAGGAGCGTCATGGTGGGTCCTCGTGTCGGTGACCGACCGGTCCGGGCGGGGAGGGAGAAGGCCCTCGGGGCCGGAGAGAGCCGGATCGGGAGCTGCCCCGATGAGAAATGTTTACGTAATCATCGGTAGCGTGATGGTGACACTCCCACTGGGGGGCGTCAAGCACGAAGCAGTGGTGAATGGAAGGGATTCCGGTGGCGGAGAAGGATGCGCCCGCACGTACGGGGACGGGCGACGGGGGCGGGGGCCGGGCGGCCGAGAAGGGGCGGCGGCGGCGCGTCTCGATGGCGGACGTCGCACGGGTGGCGGGCGTCTCGTCGCAGACGGTCTCCCGCGTCTCCAACGGAGACCCGGCGGTGGTCGAGAAGACGCGGCAGAAGGTGCTCGACGCCATGCGGCAGCTCGGCTACCGGCCCAACAGCGCCGCCCGCGCCCTCAAACGCGGCGACTTCAGGACCATCGGCGTCATCACGATGAGCCTCTCCAGCACCGGCAACGTGCGGACGCTGGAGGCCATCGCGAGCTGCGCGTCCCGCGCGGGGTACGCGGTCACGCTGATCCCGCTCGACGCCCCGACGCAGGACAACGTCAAGGGCGCCTTCACGCGCCTCGACGAGCTCGCGGTGGACGCGGTCGTCCTCATCATGGAGGTGCATCTCCTCGACACGAGGTCGCTGACCCTGCCGCCCCATGTGACCGTGGTCGTCGTGGACTCCGACGCCGGCGACCGCTTCCACGTGGTGGACACCGACCAGGGCCAGGGCGCGCGGACGGCGGTACGGCACCTCCTGGAGCTCGGTCACCGCACGGTCTGGCACGTCGCCGGACCGGAGGAGTCCTTCGCGGCGGGCCGCCGCGAGGCCGCGTGGGAGGCGACGCTGCGCGCGGAGGGGTGTGAGGTGCCGCCGCTCCTGCGCGGTGACTGGACCTCGGAATCCGGCTACGAGGCGGGCCTCCGGCTGGCGGAGGAGGCCGGCTGCACTGCGGTGTTCGTGGCGAACGACCAGATGGCCCTCGGGGTGCTCCGCGCGCTGCACGAGCGCGGCAGGCGCGTGCCGGAGGAGGTCAGCGTGGTCGGTTTCGACGATGTGGCGGAGGCGGGCTCGTTCATCCCCCCGCTGACCACGGTCCACCAGGACTTCGCCAGGGTGGGGGAGTTGTGCGTCGACGCGGTCCTACGGGAGTTGAGCGGCGAAACACTGGACCGGGGCACGACGCTGGTCCCGACCCGCCTCGTGATCCGAGCCAGCACCGCCCCGAGCCCGGCGTGAAGGAGGCCCCGCTCGGCGGGGCTGGGCGCGACGGGCCCGGCGACCGGGCCGCGTGAACCGGCCGACTCGGCCGGTGCGGGCTGCACCTGACTGTTGTCGGTCGGCGGGGACGAACTCGACGACCTGGCCTGCACCGACGGGCGCGGCCGGAGAAACGCGACTGGCGCGGCCAGGCATGGGCGGTGTTCGGGAACGCACCTGACCGGCCGCCGGCGGCGGGAAGGAGCCCGGCGGGGCCGGCGTGCACCGGCTGTCGCGGTCGGGGAAGACCTGGGCGAGCCCGTCGGGCTGGCGTGCACCGGCCGACGCGGCCGGCCCTGCGGGCCGCACCTGACTGGTCGTCAGCCGAAGGCAAAGAGCCCGACGTGCTCGCCTGAACCGGCGGGCGGCGGTCGGCGCGACGGGCTCGGCGGCCGGTCCGGCCGGCGAGCGTCCCCGGGCCGAGCCGTGTGAAGCGCCGGGAGGCTGAGCCGCCGCCGACGTTCGCCGCCGGGCCTGGCCCCCGGTCAAGTCCCGCCGCGTCCCGGGGGCGGCGGGGCCGTGCTGGCGCGGACGACGAGGGACGGGTCCACCGCCATGCGGCGCGGGCCTTCCGTTCGGCCCTCGATCTGGGCGAGCAGGAGGGCGACGCAGTGGCGGCCCACCAGGTCGAAGTCCTGGCGCACCGTCGTCAGGGGTGGTGGGAAGAAGGCCGCCTCCGCGGTGTCGTCGAAGCCGATGACGCTGACGTCCCCCGGCACGTCGCGGCCGGCCTCGTGCAGGGCGCGCATCAGCCCGAGCGCCATCTGGTCGTTGGCGGCGAAGACGGCCGTCACGTCGGGGCGCCCGGCCAGTTCCCGGCCGGCCAGGTACCCGGACGCCGCCGTCCACTCCCCGTACAGGACAGGCGGGACCGGGGCCCCGGCCGCCGCGAGCGTGGCCCGCCAGGACTCCGCGCGCCGCCGGGCGGCGAAGGAGTCCCGGGGGCCCGCCACATGCCAGACCGTGCGGTGGCCGAGGCCCAGAAGATGGGTGACCGCGCTGTGCGCGCCGAGGGCCTGGTCGAAGTCGACGTGGGGATGGCGGTGTCCGGCGTCGCCGTCGGCGACGACGACCGGCATGGCGGGCGGCAGGCGCAGGGACGGCGTGTCCAGTATCTGCGACTCGACCAGCACGATGCCGTCGACGGACTGGAGCATCAGATGCTGGAACGCCCGCCGCACGGCCGCCTCCGTCTGAGCCCGTACGCCCATGAAGTTCACGGAGAAGTCCGCCTCCCGCGCGGCGTCGGCGATGGCGCCGAGCGTCCTCGCGTTCCCGTGGGCGCTCAGGTCGAAGCTGATGACGCCCAGCGCCCCGAACCTGCCGGTGACCAGGGCGCGCGCCGCCGTGTTGGGGCGGTAGCCGAGCGTCCGCATCGCCGCGAGGACCTTCTCGCGGGTCGTCGAGTCGACGTTCTCCCGGTTGTTGGAGACCCGGGAGACGGTCTGCGACGACACACCGGCCAGCGCTGCGACGTCCGCCATGGACGGCCACTGCCTCGCGGGCCGCGCGCGTGGCGTCCTCGTCCTCTTCTCGGTCGCCATCGGCCCGCCCCTCCGCCCGCCCCGAACCCCTGGAAGCCCTGGAAAGGGCGCTGCGCGGACACATGGCGCCGCAGCCGCATGTTGACGCAAACACATCTCCCGGTCAAACCGGTCCCCGTTCCTGTCGGGAGCCTTGACAGGCATGGAGGGCGCTCCCAGACTCTCCCCACAGCGCTGGTGTTTACGCAAACATTCGTCGATGGGCCTTGCCGGCCCGACAGGACGGCCGACCACGCCCCGCGCGCACACGCACACGCAGCTCGCCCCGCACACACCGCCCCACCCCCAGGGAGTCGCACGTGTCTGCCACCCGTACGCGATCAGTGCCCCGCCGTCGGCCCCGCGCCCGCCGTCGCATCGGGCCGCCGTCCCGCCGCCCGGTCGCGGCCCTCACCGCCGCCTGCGCCGTGGCCGTCCTCGCCACCACCGGAGCCACCGGAGCCACCGGCCACACCGGGCCCCGGGCGACGGCGGCCGAGGCGGCGGCCGGAACGCTGACGGTCCGCCTCGATCCCAGCTACCAGCAGCCGCCGTTCCAGGGCTGGGGCACCGCCCTCGCGTGGTTCGCCAACGTCACCGGCGGCTGGCCCGACGCCCAGCGGAACCGGCTGGCGGACGACCTGTACGGCGCGAACGGCCTCGGCTTCACCATCGCCCGGTACAACATCGGCGGCGGCGACAGCCCGGAGACCGCGCCCTACATGCGCGCGGGAGCGGCGGTGCCCGGCTACTGGAACCGGCCGGGACCGGAGTCGCCCGACTGGTGGGATCCCGCCAGGGCCGACCACTGGAACCCGAACGCCGACGCCAACCAGCGATGGTGGCTCACCGCGGCCAAGGCGCGCGGCGCCCGGACCTTCGAGGCGTTCTCCAACTCCGCTCCGTACTACATGACCAACAGCGGGCTCGTCTCGGGGGCCACGGACCCGAACAAGGACAACCTCCGCTCCGACCAGTACGAACGGTTCGCCGCCTATCTCTCCGGCGCCCTCCGGCGCGCACAGGACTCCACCGGCGTGCGGTTCGGCTCCCTCTCCCCGGTCAACGAGCCCAATACCGGATACTGGCGCGCCGGCGGCCGTCAGGAGGGCTCGCACTGGGACCCCGCCTCGCAGGCCCGCATGATCTCCACGCTCCGCGCCACGCTCGACGCCGACGGGGTCGCCACCCCGATCGCGGCCATGGACGAGACGAACTCCGGCCTGTTCCGTACCAACTGGGAGTCGTACGCCCCCGCCGTGCGCGACGCCGTCGGTCGCCTCAACACCCACACGTACGGCACCAACGGCCGCACCGGTGTGCGGGACATCGCCAAGGGCGAGGCCACCCCGCTGTGGATGTCCGAGGTGGACCTCGGCGGCAGCGTCCCGCAGTCCTTCACCGACATGAGCCCCGCCCTCGACCTGGCCCGTCGTATCAACGACGACATCAAGGAGCTGGAGCCCCGGGCCTGGGTGCTGTGGCAGGCCGTCGAGGACTACGAGAACATGACCCCGGACCGCGAGAACTCCAACTGGGGCCTGATCCAGACCGACTTCACCCCGGCCGACGCGGCGACCGAACCGATCCGCAAGAACAAGAAGTACTGGGCGATGGCGCAGTACAGCCGTTTCGTCCGCCCCGGCGCCCGCGTCATCAACACCGACGACCCGCACACCCTGGCCGCCCTGCGTCCCGGCGGGCAGGGAACCGTCGTCGTCCACACCAACCCCACCGCCGTGAACCGGGAGATCACTCTCGATCTGAACGGCTTCCAGAGCGTCAGCGACGCCTCCGTCCAGCGCTACACCACCGACGCCACCAGGAACCTCCAGCGCGAGGGCGACGTGACGGCCACGGGCAAGACCCTCAAGGTCACCGTCGGGCCCGGATCCGTCACGACCTTCGTCCTGCCCGGCGCCTCCGGCGTGAACAGGGCAGCCGCCACGGCGCCGGTCGGCGCGCCCCGCCAACTCGTCAACGACCACAGCGGCATGGCGCTCACCGTCACGACCGTCAACGGCGCGAGCGTGCCCGTGCAGCGCGTCTCCGATCCGGCCGACCCCGCCCAGCGGTGGACGTTCACCAAGCTCTCCTCGTCCGACTGGGACAACACCGCCACCTACCGCGTCACCCATGTGAGGACCGGCAGAGCCCTCTCCGTCGCCGGGGGAGCCCTGACCCTGTCGACGCCCGGATCGTCGACCGGGCAGCAGTGGATGCGCTCGACCACCGGCAACGGCCGCACCACACTGATCAACACCGCCACCGGCGGACTCCTCGACGTGACGGGTGCCTCGACGAGCGACGGCGCTCCCGTCGGCGTCTACCAGCCCACGACGGGCGCCAACCAGTCCTGGACCCTCCCCGTCGCCGCCGCGGCGAAGCCCTGACCGGCTACTCCTCGGTGGGGCCGAGGTCGTGCGTGTCCCTGAAGTCGACCGTACGGGCCCGGTGGGCGGCGTGGAGTTCCAGCAGGACGATTTCGTTGCTGCCGGGGCGCAGCACGGGTCCCGGGACGTAGAGGGACCGCTGGGGTCCTCGGGACCAGTACCGGCCGAGTGGGAAGCCGTTGATCCATGCGTTGCCCTTGGTCCATCCGCCGAGGTGGAGGAAGGTGTCGGCGAGGGGCCGGGAGGACGCGGCGCCGAGTTCGAAGGTGCCGCGGTGGAAAGTCGGACCGACCGGCGTGGCGGTGGTCGGGGCGAAGTCCAGACCGTCGAGGGAGGTCAGCGGCAGCGGCCGGTTGGTCCAGCCGACGAGTTCCGCGCCGTCCAGCGTCACGGTGCCGGGCAGTCCCTTGCGGTCATGGATGCCCGGCCCGTAATTGACGCGTCCCTGGTTCTCCACGAGCAGGCCGAGAACGGAGCCGGCGCGAGGCACTGTGAAGGCGATGGCGTGCTCGTGGTTCTCCCGCTCCAGGACTCCGACGGGCCGCCCGTCGAGGAGGACCAGGGCCCGGTCACGCACCTGCTCCACTTCGAGCAGGGCGGGTCCGGCGGCCGGCAGGGCCGTCTCGTACATAACGAATCCGAAGTCCTGCCCGAGCTCCTCCATCGTCAGCGGATGGCGGGAGGGCACGGCGTCGCCGAGCGCCGGAGCGCAGGCCGGCAGACCGGCGCTCTCGGTCAGCTCCACGACGCCCAGGGCGATTTTCTCGGCCCGCGCCGGCACGGGCTCCGCCGGGACCGGGGCGTACTTCGCGATCACCTCGCGAAAGGCGGTGAACTTCTCGGTCGGGTCCCCGGCCTCGTCGAGGGGCGCGTCGTAGTCGTACGAGGTGACGGTCGGCCGGTAGGTGTGTTTGTCGTTGGCGCCGTTGGTGAAACCGAAGTTGGTGCCGCCGTGGAACATGTAGAAGTTGACCGACGCGCCCGTGGCCAGGAGTGCGTCGAGCTCGCGGGCCGCCAGGTCGGGATCGCGGACGACGTGGTGACCGCCCCAGCGGTCGAACCAGCCGATCCAGAACTCCGAGGACAGCAGGGGCCCGGCCGGCCGGTGGGCGCGCAGGGCGGCGAGGTTCTCGGCGGAGCGGCTCCCGAAGTTCGCCGTCGCGAGCACCCCCGGCAGGGCGCCCCGCTCCAGATCGGCGGGCTGGTCGCAGGTGAAGAGGGGGACGTCCACACCGTTACGGCGGAGCGAGGTGGCGAGATGCTCCAGATAGGCGGTGTCGTCGCCGTACGCCCCGTACTCGTTCTCCACCTGCACGGCCAGCACCGGCCCGCCGCGCGTGGCGAGGTAGGGCGCGAGCGGGGTGAGGAGCCGCTCGAAGTAGTCGTCGACCGCGGAGAGGAAGCGGGGATCGCGGGAGCGCAACCGGATACCGGGCTCGGCAAGCAGCCACGAAGGCAGACCCCCGCCTTCCCATTCGGCGCAGATGTAGGGGCCGGGGCGGAGCAGGACGTGGAGCCCCTCGGCGGAGGCCAGGTCGAGGAAGGCGGGCAGATCGAGCGCGCCGTCCAGGTGGAACCGGTCCGGCCGCGGCTGGTGCAGGTTCCAGGGGACGTACGTCTCGACCGTGTTGAGGCCCATGAGGCGGGCCTTGCGCAGGCGGTCGGCCCACTGGGCGGGGTGGACCCGGAAGTAGTGCAGGCCGCCGGAGAGGAGCCGGAAGGGTTCGCCGTCGAGCCGGAATCCGCCGTCGTCGATCTGAAGAACGGGCATGTGCTGCTGCTCCTGTGCTGGAGGGGAGGCGCGTCGGTGGGCGCGTCGGCGCGGGCGGCCCTGCTGCCATCCCCTGTATGTTTACGTAAACATACAGCGGATGGCAAGCCCTTGAGGGCGGTCGTACGATGGCGGGCCAGGACCGGATCGGGCCGGGAGGACAGCGTGGACCTACTCCCCGTGGCAGACGTCGACCGGCTGCTCGCCGTCGTCGCCGACTGCCACTCCGCGCGTACGCTGCCGGAACTCGGCGGCCTGCTCACCGAGTCGCTGGCCGGGCGCCTGGACCTCCGGCACGCCGCCGTGCTCACCGGCGACACCCGCCCCCGTCTCTTCCGGGACGCGACGGCGCAGGCCTCGGGGCTCGCGGTGCCGACCATGGACGCGTACCGGGAATGCTTCCACCGGCTCGACCCCATCGCCCTCGCCGCCTCCCGGGGGACGGTCCGCGCGTCCGCGCGGCCCCTGACGCTGCTCGACGTGGAGCATCTGATCGAGGGGGAGCGGCGTTCGTACGTCGACGACTTCCTGACCCCGGCCGGTATCGGCGCGGTCATGGCCAAGTCGTGGTCCTCGCCCGACGCCGGTCTGCTCTTCGGCGTGGCGCTCTTCGACGGGGAGGAGAGGGCCTTCGGCGTCCGGGAGACGACCCTGCTCGGGTCGCTCGGCCCGGCGGTCCTGCGGATCGCGGCCGGGCTGCTCGACGCCAGGCCGCCCTGGGCGCCGCGGCTCACCCCGCGCGAGACGGAGGCGGTCGCCCTGCTCAGCGAGGGCCTGACCGACGATCAGATCGCTCAGCGCATGGTGGTGGACGTGGGGACGGTGAAGAAGCACCTCGCCGCGGCCCGCCGCAAGTCGGGCAGCCCCAACCGCGTCGCCCTCGCGCGGGCCTGGGCGGGCTGAACCGGACTCCGGCGGCCGCGGCCGGCTCGTCGCACCTCATCATCAGCGCCGGTCGGCCGCCTCCCCGGCTCCGTGCCCCGGCAACGACCACCCCCCTCGGGCCCCGTCGCTTCACCGTGCCGGTCCGGTCCCCCGTTCCGGACCGGCACAAGAGGAAGGCTGGCTTCCTCTCATGCGGCCCTCAGGATCGCCCATTACGGGGACACCGGCCATGGGTCGAAAGGAGAAGATCCGGCTCCGGGCTTGAGCGTCCGGTGCCACGTCCTACGGCCGGCCCACCCCTCCTGCGTTCACGGTCACAGATGGGCGGCGCGGTGCGTCGGCCGGCCGTCGACGAGCGTGAGAAGGACCGGGAGGTCCGGCAGGTCGGTGGCCTGCGTGGTGAGGGGGCTGTCCGCGAAGACCGTGAGGTCGGCGCGGTGGCCGACGGCGATGCGGCCCGCCTCGTGTTCCTCGCCCGCGGCACGGGCGGCGTTCACCGTCATGCCCTGGAGGGCCTCCAGGGCGGTGAGCGCCTGCTCGGGGCCGTGCGGCGGAAGGGTCAGGTCGCGGCTCGGCCTGCGGTGCCGGGCCCCCGCCATGACGCCCAGCGGCGGGTAGGGGGCGATGGGCCAGTCCGAGCCGAGGACGACGGTGGCGCCGGAGTCCCACAGGTCGCGGCAGCGCCACGCGCGGGAGGCGCGCTCCTCGCCCAGGCGCCGCGACCAGTTGTCGGTGTGGTCCGCGCGCGTGAAGTCGCAGCAGTGGGTGGGCTGCATGGAGGCGACGACGTCGAGAGCCGCGAAACGGCGCAGGGTGTCGTCGGGCACGGTCTCGATGTGCTCCACCCGGTGCCTGACCGGGCGGGCGGCGGTGCTCCCGCCTCCGCCGGCCAGGGCCTTCTCGACGGAGTCGAGGACGTGGCGTACGGCGGCGTCACCGATGGCGTGGGTGGCGGTGGGCACGGCGGCCCGGTGGAGTTCCCCGACGATGTGGGTGTACTCCGCCGGGTCCGGCCAGAAGGCGTGCGTGGACTCGCCGTGGCAGTCGGGGCGTTCGAGCCAGGCGGTGCCGTTGTCGACGGTGCCGTCCATGAAGAGCTTCACGCCCTCCGTACGCCACAGGTCACCGCCCGTGCCCTGCTGTTCGATGAGCCCGCGCAGCCCGTCGGCGTCGGTGCCCGGCTGGCACCAGGGCGCCACCCGCAGCCTCAGCGGCAGCTCGCCGGCCGCGTCGAGGTCGGCGTAGAGCGCGGGGCTGTCCCCGTTGGCGTCCATGACGTGCCCGCCGGTGAGCCCCGTGGCGGCCATGCCGCGCAGCGCGGCCGCCAGCCGGTCGCGGCGCTCCTCACGGGTCGGCCGCGGCGCGACCCGTTCCACCAGTTCGCACGCCGCGTCCTCCAGCAGGAGCCCGGTGGGCCGGCCGCCGGCATCGCAGACCACCTCGGCCGAGGCCTGGTCGAAGGTGCGCGGCCCGTCGACACCGGCCAGCTCCAGGGCGCGTCGGCTGGCGAGCATGGAGTGGGCGTCGAACAGCAGCAGGAGGGCCGGCACGCCGTCGAGTACGGCGTCGAAGGGGGCGGACTCGACCGGCCGGTCCCCGAAGACGTTCGGGTCCAGGCCCCAGCCGTGCAGCCACGCACCGGGTGCGAGGGTCCGCGCCTCCCGCGCCAGCGCCTCGCGCACCGCGCCCAGGTCCGGGCAACCCGACAGGTCCAGGCCGTGTGTGAGTTCGGCACCCGACACCGGGTGGAGGTGCCCGTCGACCAGGCCGGGGGTGACCACGGCCCCCTTGAGGTCGATCACCGTCGTCGAGGGGCCGGCGAGGGCGCGTATCCCGCCGTCGTCGCCCAGGGCGGAGATCCGGCCGCCGGACACGGCCACGGCGGTCTCCGGCAGGAACGTGCCGGTGGCCGGGTCGAGCAGACGGGCGGAGAGCAGGACGAGACGGGGGTGCACAGCGGCTCCTTGCAGGGCTTTTCCGGAACAGGTCAGTCGGTGGAGGCGGCGGAATCGGCGGGCCCGTCCGCCGGGGCGCACGGGGGCGCGAGCGTCCCGGCGGGCAGGCCCAGTTCGCGCTCCGCGGTGGTGACGGCCATGCGCGTCACCGCGGCGGGCCGGCCGGTGGTGTCCGTGTTGGCGTGGGCGCCGAGGCCGTCGACGACGACCAGGATCTGCACGGTCGTCAGGTACGGATCGTCCGTACGGAACTCCCCGCGCTGGACGCCCTCGCGGATCAGGCCCTCCAGGCGCCCGCGCCACGCGGCCTCCTGCGCCCCGACCCGGTCGCGCAGGACGGGCCGGTAACGGCTCAGATGCCGGGCGTTGATCCAGAGCCGGCTGATGTCGTCGTACGCCTCACCCGTCGCGTGTGCGAAGAAGCGCGCGAGATGGTCCGTCGGGGTTCCCTCCGGGCGGTCCGGCGGGACGAGGCGGTCGAGTTCGGCGGTGGCGGCGCTCCCGAACGCTTCGGCCACCAGGTCCTCCACCGCGGGGAAGTAGTGGCTGATCAGCCCGGGGCGGACGTCGAGCTGTTCGCCGATCCTCCGCAGGGTGATCGACTCCAGCCCCTCGGTCAGGGCGACCGTGGCGGCCGCGGCGACGATCTCCGCACGTCGGTCGGCCGGCGACTTCCGAACTCGCTTGCGCTGAACGCTTGACGACATACCCCGGATGCTATTGAGTGTCCGACCAATAAGCAAGCAGGTGGTACGCCGAGCACCCGGAGGGCCGAATGGCTTCCACGATTCCCGACCCGCACCAGGGCCCCCGCGACGCTTCCGACGCCCCCCGCGCGCCGGAGGCACCCGGTGCCTCTCATGGGCTCGGCGTTCCCGGACCGCCGTCGCCCTTCGAGCGGGCGGTCCGCGTCGAGCGGCACGGCATCGACCACATTCCCGACCGCGAACGCCACGGCCGCCCCCGGGACTTGTTCGCGGTCTGGGCCGCGGCCAACGTCAACTACCTGAGCCTGGTGGTCGGCGGTGCTCTGGTGCTGATGGGCCTGAGCCTGTGGCAGGCCGTCGGGGTGATCGTGGCCGGCAACCTCTTCTGGGTGCTGACCGGACTGCTCGCCGTCTCCGGCCCCGCCTCCGGGACGCCCAGCGAAGTGATCACCCGGGCGCTGTACGGCGTCCGCGGCAACCGCGTGAACAACGCCGTCGTCGGCTGGGCCATCTCCGTCTGCTACTTCGCCCTCAACCTCGCCGCCGCCGCGGTCGCCGCCTCCTCCCTCGTCGAGAGAGCCGGGATACCGGCGGGCGCCGGAGTCAAGGTCGCCGTCGTCGTCGCCATCGCCGCGCTCACCCTGACCATCAGCGTCTACGGCCACGCCGTGATCGTGAAGCTGTACCTCCCGATCACCCTGGCCCTGACCGCCGCCTTCGCCGTCGTCGCCTTCGGCGTCCTCGGGCACGCCGACCTCTCGTACACGCCCGCCGAGCCGCTGACCGGCGCCGGACTCTGGGCGACCCTCGCCGCCGGGGTCACCCTGATCGCCGCCGGACCGCTCTCGTACACCACCAGCGCCGACTTCTCCCGTTATCTGCCCCGTACGGCGTCGCCGAAGGCGGTCCTCGGGTGGACCGCCCTCGGCGGCTTCCTGCCCAGCGTCGCCGTCTGCACCCTCGGCGCGCTCGCCGCGACCGCGGTCGACATGAGCGACCCGCAGACCGCCCTTGAGGGGATCCTGCCCCGCTGGTTCACGCCGCTGTTCCCGGTCGCCCTGGTCGTGGGCACCATCTCCCTCAACGCCCTGACCGCCTACAGCGCGGGCCTGGCTCTCCAGGCCGTCGGCCTCCGCATCCGCCGCGCCCTCAGCGTCCTGGTCGACGGCGCCGTGGCCGTCGCCCTCACCCTCTACGCCCTGCTCGTCTCCGACTTCCTCGACACCGTCAGCAGCGTCCTCCAGCTGACCGTCGTCCTGCTCGGCCCCAGCATGGCCGTCTACGCCACCGACATCCTGCTGCGCCGCAACCGCTACGACGGGCCCGCGCTCACCGACGAGACGCCCGGCAGCCGCTTCTGGTACACCGCCGGCGTCCACGGCGCCGGTGCCGTCGCCCTCCTGGCCGGCACGACCGCGGCCGCCCTCTGCGTCGACACCCTCTACACCGGCCCGGTCGCGAGCGCCCTGGGCGGTGTGGACCTGTCCCTGCCGGTCGGCATCGTCGTCGCGTCCGCCACCTACGCGCTCCTGGCGCGCTTCCCCGCTCAGGACAGAGTGCTGACGACCTCTCGGACCTGAGCCGCCACGGAGTCGGGCAGGGGAGCGTGGTGGATCGAGGGCAGCAGCCGCTGCCCGTCCTCGCCCGCGGTGTAGGAGAGGAAGGACTTCAGAGCGGGCAGCGTCTCCGGATCGTTGCCCCTGTCGCAGACGATCTCGTACGTCACCAGGACGATCGGGTACGCGCCTTCGGCGGACGTCCGGTAGTCCAGGTTCAGCGCCAGGTCCCCGCCCTCACCGGCGACTTCGGCCTCGGCGATGCCCGCCGAGGCGCTCCGGGTGCTCGGCGCGACGGGCTCCGACGCGCCCGTGGCGATGCGTACGGTGTCGATCCCGCGCTTGACGGCGAAGGACAGCTCGAAGTAGCCGATGGCGCCCTCCGTCTGGGCCACCGTGCCGGCGACGCCGTCCGAACCCGTCCCCGACTGACCGCCCCTGGCCTGCCACTTCTTGCCCGCCGGGTACGGCCAGGACGTCCGGGCCGCGGCCTTGAGATAGGCGGTGAGGTTCTGGGTGGTGCCGGAGTCGTCGGCGCGGTGGACCGGGACCACGGGCAGGTCGGGCAAGGTCGCCCCGGGGTTGAGGCGTTGGATCGACGGATGGTTCCAGCGGGTGATCCGGGCGTCGAAGAGACGGGCGAGGGTCGGGGCGTCGAGCACCAGGCCGCTCACCCCCGGCACGTTGTGGCCGATGGCGATCGGGCCGCCGGTCATGGGCAGGTCGATCGCCCGCCCGCCGTCGCAGACGCCCTTGCTCTCCTCCACGTCCCGGCGGCTCAGCGCCTCGTCCGTGCCGCCGAACGCGGTGGCCCCGCGCTGGAACTGGGCCACGCCCGCCCCCGATCCGAGCGGGTTGTAGGCGACCTCCACCCCCGCGCACGCCCGCTGGTAATCCTGGATCCACCGCTTCATCGCGTTCTGCTGCGCGGAGGACCCGGACCCGCGCACCTTGCCGGACGCGACGCACTCGATGTCCGGTACGGCCTGCGCGGCCGACGGCGTGCCGTCGGCGTCGGAGCCGCCCGCGCCACAGGCCGCGACCAGCAGCGTTCCGGCCACCGCGACAGCCACGCCGCGCCGGCGGCCGGCCCGTCCCCTGCCTCGGAGCCGCACCATGTCCCCCCTGAGGTGTACGCGCGTGATCCTTGCGGACCGACGCGGATGAACGGCCGCGGCGCACACCGGCGGCCCGGTGCGAGAATGATCAGCGAGAGCGTGGAGCACGAGGTGGAGCCGAGGTGAACGCGAGTCGTCCTCCCGGCGACCTTCCGGCGGTGCGCGTCACCGCCTCCTCCACCGGGCGAGAGTTCGAGACTGTTCCTCGGTGGCCCCGGCGGCGCATACTGGCCTCACGATGACAAACCGATCCGCGCCCCGGCGCCACCTGCCCACCAGCCCCTTCGCGGCCCCTTCCGACCCCGTGATCAAAGATTTCTCCGTCGGCGACCGCGTGTCCCACGATCGTCACGGTCTGGGGACGATCATCGGCCAGGAGACGACGGGTGCCCTGCTCGTCGACTTCGGTGCCACCCGGCTCCGCATCCTGAGCCCCTACAAGGGCATGCACAAGCTCTGAGCACGCCCGTGAGCCCCGTCCCCCGGCGCGCAGTGCCGGGGGGCGGGGCTTTCGCGTGCGGCGGGAGGAGCGCCTGAGGCCCGCGCCTACGATGGGCGCATGGCCGAACGTGAGGGATCCACGACCGCGAACGGTGCGCACCAGCGCACCCCCGGCGCCGCCGAGCTCGCCGCCGCCGCCGGGGTGTTCGCGCTGCTCGCGGACCCGACCCGACTGCATCTGGTCTGGCTGCTGAGCCGGGGGGAGTCGGACGTCACCGCCCTCGCCGAGGCGTGCGGCGCCGCGCGCCCGGCCGTCAGCCAGCACCTGGCCAAGCTGAGGCTCGGCGGCCTCGTCCAGCACCGCAAGGACGGACGGCGGGTGGTCTACACCCTGCCGGACGGGCACATGCGACGCCTTGTGGTCGAGGCGATCAGCCACGCGGACCACCAGGTGACCGGGGAGCCCTGGCACGACTGACCCTCTCTCCCTCCCCTGGACTCGAATGTCAACATGTGCGCAAGCGTGCACATGTCGGTTACGGTGGGAGCGTCCCGTAGCCGAGCGAGGGGCGGGCCCATGCCGACCGTGCTGCGCCACCGGACGTACCGGCGCCTCCTCACCGCCCAGGTCGTCGCCCTGGCCGGCACCGGCCTCGCGACCGTCGCCCTCAGCCTGCTCGCCCACGACCTCGCGGGCGCCGACGCCACGGCGGTCCTCGGCACCGCCCTGGCCCTGAAGATGACCGCGTACGTCGGCATCGCACCCGTCATCAGCGCCCTCGCCCACCGCGTGCCCCGGCGGGCGCTGCTGGTCTCCATGGACCTGATCCGCGCCGCGGCCGCCCTCACCCTCCCGTTCGTCACCCAGGTCGGGCAGATCTACGCCCTGATCCTGCTGCTCCAGGCCGCCTCCGCCGCCTTCACCCCCACCTTCCAGGCCACCCTGCCCGACGTCCTGCCCGACGAGCGCGACTACACCCGCGCCCTGTCGCTCTCACGGCTCGCCCACGACCTGGAGAACGTCCTCAGCCCGGCCCTGGCCGCCGCCCTGCTGACCTGGTTCACCTACGACTGGCTGTTCGCCGGAACCGCCCTCGGCTTCCTCGCCTCCGGCGCCCTCGTCCTCTCCGTCCTGCTCCCCGGAGCGGAACCGGCCGAGCGCACCGGCGGCCTGTACGCCAGAGCCTCCTTCGGCACCCGGCTCTTCCTCGCCACCCCGCGCCTGCGCGCGCTCCTCGCCCTCGACCTGGTCGTCGCCGCCGGCGGGGCGATGGTCCTCGTCAACACCGTCGTCCTGGTACGCGACTTCCTCGGACGCTCCGCCGCCGACGTCCCCCTCGCTCTGGGCGCGTACGGCGCGGGCTCCATGATCGTGGCTCTGCTGGTGCCCCGCGCCCTCGACCGGATCGGCGAACGGAGCCTCATGCTGCCCGCCGCCTTCGTCCAGACGGCCGTCCTCGCCCTCCTCCCGCTCGGCCTGCGCCGCGGCGGAGCCTCCTGGTCCTGGCCCGCCCTGCCGGCCGCCTGGCTGATCCTCGGGGCCGCCACCTCGGCCGTCCTCACCCCCGCCGGACGGCTGCTGCGCCGCTCGGGGCGCCCGGCCGACCTCCCCGCCCTGTTCGCCGCCCGGTTCTCCCTCACCCACGCCTGCTGGCTGATCACCTATCCGCTCGCCGGCTGGACGGCCGCCCGCGCCGGTCTGCCGGCCTCGGCCACCGTCCTCACCGCGGTCGCCCTCGGCGGTACCGTCGCCGCCGTACGTCTGTGGCCGCGCACCGACACCGACGAGCGGGAAGACGACGATGCCGAACCGGCGCCGGTCCACCAGCCCCCGCCGGACGGTGACCGGCGCCACACTCATCCGGCCCCGTTCGGCTCCCCGCCCCCGCCCGGCGTCACCCCACGGCCGCCGAGCGGGCGAAACGGAGCGTGAGGAGCTCGAAGGGGCGCAGCCGAAGCTCCACGGCGCCGTCCACGACCCGCACGCCCTCCCCGGCGGAGTCGGCCGACGGGCGCTCCAGGAGGTCGCAGACCTCCACGCCGTCGAACCCGGGCAGCGCGGTGGTGAGCCGGGCCAGGGCGCGCCCGCCACGGGACTCGTAGACACGGACGACCAGATCCCCGCTGCGGTCGTCGGCGAGCTTCACGGCGCTCACCACCACGGCGTCGTCGTCCACGGCGACGAGCGGGACGACATCGGCGCCACCCGGCACCCGCCGCTCGGGCAGATTGACGCGATAGCCCTCGCGAACGGCGTCACCGACGGCCGCGCCGGGGACCAGGGCGTGGCGGAAACGGTGCACACCCTGGTCCGTGTGCGGGTCGGGGAAGCGCGGCGCACGCAGCAGGGAGATCCGTACGGTCGTCGTGGTGCCCCGGTCCTCGGACCGCACCGTTCGGGTGACGTCGTGGCCGTAGGTGGAGGCGGTGACGAGGGCGACCCCCCAGCCCGGCTCCTCCAGATGGACGAAGCGGTGGTTGCAGGCCTCGAACTTCGCCGCCTCCCAGCTGGTGTTGGTGTGGGTGGGCCGGTACAGATGGCCGAACTGTGTCTCCGCGGCGTAGCGGTCGGTGTGCAGGTCGAGCGGGAAGGCGGCCTTGAGGAACTTCTCCGTCTCGTGCCAGTCGATCTCCGTGTCCAGGTCGAGCCGCTTGGCCCCGGCGGACAGGGTGAGCGTCTGCACCGCCCGCGACGCGCCGAAGGAACGGGTCACCCGCACCGACACCGACCGAGGCCCGTCGGCGACCACCGTCACCTCGTCGGCCTCGGTCAGATCGGTGACCGTGTTGCGATAGAACTGGTCGACGTCCCAGGCGTCCCACATGTTGGGGAAGTCCGGGTGGATCTGCAGCAGGTTCGCGGCCGCGCCCGGCGCGATCGTCTCGCGGCCGGTGGCGAGGTCGACCACCGACACCACCAGACCCCGCGCGTCCACGCCCACCCGCAGCAGCCCGTTGGAGAGCACATGCCCGCCGTCCGGCGCCGACTCCACGGTGCAGGCGCCGGACGCCTCGGCGACCCTGCGGGCCCCACCGGCCGGCACCCCGGAGCGCTCGTGCGGGGCCGCGTTGAAGACCACCTCGCCGCCCGCCGCGCCATCGCCCGCGAGCGCCCGCTGAGCGCGCTCCACGATGCCGGTCAGCTCCTCGGCGACCTCCGCGTACGTCCGCTCCGCCTCACGGTGCACCCAGGCGATCGAGGAGCCCGGCAGGATGTCGTGGAACTGGTGCAGCAGCACCGTCTTCCAGATCCGGTCCAACTCCTCGTACGGGTAGGGGAAGCCGGCCCGCACGGCGGCGGTCGCGGCCCACAGCTCGGCCTCCCGGAGCAGGTTCTCGCTCGCCCGATTGCCCTGCTTGGTCCTCGCCTGGCTGGTCAGCGTCGCCCGGTGCAGCTCCAGATACAGCTCGCCCACCCACACCGGGGCGTCCGGGTACTCCGCCTCCGCCTTCGCGAAGAACTCGGCCGGCCGCTCCCAGCGCACCCGCGCCGAGCCCTCCAGATCCCTCAGCCGCGCGGCCTTCGCGACCATCTCCCGCGTGGTGCCGCCACCCCCGTCCCCCCATCCGGTCGGCGCGATCGAATGCCGCGCCCGCCCCTTGTCCTTGAAGTTGCGGACAGCGTGGGCGATCTCCTTGCCCCGCATCGAGCAGTTGTACGTGTCGATCGGCGGGAAATGCGTGAAGATCCGCGTCCCGTCGATGCCCTCCCACCAGAAGGTGTGGTGCGGAAAGGAGTTGACCTGGCTCCACGAGATCTTCTGGGTCAGCAGCCACTTGGACCCCGCCGCCTTGATGATCTGCGGCAGGCCACCGGCGAAACCGAAGGTGTCCGGCAGCCACGCCTCCTCGTTCTCGACCCCGAACTCCTCCAGGAAGAACCGCTTGCCGTGCACGAACTGGCGGGCCATCGCCTCCGAGCCCGGCATGTTCGTGTCCGACTCCACCCACATGCCGCCCGCCGGGACGAACCGGCCCTCCGCGACCGCCTTCTTCACCCGCGCGTACACCTCCGGCCGGTGCTCCTTGATCCACGCGTACTGCTGGGCCTGCGACATCGTGTACACGAAGTCCGGCTCGTCCTCCAGGAGCGCCGTCATGTTGGCGGTCGTCCGCGCCACCTTCCGTACCGTCTCGCGCAGCGGCCACAGCCAGGCCGAGTCGATATGGGCGTGGCCCACCGCGCTGATCCGGTGCGCCGACGGCTCGGCGGGCGACGCGAGGACTCCCGCGAGCCGCTCCCGGGCCGCGGCGGCCGTGCCGTTCACGTCCTGGAGGTCGATCGCGTCCAGGGCACGCTCGACGGCCCGCAGGACCTCCCAGCGGCGGGCGCCCTCCACCGGCAGCTCCGCCATCAGTTCACCGAGGACCTCCAGATCCATCACGAGCTGCCACACCGTCTCGTCGAAGACCGCCAGATCCATCCGCGCCAGGCGGTACTGCGGTGTGTCGCCGGCCGTCTCCCTGTCACCCAACTCGGTCGGCAGGAAGGGGTGGTAGTCCAGGATCACCGGGTTGGACGCGGCCTCCACATGCAGCAGCACCTCCTCTCCACCGGCCGCCGGGGCGGCGATCCGCACCCACTGGTTGCGCGGGTTGAGCCCCTTCACCGGAGAGCCGTCGGGGCGGTAGACCAGCCCTTCGCACTGGAACCCGGGCATGTTCGCGTCGAAGCCGAGGTCGATCAGGGCCTCGACGGTCCGGCCCGCCCAGGCCGCCGGCACCGTTCCCGACACGGTGAGCCAGCTCGTACCCCAGGGCGCGCCCCAGACGTCGCCGACGGAGATCGGGGTGCGGGGGGCGGCGAGCCCCTCGGCCACCGGCACCGGTTCGTCGGGCGCGGTCCAGATCCCGACCTCGAGCGGCACCGACTCCGGATGGATCGCCGGCCGGACGCGCTCGTCGAGGACGCGCTTGAGGCGGGACTCGATCAGGCTGCGGTCGTCGTGCATGGCAGTCGCTCCCTCGCGTGAAAAAGGTGGTCAGGCCCGGACGGCGCCGTCGACCGTGACCGTCTCGGTGATGCCGCGTCCGATGAGATGGTCGCGGTCCGCGGCGCGCGAGGCCAGTACGACCGCCGGCCGTGCGCCGTCGGCGGCCAGGCGCATGAACGCCTCGAAGAACACCCCGCCCGGCGCGCAGACCGAACGCCCGGTGGCCTCGTCGGGGAGGTCGAGGACCAGCGCCGTCGTCCGCGGCCGGGGCCGTGGCTCGCGCGTCCGCAGCTCGGCCACCACTCGGGCGAGCTCCCGCCCGGCCGGCTTCACCTCACGCCCGGTGGTCAAGAGGCCGAGGCTGTATTCGAGTTCGGGGAAGTCGGCCAGCGAGCGGTCGACGTCGTGGGAGCACCACCAGGTGACGCCCCAGAGGTCCGGGCAGTCGAGCGCGGCGGCCACCGTCGTACGGGTGAAGTCCGCGGCCCGCTCGGCGGCGATGTGCGGCGCGGGAGCGCCGACCTCCTGTAGCCAGACCGGCCGGTGCGGGTCCTCGGCCCACGCCTTGGACAGCTCGATCATGTACGCGGCGTGCTGACCGGTGGCGAAGGAGTCGGGGCCGTAGCGCTGCGCGGTGCCGTTGAAGACCCAGGAGTGCACGGCGGTCGCGGCGCCGAGCCGGGCCGCGTGGGCCGGCGTGAAGGGATGGTCGTCGAGGTACCAGGCGGCGTCGTACGCGGCGTGCAGATGGGTACGGCCCGGGGCGCCCTCCTCGCACGCCGTCAGCATCCGGCGCAGCCAGCGCTCCGCCTGCCCGGGGTTGATCCGGTCGGGGTCGGGATGCGGGTCGCCGGAGAACTGGTTGATCTCGTTGCCCAGCGTCATGCCCAGGAAGCCGGGCCGGTCCGCGAGCGCCGAGGCGAGGGTGCGCAGATAGGCCGCCTGCCCGTCGAGGACCTCGGGGTCGGTGAAGATGTTCCGCCGGTGCCAGGTGACGGTCCAGGACGGCTGGAAGTCGAAGCTGGAGAGATGACCCTGGAGCCCGTCGACGGCGACGTCCAGGCCGCGCTCGGCCGCCGCGTCGACCAGCCGCACCAGCTGCTCGACCGCGCGCGGGCGGATCAGGGTGCGGTTCGGCTGGAAGACGGGCCAGAGCGGGAACGCCCGGATGTGGTCCATGCCGAGCGCGGCGATCGAGTCCAGGTCGGCCCGGACGGCGTCGAGGTCGAAGTCGAGCCAGTGGTGGAACCAGCCTTCGCTGGGCGTGTAGTTGACCCCGAAGCGGGGGGCGGCGGCCCGGTGGCCGGCTCCGGCGGGGCTGCTGCCCTGAGGGGTGGTCATGGGTGCGGCGGATCCTTCCTGAGTGGGGTTCATCCCTTGACCGCGCCCTCCTCGACGCCCTTGAAGAAGAACCGCTGGAGCGCGGCGAACACGGCGACGATCGGCAGGAAGGCGATCATGGTGCCGGCCGCGATCAGCCGGGGGTTGGCGGAGAAGGTGCCGTTGAGGTACTGCAGTCCCACCGTGAGGGTGTAGCGGCTGGGGTCGTTGAGGACGATCAGTGGCCAGAGGAAGTCGTCCCAGGCGCCGATGAACGTGAAGATCACGACGACGCTGAGCATCCCCCGGACGTTCGGCAGCCCCACATGGATCAGCCGCTGCCAGACGGTGGCGCCGTCGACCAGGGCGGCCGCGTCGAGGTCGGGCGGAACGGCCTGGAACGCGGTGTACATCAGGAGCACGTTGAGCATCGCGATGGCACCGGGCAGGGCGACGCCGAGCAGGGTGTCGGTCAGACCGAGGCTGCGTACGGTCACGTACTGCGAGACGATGGTGACCTCGCCGGGCAGCACGAGCGTGGCCAGGAAGAGGCCGAGGAACAGCCGTACGCCGCGGAAGCGCAGCCGGGACAGCGCGAAGCCGGCGAGGGTGGCGCCGACCACGTTGCCGACCACCGCGACGGCCGCCACCACCAGGGAGTTGGCCGCGTAGGTCCACACCGGGACGGTGTCGGCGACCTTGCCGTAGTTGGCGAAGGTCGGATCCTGGGGCAGGAAGTCGGGCGTACGGGAGAAGACGTCCTCGCCGGGGCCCTTGAGGGAGGTCGACAGCTGCCACAGGAACGGTCCGATGGTGAGCAGCAGGACCAGCGCGAGCAGGGCGTAGCGCACCGCCTTCTCGGTCGGCGAGGGGGTGTTGAGGCTCCGGGCCACGGTCACACGCCCTTCCGGTTCAGCCGCGCGAGGAGCAGCATCGGGCCGACGGTGATCAGGAAGAGCAGCAGGCTGAGGGCGGAGGCGTAGCCGATGTGACCGGTGAAGCCGCGGCTGTACATCTGGATGAGCATGACCACCGACATGTCCCGGCCGCCCGGGCCGCCGGTGCCGTCGGACAGGACGTACAGCTCCGAGAAGACCCGCAGGGCGGAGACCGAGATCAGTACGGAGACCAGCATCATCGCGGGCCGTACGCCGGGCAGGGTGACGTGCCAGAAGCGGCGTACGGCCGACGCGCCGTCGACGGCGGCCGCCTCGTGCAGCTCGCGGCCGACGTTCCCGAGCGCGGACAGATAGATGACCATGTAGTAGCCGAGGCCCTTCCACACGGTGAGAGCGATCGCGCTGAACAGCAGCAGCCAGCGGTCGGTGAGGAAGGAGACCGGCCGGTCCGCCAGGCCCAGCTGCCCGAGCAGGCCGTTGAGCAGGCCGCGCTCGTCGAGGACCCAGCCCCAGATCAGCGCGACCACGACGGCGGAGGCGACGACCGGGGTGTAGAACGCGGTACGGAAGAAGGTGATGCCGGGCAGCTTCTTCTCCACGAGCAGGGCGAGGAGGAGGGGCAGCAGGGTGAGCAGCGGCAGACAGACGAGCAGATAGACGATGCTGTTGATCAGCGCGTCGATCAACTGCTCGTCGTTCAGGGCCCGTTCGTAGTTGTCGAGCCCGGTGAAGTGCCCGCCGCCGAGCGGCTTGGCGTTGGTGAACGACAGGATCACGGTGTTGACCGCGGGCCACAGGTTGAAGACGGCGAGCCAGACCACGGCCGGCCCGGCGAGCAGCCACGGGGTGAACCAGCGCCGGTGCGTCATGGGGTGCGGGGCCTTCCTGGCAGGGAGCGGCCGTGCGGACGGCGGGCCCGTCCGCACGGGGGCCGGTTCTCAGTCCTTGAGCATCCGGTTGCAGCGGGCGACCGCCGTGTCCAGCGCCTCCTTGGAGCCGGCCTGGCCGCTGAGGGCGAGCGCGATCTGCTGGTTGACGACCGTCTTGATCGCGTCGTTGGCCTGCACGGGCTCCAGCATCCGGGCGCCCGCGAGCGAGGTGAAGGCGGTGACCTTGGCATCGCCCGCGTTGGTCCCGTCGCTCCTGCTGAAGTACGCGTCGTCCGACGAGGCCTTCGTCGAGGGGAAGATGCTGGTGAGGCGGGCGAAGGCGGCCTGGTTCCCGGCGTTGGTCACCCACCGGGCCAGCGCCAGGGCGGTGGCCCGGTTCTCGGTCGCTCTGGAGACCGAGAGGCCCTGGACGTACAGCGGCGGGGTCCCCATGGCGGGGGAGGAGACCACCTTCGGGGCGAGGCTCGGGTTGTCGGTCGCCAGGGACGTGATGTAGTTGCCGCCGGCGGTGGTCCAGGCGGCCGTCCCGGAGTTGAACAGCTTGGTGTTCCCGGCGTACGTCTCGGTCAGCACGTCCTGGGGGAGCAGCCCCTCCTTGAACGCCGCGCGGTACGTGTCGAGCAGCGCGGCGGCCTCGGGGGTGTTGAAGGTGAAGCTCTTGCCGTCGTCGGACATCAGCTTCACCCCCGCGTTGGCGAAGTCCATCAAGCCGGGCTTGCGGCTCATCAGGTACACCGAGCCGCCGGACTCCCGCTTGACGGTCCTGGCCGCGGCGATCAGCTGGTCCAGGTCGGCCGGGGGCTTCTTGGGGTCGAGGCCGTAGCGGGTGAGGAGCTCGGCGTTCCAGTAGTTGACGTCGGTGTTGAGGTACCAGGGGTAGCCGTGGACGCCGGTGTGCCCCGCGAAGCGGTAGGCGTCGACGCCGCCTTCGACGTAGTCCGCCTCCAGCTTCGGGTCGGCGGCGGCCACGTCGAGCAGCATGCGCTGCTTCGCCAGCGGCAGGGCGAAGTCGGGCGGCAGATTCACCACGTCGGGCAGGCTTCCGCCGGCCGCCTGGCTGAGCACCTTCTCGGAGTAGCCCTCACCGGGCTGGTCGAGCCACTCCACCTGGACACCGGGATGCTTCTTCTCGAAGGCGTCGATCACGCCCTCCATGTACGCGGTGAACTTCGGCTTCAGGGCCCATGTCTGGAGCGAGACCTTGCCCTTCACCTCGCCGCCGCCGGCCGCGTCCCCGCCGTCGGTGCCGCTCGGGTCGCCGAGCCCGCAGCCCGCCAGCGCCGCCGCCGCGACCGCGGCCACGGCCATCCGTATCCAGTGGCTTCTTCGCATCTGAGAGATCTCCCGGTCTGTTCTGATCTGTTCGACGGGGGAAGCGGAGCTACTAAGGCGGAGCTACTAAGGCGGAGCTACTAAACCGGTCTAGCGATGGGGGACTATGCTCCCGCTAGACTCCGCTGTCAAGGGAGTGCGAAGAACGCGCGCGGGAGTGCCGGGGACGCGTGTGACGGAAGGGGCGCCGCGTGGGCAGACCGACGATCGCCGACATCGCCCGGCGGGCCGGCGTGTCCAAGGGCGCGGTGTCGTTCGCGCTGAACGGACGGCCGGGGGTCAGCGAGGCGACCCGCGAGCGGATCCTGCGCGTCGCCGAGGAGATGAACTGGCGCCCGCACAGCGCCGCACGCGCCCTGGGCGGGGCGCGGGCCGGAGCGGTCGGGCTGGTCATCGCCCGACCGGCCAGGACCATCGGTCTGGAACCGTTCTTCAGCCAGCTGCTGAGCGGACTGCAGGCCGGACTCTCGACGCGCGGTACGGCGCTGCAGCTCCTGGTGGTCGAGGACACGGCCGCCGAGATCGACGTCTACCGCCGCTGGACCTCCGAACACCGGGTCGACGGCTTCGTCCTGGTCGACCTCCAGGTGCGCGACCCCCGGATCCCCGTCCTCGAAGAGCTCGGCGTCCCGGCCATGGTGATCGGAGGGCCCGGCCGGCACGGCACCCTGCCCAGCATCTGGGCGGACGACCGCGAGGCGATGGTCTCGATCGTCGACTACCTCGCCGCGCTCGGCCACCGCCGGATCGCGCACCTCGCCGGACTCCCCGCCTTCCAGCACACCCAGCGCCGCATCCGCGCCGTCCGGGACAGCGCCCGCCGCCTCGGTCTCACCGAGGCCGTGTCGCTGCCGACCGACTTCAGCGACGCCGAGGGCGCCGCCGCCACCCGGGCGCTGCTCGCCCGCCCGCAGCGACCCACGGCGATCATCTACGACAGCGACGTGATGGCGGTCGCCGGACTCGGGGTGGCCGGCGAGATGGGCGTGGCGGTCCCGGGCGAGCTGTCGATCGTCTCCTTCGACGACTCCGCGCTCGCCCGGATCGTCCACCCCTCGCTCACCGCGCTCTCCCGCGACACCTTCGCGCTGGGCGAGCAGGTCGCGCGGGCGCTCCTCGCGGTCGTCGACGACCCGGGGACCGCGCGCGACATCAAGAACCCCACGCCGCGGCTCACGGTCCGCGAGAGCACGGCACCACCGGCCCCTTGACCCGGTCGACTAAAGCCGTTTAGCCTCCCGGGGCGAGACGGCCGGTTACTGCGCGGAGATCGCGCACCTGGGCGGGCCCGGAGCGGCCGCACAGCATGACCGGCCCGGGCTCGGGCGGGGCCGCCGAGGATCGGGCGAGCCTGGCCGCCCCGAGCCCGGGCGGAGGCTCGACCGAGCAGGACCCGGCCGAGCGGCCGAGCCCATCGAGCACGACCCCGGCCGACCGGCCGGGCCTCGACACGGCACCGCCGCGCACGACGCGCAGCACGCGCACCTCCTGCACCATGTGCGCCACACGCACCACGCGCAGCCCGTTCTTTCGCGTCATCCGCACCACCAGTACCTCCAGCACGCCCAGCACCCCCACCCTCCCGCTGGACCGGAGCATCGGATGAGACGACACCTCCCCCTCCTGCTGAGCGCGGCGCTGATCGCCGCCCTGCTCGGCCTCGCCCCCTTCACCCCCTACACGTCGGAGGCACGCGCCGCCGTACAGGCCGCCGGCGACCAGCCCTACGCCTCGTACTGGCACCCGAACACCCTCCTGGACTGGGACCCGGCCACCGACCCCGACGCGCGGTTCAACCGCTCCCGCGTCCCCTTGCGGCCGCGCGTCTCCGACCCCGCCCTGAAGGCCAACGCCAACGCCCGCCCGGGCGAGGGGAAGATCGCCTCCCTCGTCTCCTTCGGCCCCACCTCGAACAACCCCTCGCAGGGCTCGGACAACCCCCACTACTACGCCTTCGGCCACTGGCAGTACATCGACAAACTCGTCTTCTGGGGCGGCTCCGCCAGTGAGGGCCTCATCCTCGCCCCGAACGCGACCGTCATCGACGCCGCCCACCGCAACGGCGTCAAGGTCTACGGCACCGTCTTCTTCCCGCCCACCGCCTACGGCGGACAGATCCAGTGGGTCCGCGACTTCGCCCAGAAGTCGGGCGGCAGGTTCCCGGTCGCCGACAAGCTCGCGCAGGTCGCCCAGTACTACGGCTTCGACGGCTGGTTCATCAACCAGGAGACCGCCGGCGGCGACGCCGCCCTGGCGACCGCGCTGCGCGAGGAGATGCGCTACGCCCGCGGGCTCGGCCCGATCGAGTTCATGTGGTACGACGCGATGACCGAGTCCGGCGCGGTGAGCTGGCAGGACGCCCTCACCTCCGCCAACGACTCCTTCCTCCAGGAGGGGACGCGCCGCACCTCCGACTCGATGTTCCTCGACTTCGGGTGGAGCGCCTCGGGCCTCGACTCCTCCCGTACCCTCGCGCGGAGTCTCGGCCGCAGTGAGTACGAGCTGTTCTCCGGCATCGACACCGAGGCGAACGGCTACCACACCTCCGTCCCCTGGGCCTCCGTCTTCCCCGCCGGAAAACCGCACGTCACCTCCCTCGGCATCTACCGCCCCGAGTGGACCCACACCTCCTCCGCCGGCCGGGCCGACTCCCACGCCCGCGAGTCGCGTTACTGGGTCGGAGCCAACGGCGACCCGTCCGACACCACCACGACCTCCGCCTGGAAGGGCCTCGCCCACTACGTCCCCGAGTCGTCCGCCGTCACCGCCAAACCGTTCGTCACCTCCTTCGGCGCCGGGCAGGGCGACTTCTTCCACTCCGCGGGCGTACGGGTCTCGTCGTCCGGGTGGAACAACCTCTCGCTCCAGGACGTGCCGCCCACCTACCGCTGGCTGGTCGACTCCACGGGGACCCGCCTCACCCCCTCGATCGACTTCACCGACGCCTACGAGGGCGGCTCCTCCCTGCGCCTGACCGGCACCCTCGACGCCGTCAACACCGTCCGGCTGTACCAGACGAGGCTCCCGGTCGCCGCCGACACCAAGCTGTCGACGGTCGTCAAGACGCCCACGGCGGGACCCACCCGGCTCCAGGCCGCCGTCTCCTTCACCGACGCGCCGACCACGTTCACCACGCTCGACCTCGGCTCGACCAGCACCACGGGCTGGGAGCGCAGGACCTTCGATCTCTCCGCGCACCACGGCCGGACCATCGCCCAGATCGGTCTGCGGGCGTCCGGTTCCGACCCCTCGTACGACGTGAGGATCGGCCAGATCGCCGTCTACGACGGCACGGTGGACCGTACGACCGCCCCGACCGGCGTCACCGTCCTCGGCACCGCCGACGCCGGCCCCGCCCGGAAGTCACTGCGCCTGACCTGGACGGCTCCGGCGTCCGCGGCCGGTTCCGTGCACCACTACGAGGTGTTCCGGCGCAACGCCGACGGCACCCGCACCTTCCTGGGCGGCACGCCGAACGACGCCTACTTCGTCCCCCGGCTCGACCGGGCGGGGTCGGAGACCACGACCACCCTCGACGTCGAGGCGGTCTCCACCGAGTACGGCCGCTCGCCCGCCGCCACGACCACCGTCGCCTGGTCGAGCGCCACCGACACGAATCTCGCGCTGAACCGCCCAGCCACCGCGTCCGGCCGGTGCAACGCCGCCGAGACACCGGCCAAGGCGGTCAACGGCAGTGTCTCCGGCGGCAACGCCGACAAGTGGTGCACGACGACGACCGCCAAGTGGCTGGAGGTCGACCTCGGCTCGACCCGTACCCTCGACCGCTTCGTGGTGCGGCACGCGGGCGCGGGCGGTGAGGACACCGCCTGGAACACCCGCGACTTCGCGATCAAGGTCCGGGGCTCCACCGCCGACCCGTGGACCACCGCCGCCAACGTCACCGGCAACACCGCGGCGACCACCACCCACCCGGTGACCCTCACGGCCCGCCACATCCGCCTGGAGATCACCCGGCCCACGCAGACCGGCGACGCCGCCGCACGAATCTACGAGTTCGAGGCCTGGGGGTCTTGACGTAGGGCAAATAGGGAGGAAAATCTCAAATACACCAGAAAACCAGAGCGAGCCGCACTCGACGGTGGAGACGTTCACCGTCCCGCGTGACCCACTCGCTGGCTCTGGCCAGGCCCCCGGTAGAACTCCCGGGCTCCGAGCTTTCGGCGACGGCCGAAAACCCGGAGTGACGGTGACGGACTACCGGGGACTGTCATGTCCGGGCCTGCCCATGATGGTCCGGCCATGATGGTCCGGGTCGCGTGGCTCATGCCGTCAGGGTGTGACGCCGCGCTCCAGAATGGCCTTGAGGTTCTCCTCGTCCTTCGGGATCTCCTTCCGGGCCCGTGGCTTGACCATGAGGGGCACGAGCACCTTGCCGATGCCCTGACCCTCGAAGTCGACGGCGAGCGTCAGGCGTGAGCGCTCGCCGGTGCCGAGCGGCTCGATCCTGCCCTGGATGTCGCCGCGCACCGGGCCGTCGATGCCGTGCACGTGCCAGTACCGCGGCGGATCGACCTCGATGACCTGCATGGTGGTGGAGAATTCCCGCCGCCCGAGCCGCCGGGTGACCGCGACCTTCGAACCGACCCCCAGGGGCGCCTCACTGATCCGGCGGACCGAGACCGCGCTCTCCTGCCACTCGGGCAGGTGCGTGGGGTCGGCGATGTAGGAGAAGACCTCCGCGGGGCTACGGGAAATGTCGATGGTTTCCTTGATGGCAGACATTTCGCCCTCTTTGTGGTTGTTCCTCGTTACTCCACAGGAATCGTCCCACGGGGGGAAACGCCCCGCCAGGGAGCCGTCAGCCCCGCCGCGCCCGGTGGAGATCACGGATCAGCGCGATCTCGGCCCCGTGGTGCAGCAGCTCCTGGTTGACCCACCAGACGATGTCCACGAAGGCGTCCTCCGGGTCGCTGCCGTGCGGATACGTGCTGTGCCCCACCGTGTCGAGCGCCGTGTCGTCCGCCGCGAGCAGGGCCTCCCGCCAAGCCCGCGCGCCGGCCTCGAAGGCCGCGATCGCCGCGGCGGCGTCCCCGTGGCTCTCGTAGTCGTCGCGGGTCAGCCGGTGGCCGCCCACCGTGTGGTCCGCCCGCAGCGTCAGCAGCTCGCTCAGGTGGCTCAGCCGCCAGGCGATGGTCGTGAACGGCGGCGGCACGGGGTGCGGCGCGGGAGCCGTGTCCCGGCCCCACTCGCCGGCACCGGTCAGCGCCGTCGCGCGCGGCCCCGGCCCCTCCGCACGGCGGCGCACGGACCAGCACCCCGGGACCGGCTCCCAGAGGTACTCCTCGTCCGTCAGCGGAACCACCTCGACGTCCGTGCCGTTGCCGCTGTCCACGAAGGGTCCGGCCATGCGCCGCGTCAGCCGCTCCCGCGCGAAGTCGAACTGGTCGAGCAGAGGGGTCAGCCGGGCCGGTATCGCCATGGAACGCTCCAGGTCGCGTGGACGGTTCGGTCCGTACCCTGACACACTCGCCTGCCGCACGCCGCCGCTTTTCCCCGCACGTCAGGGGCGACGCGGGAGGGCTCACACACGCCCGCGCACGGATGTGTGACCAGCGTTACCGATCATGATCGGCCCGGTTGACACGGATGTAACGGGCGTTGCCTACCGTCGGGGTCCGAACGGTTCCACAGAGAGGCCCTCGGTGACGAAACACCCCACGCCGACCCCGCGGGCCGACACCGCCCGGGTGCGGACCGTCTGCTCCTACTGCGGTGTCGGCTGCGGCATGCTCCTCGACATCGCCACCGGCCCCGACGGCCGCCGCACCGTCCTCAAGGCGACCGGCGACAAGGACCACCCCGCCAACGCCGGACGGCTCTGCACCAAGGGCGCCACCACGGCCGACATGCTGGCCGCACCCGGCCGGCTGACCACCGCGCTGGTCCGGGAGAGCCGCGACGCCGCGCCCGTCCCCACCGACACCGACCGCGCCCTGGCCGACACCGCCCGCCGGCTGCGGGCGATCGTCGACGAGCACGGCCCCGACGCCGTCGCGCTCTACGTCTCCGGCCAGATGAGCCTGGAGGCGCAGTACCTCGCCAACAAGCTCGCCAAGGGCTTCCTCGGCACCAACCAGATCGAGTCCAACTCCCGCCTGTGCATGGCGAGCGCCGGAACCGGCTACAAACTGTCCCTCGGCGCCGACGGCCCGCCCGGCTCCTACGACGACTTCGACAAGGCCGACGTCTTCCTCGTCATCGGCTCCAACACGGCCGACTGCCACCCCGTCCTCTTCCTGCGGATGATGGAGCGCGTCAAGGCCGGGGCGAAGCTCATCGTCGTCGACCCCCGCCGCACCGCCACCGCCGACAAGGCCGACCTCTTCCTGCGGATCAGGCCGGGCACAGACCTCGCCCTCCTCAACGGCCTGCTCCACCTGCTGTACGAGAACGGGCACACCGACCCCGCCTTCATCGCCGCGCACACCGAGGGCTGGGAGGCGATGCCCGCCTTCCTCGCCGACTACCCGCCCGCCACCGTCGCCGAGATCACCGGCATACCCGAGCAGGACATCCGTACCGCCGCCGCCTGGATCGGCACGGCGGGGGAGTGGACCAGCTGCTGGACCATGGGCCTCAACCAGTCCACCCACGGCACCTGGAACACCAACGCCCTGATCAACCTGCACCTGGCCACCGGCGCGATCTGCCGCCCCGGCTCGGGCCCCTTCTCCCTGACAGGCCAGCCCAACGCCATGGGCGGCCGCGAGATGGGCTACATGGGCCCCGGCCTCCCCGGCCAGCGCTCGGTACTGGTCGCCGAGGACCGGGCCTTCGTCGAGGAGCTGTGGGACCTCACCCCCGGAACGCTCCGCGAGGACGGCTCGGGCCGGGGCACGGTCGACCTCTTCCGGCGGATGGCGGACGGGGAGATCAAGGCCTGCTGGATCATCTGCACCAACCCGGTCGCCTCCGTCGCCAACCGGCGTACCGTCGTCGACGGTCTGCGCGCCGCCGAACTGGTCATCACCCAGGACGCGTTCGCCGACACCGAGACCAACGCGTACGCCGATGTGATCCTGCCGGCCGCCCTCTGGACCGAGACCGAGGGCGTACTGATCAACAGCGAGCGCGGCCTCACCCTCGCCCAGCCCGCCGCCGACCCGCCCGGCGAAGCCCTCGCCGACTGGCGGATCATCACCCGCATCGCCCGGGCGATGGGGTACGAGAAGGCGTTCGCGTACGACACCGCCGAAGAGGTCTTCGAGGAGATCAAGCTCGCCCGGAACCCGAAGACCGGCTACGACCTCGGCGGGGTGACCTACGAGCGGTTGCGCGCGACCCCCGTGCAGTGGCCCGCCGCCACCATGGACGGCCCCGCCCGCAACCCGATCCGGTACGTCGGCGGCGAGGGCGCCGGACCCGTCTTCCCCACGGCGAGCGGCCGGGCCGTCTTCCACGCCCGCCCGCACATCGACGCGGCCGAGATGCCCGACGACGACCACCCGTTCGTCCTCAACACCGGTCGCCTCCAGCATCAGTGGCACACCCTCACCAAGACCGGCAGAGTCGCCAAGCTCAACAAGCTCAACCCCGCGCCCTTCGTCGAGGTGCACCCCGACGACGCCGAAAGGCTCGGCGTCGCGGACGGCGACCCGGTCGCGATCGTCTCCCGGCGCGGCCGGGCCGTGCTCCCGGCCGTCGTCACGGACCGGGTCGCGCCGGGCTGCTGCTTCGCCCCGTTCCACTGGAACGACCTGTACGGCGAGGAGCTGAGCGTCAACGCCGTCACCAGCGACGCGGTCGACCCCCTGTCCTTCCAGCCCGAGCTGAAGGTCTGCGCCGTCGCCCTGTCGAAGGCCCCCGCCGCCGAGGAGGACCGGGCGCTCACCACGACCGTTCCACCGAGCGCCGTCGTGCCGGCCGGGCCCGCCGCCGTCCTCGGCCTCGCCCCCGTGCCGCCGCCCGTCCTCTCCGAACGGGAGCGGCGCTACCTCGTCGGCTTCCTGGCCGGCCTGGAATCGGGCGCACCGGGCGTCCCCGTCCTGCCTCCTGGCGCGCCGTTCAGCGAGGAGCACGCCCAGTGGGTGAACGGCGTCCTCGCCGGTCTGTACTCCCGTACGCCGGACAGCGCGGTCACCGGCGCGTCCGCCGCGCCCGAGGCGGGCCGCGAGGTCGTGGTGCTGTGGGCCTCGCAGACCGGCAACGCGGAGGAGTTCGCCGCCGCCACCGCAGAACGGCTCACGTCGGCCGGGTACCGGGCCGAGCTCGCCGCCATGGACGGCACCGACCTCCGCACCCTGCCGCCCACCGCCGATCTGCTGCTGATCACCAGCACCTTCGGCGACGGTGACGCGCCCGACAACGGATCCGGGTTCTGGGACGCGCTCGCCGCCCACGACACCCCGCGCCTGGACGGGCGACGGTACGCCGTCCTCGCTTTCGGAGACTCCTCCTACGCCGACTTCTGCGGGCACGGCCGGCGCCTGGACCGGCGGCTGGACGAACTCGGGGCCGTACGCCTGGCACCCCGTACCGACTGCGAACCGGACTACGAACCCTCCGCCCACGCCTGGCTCGACCAGGTCCTCACCAGCCTCACCGGCCCCACCGGCCTCACGGACCAGCCGGTGGTCCCCGCGCCCGTGCCCACCGCGGGCGCGCGCCGACCCAGGCCCGCCACCGTGCTCGCCCGCCTCACCGGCAACCGGCTGCTGAGCCTGCCCGGCGCGGGCAAGGAGATACGGCGGTTCACCTTCGACACCAGCGGGAGCGAGACCCCGCTCCTCCACGAAGCCGGCGACGCCCTCGGCGTCCACCCCGTCAACTGCCCGGAGCTGGTCGCCGAATGGCTCGCCGTCACCGGCCTGGACGCGGCGGAGCCCGTCCAACTCCCCGGCCTGGACGCCGTACCGCTCGGCGAGGCCCTGCACCGCCACCTCGACATCACGCGCCTGACCCCCGCCCTCCTCGGCTTCGTCACCGAGCGGACCGGAGACCGTGACCTGAGACGGCTCCTGCGCCCCGACAACAAGGACGGGCTCGCCCAGTGGTCCTGGGGCCGGCAGGCCGTCGACGTGATCGCCGAGCACCCCGTGCGCGCCGGCGCGCAGGAGTGGGCCGACGTGCTGGGGCGCCTGCAGCCCCGGCTGTACTCGATCTCCTCCAGCCCGCTCACCGACCCCCACCGCGTGTCGGTCACCGTCTCCGTCGTCCGGTACGACAACCGTCACGGCCGCCCCCGCAAGGGCGTCTGCTCACCCTTCCTCGCCGATGCGGAACCCGGCGCCACGGTCCCGGTCTTCGTCCGCGCCGCCCCGCACTTCCGGCCTCCGGCGGACTCCGCCACACCGATGGTGATGGTGGGCCCCGGCACCGGAGTGGCCCCGTTCATCGGCTTCCTCGAAGAGCGCCGCGCCCTCGGCCACCCGGCCCCCAACTGGCTGTTCTTCGGCGAACAGCACCGCGCCACCGACTTCCTCTACGAGGAGGAGCTCACCGCCCTGCTCGCCGACGGAACCCTGGACCGCCTGGACACCGCCTTCTCACGGGACCAGCGCGCCAAGGTCTACGTCCAGGACCGGATGCGGGAGCACGGCGCCCAGCTGTGGTCCTGGCTCCGCTCGGGCGCCCACTTCTACGTCTGCGGCGACGCGGCGCGGATGGCCAAGGACGTCGACCGGGCGCTGCGCGACATCGCCGTCGCACACGGCGGCCTCGACGAGGAGGCCGCCGCCGTGTACGTCAAGCAGCTCGCCGCCGACAAGCGGTACGTCCGGGACGTCTACTGACCCGCCCGACGCGCCTCCGCCCGGGCCTCACAGGGCCACCAGGGTCACCTCGGTCGCCTTCACGCCGGTCCAGACGGGCACGCCGTCCGCAAGACCGAGCTCGGCCACGGCCTGCGGGGTGATCTCCGCGACGAGCGACGGTACCCGCTCGGACGTGATCAGCACCCGCAGCCTGCTGCCGCTCGCCGTGATCTCCCGTACGGTGCCCGGCCAGACGTTACGGGGGCTGCCGCCGGGCTTCTCGCGGTGGACGGAGACGGCCTCGGGCGCGATGATCGCGAGAGCGTCCGTCCCGGGCGGGAGCGGCTCGGCGGCGACCAGGCCGCCCCCGCCCCCGTCCGCGAGCGCGAGCCCGTCGGCGGTGGCCGTGCCCGGCCAGGCGTTGCGGCCGAGCAGCCTGGCCACCCACGGGGACCGGGGGTGGCGGGAGACCTCGGCGGGGGAGGCGTCCTGGAGGGTGCGGCCGTCCTCGAGGACCAGGACCCGGTCGGCGAGCGAGACCGCCTCCACGGGATCGTGGGTGACGATCAGACAGACACCGCCGAAGCCGGACAGATGGGTCCGCAGGGTGTGCCGCACATGGGCCCGGGTGGTCTGGTCGAGCGCGGCGAGCGGCTCGTCGAGGAGGAGCAGCCGGGGGCGGGCGGCGAGCGCGCGGGCGAGGGCGACCCGCTGCGCCTGGCCGCCGGAGAGCTGGGCGGGACGGCGGTGCGCGAGGTGGCCGACGCCGAGGCGGTCGAGCCACTCCCGCGCGTCGCGCCGGGCCGCGGCGCGCGGCACGCCACGGGCCCGCAGTCCGTAGGCGGTGTTGGCGAGCGCGGTCAGATGCGGGAAGAGGGCGCCGTCCTGCGGCACCCAGGCCACCTGCCGGCGGTGCGGGGGCAGCGCGGTCACGTCGTCCCCGCCGAGCCTGAGCGCGGCACGGGCCCGCGGCGTGAGACCCAGCAGAGCCCGCAGCAGAGTCGTCTTCCCGGCGCCGTTGGGGCCGACGACGGCGATCGTGGTGCCGGGCTCGGCGTCCAGGACGAGCTGGGTGAACCCGGTGACCTCCGCGTGCAGCGCCCAGCGCTCCTCCGGCCGTACGACGGGAGAGGCGTCGGCGTCCGGAGCCGGTTCCGCCACGGCCGGGCCCGGGGCGGCGGGCGCGGGCCGGGCCTCCGGGGCGCCACCGGTCCACCGGCCGCGCAGCGCGATCAGCACCGCCATCGCGATGGCGAGCAGCAGCAGGGAGACCGAGGTCGCCGCCGCGGGCTCCTCCTGGAGCAGCAGATACACCTGGAGCGGCAAGGTCTGGGTGGTGCCGGGCAGGTTCCCCGCGAAGGTGATGGTGGCGCCGAACTCGCCGAGCGCCCGCGCCCAGGTCAGGGCGGCGCCCGCGGCCAGACCCGGGGCGACCATCGGCATGGTGACGGTGAGGAAGACCCGGAGCGGTGAGGCTCCGAGGGAGGCGGCCGTCTCCTCGTACCCCGGCCGCAGCCCGCCCAGGGCGCCCTCCAGGCTGATCACCAGGAACGGCATGGCGACGAAGGTCGCCGCGACGACCGCGCCCGAGGTGTGGAAGGGGAGCGTGACGCCGAAGGTGCTCTCCAGCCAGGGCCCGAGCAGCCCGCGGCGGCCGAAGGCGAGCAGCAGCGCCACCCCGCCGACGGTCGGCGGCAGGACCATCGGCAGCAGGACGAGTGAGCGGACGAACGCCTTGCCGCGGAACGGCACGCGGGCCAGCAGCCAGGCCAGGGGGACGCCGAGCAGCAGGGAGAGGCCGAGAGCCCAGAACGAGACGATCAGCGACAGGCGCAGCGCCTCGACGGTGCCGGGGCCGGTCAGATGGCCGGCCAGCTCCCCCCACTCCGTACGGGCGAGGACGCCGATCAGCGGCAGCAGCAGGAACGCGACGGCCAGCAGCGCGGGCACGGCGAGCGCGATCGGGGTGCGGGGGCGGCCGGGTGTGCGGCGGGCGAGGCGTGTCATCGCTGTTCCGGGCTTTCTCGCTGCTTCCTCGGCGTCTTCCCTAGGGCTTCTGGAAGCCGGCGTCGTGGAGGATCTTCTGCGCTTCGGGCGTGTTCAGCCAGGCCACGAACGCCGCCGCGGCTTCCGTATTGCGCGAGCTCTTCAGGGTGGCGGCGGGGTAGGAGGCGATCGCGTTGCGGTCGTCGGGGATCTCGACGGCGTCGACCTTGTCGGCGGCGCCGGCCGCGTCGGTGCGGTAGACGAGACCGGCGTCGGCCTCGCCCAGTTCGACCTTGCTCAGGACGGACCGGACGCTCGGTTCCTGCGAGACGGGCCGCACCGGGATCTTCTGGGCGTCGAGGATCTGCCGGCTGTACCGGCCCGCAGGGACCTCGGGGGCGGCGAGCACGACCTTGAGCCCGGGGTCGCCGAGGTCCTTCAGCTCGTCGACCTTCTTCGGGTTTCCCTCGCCGGTGGCGATGACCAGCCGGTTCCTGGCGATGACGGTCGGCGTGCCGGTGTCGGCCCGCAGCCCGTCCATAGTCCGGGTGTCGGCGGTGACCAGCGCGTCGGCGGGAGCGCCCTGCCCGACCTGGGCGGCGAGCTCCTGGGAGCCGGCGAAGGAGAAGGACACCTTGGTGCCCGGGTGGCTCTTCTCGTAGGCGGCGCCGGCGGTCTTGAACACGTCGGTGAGCGAGGCGGCGGCCAGCACCGTCAGACGGGCCGCGGGAGCGCCCGCGGAGGACTCGGTGGACTCGGTGGACTTCGCGGCGCCGTCGGTACCGCTGCCACCGCATGCCGTGAGTGAGACGAGCAGTCCGGCCGTCAGGACGGCGGAGGCGGCACGACGGCCGGGGGAGAGGAGGGGCGAGGTCATGGGCAGGGGCTCCTTGGGCGCGGGGCCGCGTTCAGGCGCGGTCGATGCCCAATGGTGTAGGACTGCATATGCGTCACGTTAGGCCGCAGAGGCTCTCATCTGCAATCGATCCAGATCCATTTCGTAGCATCCGCGACCCGGCCTGGAGGAAGCCCCAAGAGTGCCGGTCAGAGCGGTGCGGAAGCCTCGGGCGCCGTCGGCGGGAAGACGGGAAGCAGGTGCGGACGCTTCGCCACCCGCCCGTCGCCGGAGGAGCGGCCCCGCAGTCGGCGGCCGAGCCAGGGCCCCAGGAAGGCGGCGGCCCAGCGAAGTTCGGCCGCCACCGCGCGCGAGCCGGTCGGAGCGGGTGTGCCCGGTGCGGGCAGCGGCAGGGACCAGGAGGCGTCGGCTCTCGGGAGCGCGAGCGCGTGGGCGAGCGCGGCGGCGATCCGCTCATGACCCAGAGGGCTCGCGTGCAGCCGGTCCGGGCTCCAGATCCGGGGGTCGGTGACCACCGCGTGGCGCGCGGTGTCCGCGACGACCACGCCGTGCCGGGCGGCCGCGGCGCGGACCAGCCGGTTCAGCTCCTCGATCCGGGGCGTCAGCGGCCGGGCGAGCGGAGTCAGCCTCGCCATGTCCGGGAAGGTCACCGTCGCGACCCGCGCCCCGGCGGTGGTGAGCGCGGCGAACATCGCCTCCAGGTGCTCGGCCACCTCCGCCGCGTCGAACCGGGGCCGCAGCAGGTCGTTCACCCCGGCCACCACGGTGGCCAGGTCGGGGCGGAGGTCGAGGGCGGGACCGAGCTGCTCCGCTCTCACCTGTCCGGCGAGCCGGCCGCGTACGCCCAGATTGGCGTACCGCACCGCGGGTTCGATCGCGGCGAGCCGCTCGGCCAGCCGGTCGGCGAACCCGCGCGTACCGACCAGGTCGTCCCCGTCGCCCAGCCCCTCCGTCTGGCTGTCGCCCAGGGCGACATAGCGGAGGCAGGGCGGGTGTGACGGGCTGTCGGTCGGCGGCATGGGGTCACCCTAGGGACAAGGGCGCCACTAATCAACAAATTGACTAGCGCCTCTGCTTCCTCCCGGCTCAGTCGTCACGCGCCGACGCCCGCCCTACCGCCTCCACCAGCGGCAGCAGCCGGTGCGGAACCCGCTCGCGCAGCGCCATCTCCGTACGGGTGCGGACCACGCCCGGCAGCTGGATCAGCCGCTGGATGACATCCTCCAAGTGGCCGTTGTCCCGAGCCACCACGCGCGTCAGCAGATCTCCGCCGCCCGTGATCGAGAACGCCTCGACGATCTCCGGGATCGCGGCGAGCGCGTCCCCGACCTCGTCGAGATGCCCCTGGGTCACCTCGATGTGGACGAAGGCCAGCACCGGATGACCGAGCGCCGCGGGGGAGAGGACCGGGCCGGTCGCGGTGATCACGCCGTCGCGCTCCAGCCGGTCGATGCGGGCCTGCACCGTGCCCCGGGCCACCCCGAGGATCCGCGCGTACTCGCGCACGCTGGTGCGCGGCCGCTCGATCAGCAGCCTCAGGATGCGGGTGTCGAGCTCGTCCACCGCCATGGTCCGTTGGCCTCCTCCTGGCTGAGTTCTACCCGCGATGACTGTACCAATGGCCCACCACCGGCGGGATGAGTTGAGCCAGCGGCGAGCAGGTGTTTTCCTACGGAAGAGTACGAACAGATGGCGCCGCGCACGCGCCGGACCGGCGACGCGGCCGGTGCCGGCCCCGCGGCGCCTTTCCCATGCCCGGCGGCCGCCACAAGCAGGCCGGGGCACGAGAGCATGTCGAAGAGGGTGTGTGTACGGCAGCGGGGGCGGAACGACCGTCGTGAAGAGGGGCCTGGCGGCCTGCCGCCGCCTGGTCCGGCATATGTTCGTGGCCCCCGATCCGGGCCGGGTCCGGCTTCGGATCTCCTCGCGCGCCGTGCTCGGCGTCGGCCTCTCCGTCGCCGCGGCCGAACTCTCCGGACTCTCCCTCACCGCCTCCATCACCGGCGGTCTCGCCGCGCTGCTCGCGCTCTTCACCGTCGGCGATCCCACCGTCCGCCGCCAGGCCGTCACCACGGCCCTGCTGCCCGCCATCGGATTCCCCGTCCTCGCACTGGCCACCGTGCTGCACGGGGCGCCGCTGCTACGGGACGCCGCCTGGCTGTCCGTCGTCCTCGCCGGCGTCTACGCCCGCCGCTGGGGACCGCGCGGCCACGCACTGGGCATCTTCGCCTTCATGATGTTCTTCGTCACCCAGTTCCTGCACGCGCTCCCCGCGCAACTGCCGGAGCTGTACGCGGCGGTGGCGCTCGCCCTCGTCGTCTCCGGCGCGGTCCGCTTCGTGGCCTGGTGCATCGAGCGGCGCGTCCCGCCGCCCGCCGCACCCGCCCCGCTGCCGGGCAGCGGCCTCGCCCGCCCCACCACCCGGCAGGCCGTCCAGGCCACCGTCGCCTGCGCCGTCGCGCTCGCCGCCGGACAGTTCATCTCCCACGAGCGCTGGTACTGGGCCGTCGGCACCGCCTGGTGGATCTTCGTCAACACCGCCTCCCGCGGCGAGACCCTCGTCCGCGGATTCCGCCGGGTCGTCGGCACGGTCACCGGCATCGCCGCCGGGTTCCTCATCGCCGTCCCGCTGGCCGGCGCCCCCGCCCCGACGGCCGCCCTGGTCGCCGTCTGCGTCTTCGGCATCTTCTACACCGCCCCCCTCTCGTACAGCTGGATGATGTTCTTCGTCACCGTCATGGCGGGCCTGCTCTACGGCCTGCTCGGCGTGCTGCACCCCGGGCTGCTGCTGCTCCGCTTCGAGGAGACGGCCGTCGGCGCGCTCGGCGCCGCCGTCGGCGTCGTCCTGCTGCCCGTCACCACCCACGCGGCCACCAACGCCTGGATCGAGCGGGCCGTCACCTGCGTGCACGACTGCACCACCGCCGCCGCCCGGCGCCTGGCCGGCGACCCCGAGGCCGACCCGGCGCCGCTCGTCGCCGAGCTGGAGCTGCTGCTCGGCCGGGTCCGGCTCTCGCTCGCGCCGCTCGTCCACCCGCTCAGCCCGCTGCGCGCCCGCAAGGCCCGCGCCCGCCGCGTGCTCGCCCTGCTCGACGACTGCGCCCGGGAGATCAAGGGACTCACGGCCGTCGCCGCCGACCCGGACGCCTCCCACGACGCACGGCTCGCCGCCGCGGCCTGGCGCGTGGAGGCGGCCGTCCACGCCCTGGTGCGCCCGGCCCGCCCCGCCCGGCCGGCGGTGGCGGACGTCGCCGCGCTCCCGCCGCACCACCCCGGCGCCGAGGCCGCCCTCGGCCATCTGTACGGCCTGGAGCGGGCCTTGGTCGACCTGGCCGCCCCTCTGCGTACGGCACCGGGCGCCCCCGTCGTCCCCGCGGCCTGATCCCGCTCCCGAAGGCCCTGCTGGTCTAGACCGCCTGCTACCGTCTGCCGCGACTACGGCCGGTCGACCGCGACCGGCCGGCGGACAGGGGAGGCGCCGTGCGTGACGCGGAGGCGGGTCGGACCGGCGAGCGGGACAGCGAGCGTGTGACGGTTTCGGGCGGCCCTCAGAGCCGCCCTCGCGCGTTCATCGGGTCCTTCACCTCGGCGGGCGGCCGCGGCGTCCTCACGGCCGATGTGGACGCCGCCACGGGCGCCCTGACCATCACCGGGACGAGTGACACGGTCGCCGACCCGTCCTTCCTCACCCTCGCCGGAACCACCCTCTACGCCGTCTCCGAGACCGAGCACGGCGCCGCGGCCGCCTTCGACGTCAGCGGTGCCGTACCCCGACCGCTCGGCGCCCCCACGCCCGTACACGGCGCGGCGCCCACCCACCTCTGCGTCGCCGCCGGCCACCTCCTGACCGCGAACTACACCTCCGGCAGCGTCACCGTCCTGCCCCTCGCCGAGGACGGCTCCCTCCGCCCCGCCACCGACCGCGCCCGGCACGAAGGATCCGGACCCGTCGCGGGCCGCCAGGACGCCCCGCACGCCCACCAGGTGCTGCCCGACCCCGCCGGGCGCTGGGTGACAGCCGTGGACCTCGGCACCGACTCGGTGCGCGTCTACGCCCTCGACGCCGCGCCGGGCGCCCTGCGGCCGCACGGCGAGACCGCCCTGCGGCCCGGCACCGGCCCCCGCCATCTGGCCTTCCACCCCGCAGGTACGCACGCGTACGTCCTGAACGAGCTGGAGCCGACCCTCACCGTCTGCCGCTGGGACGCCGGCGCCGGAGTCCTCGAACCGCTCGGCGAGACCCCCGTCCTGCCCGAGGGCGCCGCCGAGCCCAGCCACCCCTCCGCGGTCGTCGTCGCCCGCGACGGACGCTTCCTCTATGCCGCCGTCCGCGGCGACGACTCCCTCGCCGTCCTCGCCCTCGACGCGAGCGGCGGGAAGGCCGAGCTCGTCACCACCGTGCCCTGCGGCGGCCACTGGCCCCGCGACCTCACGCTCGACCCGGCCGGGCGGCGCCTCTACGCGGCCAACGAGCGCTCCGGGGACGTCACCTGGTTCGACATCGACGCGGAGACCGGCGTCCCGCACCGTGCGGGCGCCGTCGAGGCCCCCGCCGCCTCCTGCGTCGTCCTCGGCTGAGCCGCCCCGCGACGCGCGGGAGGGCCCGCACCGGACAACTCCGGTGCGGGCCCTCCCGTACAGCTTGCCGGGCCGCGCGCATCCCACCGGACGCGGCGCGACGGATCAGAGGGCAGGGGCGCCCTGCGCCTGCTGAGGGGCGATGCCGAGCACGGCCGTGTACTGCGAGAGCACCAGCTTGCCGATGGCCGGGTACGCGCCGAGCGGTTCGGCGGAGGCGCAGCCGGCCTCCTGCGCGGCGGCGTCGAGCAGCCCCTCGGCCAGCTCCGGACCGATCAGATACGGGGCCAGCGCCAGCTGCTCCGAGCCGGAGGCGCGCAGCTGCTCCGCGACCGCGGTGATCGAGCCCTCCTGGTCCAGCGCGGCGGCGATCACGGGGACGGCCAGACGCGCGGCGAGCAGCATGCCGGTGATACCGGCGGCCTGGACCGCCTCCTCGCCGCCGACCGTGGCGAGCACGATGCCGTCGGCGGCCGTGGCGACCGTGAACAGCCGGGCGCGGTCGGCACGGGCCAGACCGGCCTCCGACAGGCGCACGTGCAGGGCCTCGGCGAGCAGCGGGTGCGGGCCGAGGACGTCGGTCAGCTCGGCCAGGTTGCCGCTGTCCATCACGGCCTGGCGGACCTGGCGCATCAGGGCACTGTCCGGGCCGGCGAGCAGCGGGACCACGACGGCGGCCGGGCCCTCGGGGGCGCTGACCTCGCGGCCGGCGGCCAGAGCCAGCTCGTACCGCTCGGTGCGCAGCGCGGCCACCCGCGCGAGGACCGTCGCGAGGGTGGGGTACTCGGCGTCGTCGCCGTCCAGGTAGCCGATCGCGGCCTCCAGGCCGGGCAGCTCGGAGCGGGCGATGCTCACGACCTCTTCGGCCAGCGAGCGTATGGCGGCCGACGGCGCGCCGGGGACGGCGAGAACGAGTGCGGGAGCGCCCTCGGGCGCCGCCGCGGGTTCGGGGCGACGGTGCCGTCCGGTCTGGCGGGGTCGCGGCATTCGTACAGGCAGGCCGGAAGCAGGCCCAGTGGGGGAGCTCATGCGCCCGCATGCTACTGGTTTCGCCCGCCGCGCACTGCGGTGAGGTGCGGTCGAGCGTGGGATGCCCCTGTATGTCCGGACCGTGGTTCAGCCGACGAGATGGAGCATCCGGGGCTCCCGGGGCAGCCGCAGGGAACCGGAGGCGAGAGCCGAGGCGAGGGTGACGGCGCCGTCGAGCGGATCCCCGGCGGCGGACACGGTTCGCGTGGCGGGCAGCCGCTCCGCGAGCTCCTCGGCCAGCGGCACGAGGAGGGGGTCGCCCATCTTGAACAGGCCGCCCGTCAGGGCCACATCGCACGGCCCGTCGTCGGGGCAGGCCGCCGCGGCCGCCTCGGCGATGTGCGCGGCGGCCCGGGCGAGGATCTCCGCCGCGACCTGGTCGCCGTCCGCGGCACCGCGAGCGACGTCGGGCGCGAAGGAGGCCAGCACGGCGGGCCGGTCCGTACGGGGGTAGAGAGCACCCGGCAGGCCGGCGGCCGGCCCGAACCGCGCCTCGGCACAGGCCAGGAGCGCGCCCGAGCCACCGGGGCGGCCGTCGAAGGCGCGCATCGCCGCCTCAAGGCCCGCCCGGCCGATCCACGCGCCGCTGCCGCAGTCGCCCAGCAGATGACCCCAGCCGTCGGCCCGGCGCCAGGAGACGAGATCCGTGCCGAGCGCGATCAGGCCCGTGCCGCCCGCGACGACCGCCCCCGGGCGCTGGCCGAGCGCTCCCGCGTACGCGGTGACGGCATCGGCCGCGAGCGCCAGCCTCCGCACCCCGAGCGCCTGCTCCAGGGCGCCGGGGAGCACCGCCCGCAACGCGTCGCCGAGCGTCGCCATCCCGGCGGCCCCGATCGCCACGGCGGCCACGGGGCCTTCGCCTCCGGCCCGCCGCAGCATCGCCTCGGCGGCGGGCAGCAGTTGCTCCAGGAGATGGGCGGCGTCGATCCCGCCCGGCCCGGTGCGGACCGGCTCGCGTGAGGAGACCGTCTCCACGACGCGGCCGTCCGCGGCGTCCGCCAGAGCGATCCGCAGCCCAGAGCCGCCCGAGTCGACGCCGAGGACCCGGCCGCCGGTCGTCACGGAAGCCGCCGGTTCGTCACGGCAGCCGCCAGTCGACCTCCTGCGCCCCCTGGCGCAGCAGGAGTTCGTTGGTGCGGCTGAACGGGCGGGAGCCGAAGAAGCCCCGGTCCGCGGACATCGGCGAGGGGTGCGAGGACTCGATGGCCGGCAGATCGCCGAGCAGCGGACGCAGATTGCGCGCGTCACGCCCCCACAGCACCGAGACGAGCGGCTTGCCCCGGGCGGCCAGCGCCTTGATGGCCTGCTCGGTCACCGCCTCCCACCCCTTGTCCCGGTGCGCGCCCGGCTTGCGCGGGGCCGTGGTGAGCGCCCGGTTGAGCAGCAGCACCCCCTGGCGGGTCCAGGGCGTCAGATCACCGTTCGAGGGACGCGGAAGCCCCAGGTCGGTGTTCATCTCCCGGAAGATGTTCTCCAGACTGGGCGGCAGCGGCCGCACGTCCGGTGCCACGGAGAAGCTCAGGCCCACCGCGTGCCCCGGCGTCGGGTACGGGTCCTGGCCGACGATCAGGACCCTCACCTCGTCGAAGGGCTGTTGGAAGGCCCGGAGCACATTGGCCCCGGACGGCAGGTAGGTGCGCCCAGCGGCGATCTCCTGTCTCAGGAAGTCGCCCATGGAGGCGATGCGTTCGGCCACGGGCGCGAGCGCGTGTGCCCACCCCGGCTCGACGATCTCGTTCAACGGTCGTGCTGCCACGGCCGTCACTCTACTGGCGCAGCGCCCCGGCCCTCACCGGACCGGCCTCTCAGTCGATCACCGCCGCCCGCACGCACAGCACGTCCGGCAGGTGCTCGGCCAGCAGGGCCCAGCTGTCCCCGTCGTCCGCGCTGCCGTACACCTCGCCGTTGCGGTTGCCGAAATAGACACCCGTCGGGTCCCCGCCGTCCGTGCACATCGCGTCCCGCAGCACGGTGCCGTAGTGGTCGCCCTCGGGAAGTCCGTGGGTGAGCGCCTCCCAGCTGCCGCCGGCGTCGCTCGTGCGGTAGACACGGCAGCGGCGTCCGGCGGGCACCCGGTCGCTGTCGGCGTTGATCGGGAAGACATAGGCCACATCGGCCCGATGGGGGTGGGCGGCGACGGTGAAGCCGAAGTCGGACGGCAGCCCGGCCCCGATGTCGGTCCACTTCGCGCCCGCGTCGTCGCTGCGGTACACCCCCCAGTGGTTCTGCAGATACAGCCGGTCCAGATTGCCCGCGTCCTGCGCGATCTTGTGGACGCACTGGCCGAACTCGGGGTTCGGATCGGGCAGGAAGACCGCCGACACGCCCTGGTTGGACGGCGCCCAACTGGCCCCGCCGTCCAGGGTGCGGAACACCCCCGCCGCCGACACGGCGACCGTCACGGCCTCCGGGTCGCGCCGGTCGGTGACGACCGTGTGCACGGCCTCGCCGCCGCCGCCCGGCTCCCAGCGGGAGCGGGTCGGGTGCTCCCACAGCGGGCGCACCAGCTCGAACGACTCGCCGCCGTCGGTGGACTTGAACAGCGCGGCGGGCTCCGTCCCGGCGTACACGACGTCCGGGGAGTGGGCGGGCGCGGGGTGCAACTGCCAGACGCGCTCCAGGGAGACGCCCGTGTCCTGCGGGAACCTGACCGCCGGCCGGGGCGGTTCGGTCCAGGTCGCTCCGAGGTCGTCGGAGTGGAACACCGAGGGACCCCAGTGGTCGCTGACCGCGCCGACCAGCAGGCGCGGGGTGCCGCGGCGGGTGTCGATGCCGATCGAATAGACGGCCTGCGCGTTGAAGCGGGGTTCGTCGAACTCCCACCGCCCCGCACGCCGGTGGCCGATGAACAGACCCTTGCGGGTGCCTACGGTGAGTACTACGTCGGGCATGGCCGACACCTCCAGGACGCCGTTGTCGCGGATAGGGGCAAGTCTGCACCCGACCACTGACAGTGGCCCCTGGAGAGAGCGTCGCCGCAGGTCGGAGGCGTGTTTCATGCGACGCGAGGAGACCTGGCGGCAGGTCCCGGAGCGGGGACCGGTTCAGATGGCCCAGGCGTACGGCGCCGGCGTGTGCGTCTCGGCGCCGAGCTCGCGCGCGGCCCGCCGGGCCCAGGAGGCGTCGCGCAGCAGCTCGCGCCCGAGCAGTACGGCGTCCGCCTCCCCGTTGGCGACGATCTTCTCGGCCTGCGCGCTCTCCGTGATCATGCCCACGGCGGCGACCGGAAGCCCCGTCTCGGCCCTCACCCGGGCCGCGAACGGCACCTGGTAGCCGGGACCGACGGGAATGTCGGCCGGGCCGCCGTTGCCGCCGCTGGAGACGTCGAGGAGGTCGACACCGTGCTCGCGCAGCAGGGCCGCGAGGCGGACGGTCTCGTCCGCGGTCCAGCCCTGCTCCCCGAGCCAGTCCGTGGCGGAGACCCGGAAGAAGACGGGCAGCTCCTCGGGCCACACGGCCCGTACGGCGTCGACCACTTCGAGGGCGAGGCGGGTGCGGTTCTCGAAGGAACCGCCGTAGGCGTCGGTGCGGCGGTTGCTGTGCGGGGAGAGGAACTCGCCGATGAGATAGCCGTGGGCGCCGTGCACCTCGATCACCTGGAACCCCGCGGCGAGAGCGCGTCGGGCCGCGTCGGCGAACTGGCCGACGATCTCCTCGATGCCCTCGGTCGTGAGCTCGGTCGGCACGGGGTACCCCTCGGCGAACGCGACGGGGCTCGGTCCGACCGGCTGCCAGCCGTGCCCGTCCTCACCGACCGGACCGCGGCCCTCCCAGGGGCGCCTGGTGGCCGCCTTGCGGCCGGCGTGACCGATCTGGATGCCGGGCACGGTCCCGTGCGCCTTGAGGAAGCCGGCGATCCTGCGCAACGCCTCGACCTGCGTGTCGTTCCAGATGCCGAGGTCGGCGGGGCTGATCCGGCCCTCGGCCGAGACGGCGGTCGCCTCGACGAGGATCAGGCCCGTGCCGCCGGTGGCGCGGGAGGCGTAGTGAGCGAAGTGCCAGTCGTTCGCGACGCCCGCCTTCGGGCCGGACGCCTCTGCCGAGTACTGGTCCATCGGCGACATCCAGACGCGGTTGGGGATGGTCAGCGATCGGAGGGTGAGGGGCTCGAAGAGGGCGGCGCTCATGGCGGACTCCGTTTCGGGGGGCCTGGCTGGGTGGTCGTACGATACGCATCGTAGTACGGCATCTGTCAAACTACGAGAGTCGTCGTACAATGCTGGTACCCGATGAAGTGGAGCCGCCGTGACGACCGGGACCAACGCTCGCGTCCTCGAACACCCCGCGCGGGACGAGATCCGCCTGGAAGGGGTGCTGCACGCGCTGTCGGACGCGGTGAGGCTGCGGATCGTGCGCGAGATGGCCCGCGAGGAGACGGCGCTGAGCTGCTCGTACTTCGACCTTCCGGTGACGAAGTCGACCTCGACGCATCACTTCCGGGTGCTGCGCGAGAGCGGCGTCATCCAGCAGATCTACCGCGGCACGGCCAAGCTGAACGGTCTGCGCCGCGACGACCTGGACGCCCTCTTCCCCGGCCTCCTCGACAGCGTCCTCGCGGCGGCGGAGGGCCAGGAACTCCGCCTGGCCGGTCGGCCCGACACCCCCTGAGCCTTACGAACGAAAGCCCCTACGGGGCGATGGGGTGGCCCAGGGCCGCCTCGCGCAGACCCGCCCAGTCCGCGATCTTCACCCGGCCCCGGCCGAGTGAGTGGCCGAGGGCCGTCTCGGCGCTCTCGATGGCCAGCCATCCGGGCCATGCCACCGGCTCGTGGCCCAGCTCGCGCAGGGCCGTCAGCGGGTCGGCCGCCACCGTTCGCCCGGCAGCGAGATCCGCGGCGTCGGCCAGCAGTGAGGTCACCGTCTCCTTCGCGCAGGGGCGATTGGTGCCGATGACGCCCGTGGGCCCCCGCTTGATCCAGCCCGCGACGTACTCACCGGGGGACGGCACGCCCTCCCGCAGCACCCGGCCCGCCTCGTTCGGAACCGTCCCCCGGGTCTCGTCGAACGGCAGCCCGGGCAGCGCGACCCCCTTGTAGCCGACGGCCCGCAGCACCAACTGGGCCTCGATCTCCTCGAACCGGCCCGTACCCCGCACACCCCCGGCGCCGTCCGGCTCGGTCCGCTCGAAACGGACCGCCGCCACCCGCCCGTCCCGGCCGAGCAGCTCCACCGGCCGCAGGAAGAACCGCAGCGTGATGGAGCGCCCGCCCTCCGGACCGGCCGGCTCCGCCGCCCAGCCCCGTACGACCTCCACGTTCCGACGGTTCACGGCCGCCAGCCCGGACGGGTCCGCGTACGACGGATCCAGCGCCAGGTCCGCCGGCTCCACCCGCACCCGCGCCGCGGGCAGCGCGCCCAGCTCACGCAGCTCCTTGGTGGTGAACTTGGCCTGCCCCGGGCCCCGGCGGCCCACCATGTGCACCTCGCGCACCCGGCTGGCCTCCAGAGCCGAGAGCGCCCGCTCCGGCACATCCGTCAGCCGCAGCTCGCCCGGGCCGCGTGCCAGGATCCGGGCGACGTCCACCGCCACGTTCCCGACCCCGATCACCACCGCCGAACGCCCGCCGAGCCCGAAGCCGTCGGCCACGGCGTCGGGGTGCGCGCTGTACCAGGAGACGAAGTCCGTCGCCGAGAAGCTGCCGGCCAGATCCTCGCCCGGCACCCCCAGCCGCCGGTCCCTGGCCGCGCCGACGCAGTACACGACGGCGTGGTAGAGCTCAAGCAGGCGGGCCGGGGTCAGACCGTGAGCGCCGACCTCGACATTGCCGAGGAAGCCGATCCGCTCGTCCTCCAGGACGGCCCGAAGGTTCTGCTGCAGGGATTTGATCTTCTCGTGGTCCGGCGCGACGCCGTAGCGCACCAGCCCGTACGGACAGGGCAGCCGGTCCAGGACGTCCACCCGGACGCCGGGCACCACCGACTGCTGGACCAGCGCCTGGGCGGTGTAGACCCCGCTGGGCCCGGAACCGACGACAGCGACACGAAGCACGGCCGTACTCCTTCCCGCCGCGGGGATTCCCGCCGAGAGGCTTCCAGCATGGCACCGACCGGCCCCCGCGCGGGAGGGCCGTGCGGGGGACGGTGCCCGTGCCGTCGGCGGCGCGCTGCATCGACCGCATCGGGTTACATCGACCGCATCCGGTTGATCTCCGCCGTCTGCTGCGCGATCACGTCACTGGCCATCTCCTCCACCAGCACGTTGTTCCCGTCGCTCAGCGCCTGGGCCGCCATCGTCACCGCTCCCTCGTGGTGGGTGATCATCAGTCTCAGGAACAGCTCGTCGAAGGCCTTGCCCTTGGCGTTCCGCAGCTCCGCCAGTTGCGCCTCGGTCGCCATCCCCGGCATCGAGTGATGGTCGTGGTCGCCCTGGGGGCGCGGCCCACCGTTGTTTTTCAGCCAACCTTCCATCGCGCCGATCTCGGGCTGCTGAGCCGCGGCGATACGCTCCGCCACCTTCTTCACCTGTGTCGACTCCGCCCGCCCCGGGGCCAGCGAGGTCATCGTCAGCGCCTGCCGGTGGTGCACGATCATCATCTGCGTGTACGTGAAGTCCGCGGCGTTGGGCTTGTCGTCCGGCAGCAGCCGGGCCGCCTCCTCCGGCGATATCCGCCGCGCCTCCTCGCCCGGCTTACCGGGCGCCACCACCGCGGGAGCCGAGGAGCCCTTGCTCCGGGGAGCCTCCTCTCCCGGCCCCGACTCGCAGCCGGTCAGCGCCCATACGGTCACGGCGCCGAGCGCGACGTGGACAGCTCCACGGATACGGCGGTTCAACAAGACGACCTCCACGGGGACTTACTTTCGGGACACTCCCGAGCAGGCTTCCTCGGGCCGCTGATCAAAAACCTTGATGACGTCTGTGTTGCCATCTGTTGAGATGTGCACGCTAAGGACGATACTGCCGGAGTCCATCGACCGTTCGACTCGAACGGATACAAGGGAGGACGGAGTGACTTCGTTGCGTACCACGCGTACTCCGCGAACACGGATCAGAGGTCTGGGTGTGGCCACCGCCGCGGCCGGACTGCTGGTCGGCCTGCTCGCGACCGGCCCCGCGGCCGCCACACCCGACCCGGGCGACAGCCCCGTGCGGGGCACCGTCTCCTCGGAGCAGGCCGCCGAGGCGCGGTCCGCCATTCAGAGCGGCGAGATACCCGGTGTGGACCAGATCGTCCACACCGACAACATCAAGCACCTCGTGAACATCCCCAAGGACGCGCTCAAGGGCACCAACTCCGACCTTGCCTTCCAGGGCAAGTACGCCTTCGCCGGCAACTACGACGGCTTCCGGATCTTCGACATCAGCAACCCGGCCGCCCCCAAGACGGTCGCCCAGGTACTCTGCCCCGGCTCGCAGAACGACATCTCCGTCTCCGGTGACCTGCTCTTCCTCTCCACCGACTCCTCCCGCAGCGACGACTCCTGTGCCAGCAGCAGCCAGCCGGCCACGGAGAAGTCCTCGTGGGAGGGCATGAAGATCTTCGACATCAGCGACGTCACCAACCCGAGGTACGTCGCCGCCGTCGAGACCGCCTGCGGCTCGCACACCCACACCCTGGTGCCCGAGCGCAGGAACGTGTACGTCTACGTCTCCTCCTACTCGCCCAACGCCGCGTTCCCGGACTGCCAGCCTCCGCACGACGGCATCACGGTCATCAAGGTGCCCCGCAAGGCGCCCCAGAAGGCCGTGATCACCGGCTTCCCCGTCCTCTTCCCGGGCGAGGGCCCGGACGGCGGCGGCAACCCGGGCGGTCCGACCAACCCGGGAGTCTCCAAGACCACCGGCTGCCACGACATCACCGTGCTGCCTTCGAAGGACCTGGCGGCCGGTGCCTGCATGGGTGACGGCATCCTGTTCGACATCAAGGACCCCGAGCGCCCCCGGGTGATCGACCAGGTCCAGGACAACGTCAACTTCGCGTTCTGGCACTCGGCGACCTTCAACCAGAAGGCGAACAAGGTCGTCTTCACCGACGAGCTCGGTGGCGGCGGCGCGGCCACCTGCAACGCGGCCGTCGGGCCCAACCGGGGCGCGAACGGCATCTACGACATCGTCGGCAAGGGCGGCAAGCGCGATCTCGTCTTCCGCAGTTACTACAAGATCCCGCGCCACCAGGCGGACACCGAGAACTGCGTCGCCCACAACGGCTCGCTGATCCCGGTCAAGGGCAAGGACCTCATGGTCCAGGCGTGGTACCAGGGCGGCGTCTCCGTCTGGGACTTCACCGACTCCCGCAAGCCGAAGGAGATCGCCTACTTCGAGCGCGGTCCCATCTCCGCCACGACGTTCGCGGGCGGCGGTTCCTGGTCGGCGTACTACTACAACGGCCACATCTACTCGAACGACATGGTCAAGGGCTTCGACGTGCTGAGGCTCGACGACCGCCGCACCGACTCCGCGAAGCGGGTCCGGATGGACGAGCTCAACGTCCAGACGCAGCCGGACTACTTCGACGACTTCGACGACGACTGACGCGGCACCCCGGCCGGTAATCCGGACGGGGCCGCTCGCATGCCGTCGGGTGGGACTCCGCCCGGCGGCATGCCCATGTCCCAGTCGAGCCCGTACCGCTGGAACAGCTCCGCCCGCAGCCGCGCCTCCGGCATCGGTGCGCCCGGCAGCAGCACCGCCACGACCGCGCCCATCAACAGGGCCCGAAGCAGCGGGTACTCCGTGTCCACGTCCGGGGAGCCGTACCGCTTCACCGTGTCCCGCAGCAGGAACGCGAGCCGCTGCTGCTCCGGACACTGCACGAACCCCTCGGCCTGCAGGATGCCCGCCATGTGCGTCCGCATCAGGACCGGACGGCTCACGGCCAGGCCCAGGATCGCGTCGATCGCCCGCGCCAGCCTCTCCCGCCCGTCCTCCGTGCGCGGCTCGCGCTCCAGCGCCTCCTCCAGGGTCAGATGCATCAGCCGGTGCACCGCGGACTGCAGCAGCTGCCGCTTGCCCGGGAAGTAGTACGAGATCAGGCCGCGCGCCGAACCGGCCCGCTCGGCGATGTCGGCCAGTGTCGTGGCTTCGTAACCACGCTCCGAGACCAGTTCGACGGTGGCTTGCAGAAGCCGTTCGCGAGAACGCCTTCGAAGCTCTTCATTGACCGATGCGCTACGCGGGGACATGCTGGACTCCTGCGTTGACTGGCTCGCAGCCAATATACTCAGCGCATCCTGCTGTCGCGCCTTCGTGCCTGGTCAGCGGGTTTGCCGTCTGTTCTGGGCGACGCGGGGGATCGTCCAGGACAGGCGGCTTCAGTGCGTTTCTCCCATTCTCCTCCGATCGCTCCCGGGGCCGTTCTCTCCGCCCCCGTTCCCGCCGCTCCGGCGGTACGTGACGATCGCCACAGCGGCCAGGCTCCAGCCGAGCAGCCAGCCGCCCACGACGTCCGACGCCCAGTGCACGCCGAGATAGACCCGGGTCCATCCCACGCCGAGCACCGACACCACGGCCACCACGGCGAGGAGGCTCCAGCCCCGCCACGACTCGCGCCAGTGCAGCGCGAGCACCCACAGCAGCAGCCCGCACGTCACGGTCGCCGTCAGCGCGTGGCCCGAGGGAAACGCCGCGTACTGCGCCGAGTCGACAGGATCGGGCCAACTCGGCCGCTCCCGGCCGATCGCCGCCTTCACCCCCTGCTGGACGGCCGCCGCCACCAGGCTCGTCCCCGCGAGCCACAGGGCCGGCCGCCGCCGGCCCCGCCACCAGAGCGTCACCACGGCGACGGCCATCAGCGCACGCATGGTCCACGGGTCCCACACCCAGTCGGTGAGAACCCGGTTGAGCCGGGTGAAGCCGGGCTCGGCGACGGCGCTTTCGTGCAGGGCCTCGGAGACCGACCGGTCCAGCGAGAGCAGCGGTGGCCATCCGACGGCCACCAAAACGAGCAGCAGCAGGGCCAGGGCACCGGAGACGACGGCGGAGAAGCGCATGAGACGATCTTCCCCGACCTCTCCGGTCTACTCCCGCCGGGCTAACCGAGAGCCTTCAACGCCGGGACGAAGGCCACCAGGACGGGCACCACGGGTACGCACGCCGCCGCCGCGGTCAGCCGCAGCCGTCGCCCCGCCGTGAGGCGGGGAGCGGCCGTCAGAAGCCGGTTCACCCGGTGCGGCAGATCCCCGTCCGGCACCTGGCCCGGCCCGAACACGCCCCGCTCCTCGTTGAGTTCCACCAGCGCCAGCGCGATCGTCAGCCGTCCGAAGCGGCGCGAGGCGACATCGTCGGCGGCCAGCTCCACCAGTCGGTGCATCTGGTCACGGAAGGCCGCGAAGACGGGGATCCCGGGGAACCCGCCGGCCAGCGCGGCGGAGCAGTGCAGCAGCCAGTCGTGGCGCGCCCGGGCGTGTCCCTGCTCGTGCGCGAGTACGGCGTCCAGCTGCCGTCCCTTCAGCCTGCGCAGCGCGGCCGTCGTGATGACCAGCTGGGGTGCCGCCCCCGGCAGCCACCATGCGTCCGCGCGCTCGCCCTCCAGGACCACCAGCCGCTCGCCGCCCGGCTCCTCGCCCGGCAGGAGCGGGGAACGGACCAGGAGGTCACGGCGGCGCTGCCGACGCCGGGCCCGCGCCCGGCTGATCTCCCGGCCCAGCATCGCCCCGGTCCACAGCCCGCCGCAGGCCAGGGCCACGGCGAGCACCGCCGACCAGGGCCGGTGGGTGCCCAGTTCGTACGCCTCCAGCACCCCGTGCGGGGCGGGAGCGAAGATCCGTCCCCGTACCACCTGCCAGGCGGCCGCCGCGCTGAACGTCATCGACAGGGCGAAGCTCACCAGGACCGCCGCCACCACGCACTGCCACACCCACAGGGCGACCACGGGCTCACGTTCCGCCCAGTCGGACCGCGACAGCAGTCGCGGCGCCACGACGGCGGTCAGGAGGCCGAGCGCGAGCAGCGCGAGGGAGACCAACATGGCGTCAGCCTATGAGCGCGGTGCTACCCGGGGGTATGACCTCGCACGGCAAGTGACGTACGCCACGGTTTCACAGCGCCACCAGCATCGCCAGCATCGCCAGTGCCATCGACAGCCGGCAGACGCGGGTGAACTCGGGCCGGCCGTCCCGGCCGGGCGGCGGACCGGCGCCCGGCACCCCCACCGGAACCAGCCGCGCCCCGGAACGCAGCACGTACACCGCGAAGTACGCGAGGAGCACCCCCGTCAGGAGCGGTATGCCCCCGCTGCCGTGGCCGCCGTGCCCCCCGTGCGCTCCCTGCGCCGGGGCCGCCATCGCCACCGCCATGTAGACCATGGCCGCCGAGCCCACCAGATGGTGCAGATGATGCCCGCCGCGCCGGACCCCGAAGAGCGCGCCCACCGCCGTCGCGCCGAACACCGCCGCGTAGACCGCCCAGCTCCAGACCGGCGGCGTGAGCACCGCCGCGGGCAGCGCCATCGCCGCCATCCCGAAGCCCATCACGGCCTCGCCCGCCGCCGCCCTGCGCTCAGGACCGGCGCAACCGCGCGTCCGCAGCAGGCAGTAGACCCCGCTCGCCGCGCACAACACCGTCGCCAGCCACGCCGGCCACGCCGCGAACCCCGCTCCGTGCACGGCAGACCTCCCCCTCCGACGGTGCCGCTCGGCCTCCAGTGCATGCCCGGCCCCGCGGGGTCACACGCGAGCGCAGAGGCGCGCGAGGGGGTACGAGGGGGGCGCGCCGCCCGCGTTAGGCTCGGGGCGATCGCCTCCACCGATCGTCAGCGCCCCGAGGGGAGACCGAACACCATGGACACCGCCGCGCCCCAGGACACCGGCCGGATCACGTACCGCGACGCGGTGGAGGAGGACGTGCCGGTCCTCGTGCCGCTCGTCGAGTCGGCCTACCGGGGCGACTCCAGCCGGACCGGCTGGACGACGGAGGCGGACTTCCTGAGCGGGCAGCGCACCGACGCGGAGGGCGTGCGCGCCGTCATCACCACCCCCGGCAGCCGGCTGATGGTCGTTGAGCGCGACGGTGAGATCGTCGCCTGCTGCCAGCTCGAACAGCGCGGCGAGGTCGCCTACTTCGGCATGTTCGCCGTACGCCCCGAGCTCCAGGGCGCCGGTCTGGGCCGCCGGATCATCGCCGAGGCGGAGCGCCGGGTGCGCGAGATCTGGGGCGCGCGGGAGATGCACATGACGGTGATCTCGGTGCGCGAGGAGCTCATCGCCTGGTACGAGCGGCGCGGCTACCGCCGTACGGGAGAGATGACGCCGTTCCCGTACGGCGACGAGCGCTTCGGTCTGCCGCAGCGCGACGACCTCCAGTTCGAGCTCCTGGTCAAGCCGTTGGTCTGACCGGGGCCGTCGGCCGACGGCGGGTGCCTGGTCCGGGCCGGGCCGTCGTTCCGTGGCGGGTGCCTGGTCCCGGCCGGGCCGTCACGCGGTGAAGCGGCCGGTGCGGCGGATCTCCGGTCGGTCGGTCGTCGCGCCGTCCAGATTCAGGGCCCGGGCCAGCCGCAGGTCGTCCTGGGTGTTCACGACCCAGCCGATGACCCGCAGTCCCTCGCGGTGGGCCCGCTCCACGGTCTCCAGGGTGAGGTGCCGGATGTTGAGCACCAGGGCGCCGGCCCCGACCGCCTTCGCCCGGTCCACCACGTCCGCGCCCCAGCGGTCCGCCACGAGCGCGGTACGGACGCCGGGAACCAGCCGGGAGATCTCCGCGAGGGCCTCGTCGTGGAAGGAGAGGACCTCCACGCGGTCGGCCAGGTCGCGGCGCACCATCACCTCGGCGAGGGCCTTGGCCGCCGCCACGTCCTTGATCTCCGCCTGGAGGGGGGAGGTCACCGCGTCCAGGACCTCCTCGAAGACCGGCACACGCTCCCCTTCTCCGGCGTCCAGCTCCCGCAGCTCGGCGAGGGTCAGCTCGGCGATCGGGCCGCTGCCGTCCGTGGTCCGGTCGACGTCGGCGTCGTGCATGACGACGAGGGCGCCGTCCTTGCTCAGATGCAGATCCAGCTCGATGGCGTCCATGCCGGCCTGCTCGGCGCGGACGAAGGAGCGCAGCGTGTTCTCGGGTTCGACGCCCATGACTCCGCGATGACCGATGGTGAGGAAACTCAAGATCTTCTCGCTTCCGTCGATGTCCGTGCCCGGGTCCCTCCGGTCTCCCCGGTGGTGGCGCAGCCTAATCGCTGGGGCCGGAGAGGGAAGCGCACGCGCGGGGGGCGTGGGAACGCGCCGTTCCGAGGCCCCGCCGCCGTGCGGCCGGTACCGAGCCAGGCGGTGGATGCGAGCGCCCCAGCCCCTCCCGACAGGAAAATTCACGGTGACCATAGGGGTGGGGCAGGATAATTTCCCCTTGCTCCACTTGTGGGAAGGAACCGCGAATGGATACGGTGTCTTGACGCGAGGTTCTCCTGTGGAGGAAGTGGAATGACGGAAATTCTTGTGCAGGACGTGATCGGTGGGGGGATATCCACCTCTGACCCGGTGATCGACCACCCTGCCTGGCCCGAGCTCAAGAATGCCGTGGAGGAGATCCGCCCCTGGCAGAGCAAGGACGGATCCATCGACTTCGACGCCGAGGGCGCGCCGTCCCGCGCGGTCGCCGAGGCCACCGTCGAGCGGATCGTCGCCGCGGTGGAGCGGCTCTCCCCGCTGCTCCCGCACGACGCCGAGTACCACCGCGCCGCCATCGCCGACCTGCGCAAGTGGGCCGAGGGCGGCTTCGAGGTCCCCGACTTCCTCGACTCGCTGCTCGCCTTCCAGCCGGCTGCCGAGCGCGTGGACGGGCGCCAGCACCTGGCGCTCTTCCCGATGTACACGCAGAACGGCAACCCGGACCGCAACCTCGAAGCCGTCGTGCTGCGCATGGTCTGGCCGGACTGGCTCTCCGAGCTGGAGCGCACCCGCTACGACAACCCGCTGTTCTGCGGCATCACCTTCGAGGACTTCACCGCCGGTTACGACACCAACTCGGCCGTCCTCTTCCCCGAGACCATCGCCGTGCGCGAGGCCCCCGAGCGCTTCAGCTGGGGCGGCATCTTCTGCGACCGCGAGGCCGCCCGCTTCCGCAAGGTCACCGAGGCCGCCGTCGACATCCTGCGCATCGACCTGCCCGAGGACATCGCCGCCATGGTCCACGACCAGCAGCGCTGCGAGTCCGCTTTCGTGCTGTGGGACATGGTCCACGACCGCACCCACAGCCACGGCGACCTGCCCTTCGACCCCTTCATGATCAAGCAGCGCCAGCCGTTCTGGATGTACGGCCTGGAGGAGCTGCGCTGCGACCTCACCGCCTTCAAGGAGGCCGTGAAGCTCGACGCCGAGGGCAACCCCCACGGTCGCGACGTGCAGTACGCCGTCCTCTTCGACCGGATGTTCCGCTTCCCGGTCTCCGGCGACCGCAACCGCAACTACGACGGCCTGGGCGGCCAGCTCCTCTTCGCGTACCTCCACAAGCACGACGTGGTGCGCTGGACGGACAACACGCTCAAGATCGACTGGCAGCGTGCCCCCGAGGTCACCAACCAGCTCTGCGCCGAGATCGAGAAGCTGTACCGCGACGGCATCGACCGCCCCAAGCTGGTCCACTGGTTCAAGGCGTACGAACTCGTCTCCACCTACCTCGCCCCGCACCCCGGCTCGCGCTGGGCCAAGGGCCCCGACGCCCTCGACCTGACGCAGCCGCCGCGCAAGCTCGTCGACGACGTGCTTCCGGACGAGTTTCCGCTCAGCATGTTCTATGAGGCCCTTGCCAAGAAGCTCAAGGGCGTGATCGCGTCCACCAAGGGCATCACGGCCGCGAACGCTTCGCGGTCCGAGCAGGCTGCCGCGTGAACTCAGTCACGGAGGAGGCGACGACCATGAACGGGAACGGCGGATCGCTGGAGGGTGCCGTCATCGCGGTCGCGGGAGCGGCGGGCCCCGCGGGCCGGGCCGCGCTGATGCGGCTGGCGGAAGCCGGTGCGATCGTCGTCGCCTCCGACGCCGATCCCGCCCGCCTCGCCGAGGCGGTCGACGCCGCCCGGTACGCGCATGGCGGCGCCACCGTCGTCGGGGACACGGTCGACCTCCTGGACGTCGGCGCGGCCCGCGAATGGGCCGACAAGACCGAGAAGGAGTTCGGCCGGATCGACGGCCTCGTCCACCTCGTCGGCGGCTGGCGCGGCAGCGCCTCCTTCGCCGAGAGCGACCTGGCCGACTGGAGCTTCCTGGAGAAGCTGCTGATCCGCACCGTCCAGTCCACCTCGCTGGCCTTCCACGACCCGCTGCTGCGCAGCGACCGCGGCCGCTATGTGCTCATCAGCGCCGCGGGCGCCTCCCAGCCCACCGCGGGGAACGCCGCCTACGCCGCCGCCAAGGCCGCGGCCGAGGCGTGGACCCTCGCCATGGGCGACGCCTTCCGCAAGGCGGGGGGCGACGACGGTCCGAAGGCGGCGGCTACGATCCTGGTGATCAAGGCACTGGTGCACGACGCCATGCGCGCCGAGCGACCGAACGCGAAGTTCGCGGGCTTCACCGACGTCAAGGATCTGGCCGACGAGATCGCCGGTGTCTGGGACCGGCCCGCCCAGGAAGTGAATGGACAGCGTCTGTGGCTGACCCCCAAGCCGTGACATCGGCGATGCCCCCCAAGACCGACGCGAGTCGTCACCACGACCCGTCGGTCCGGGGTTTCGCGAGCGACAACTACGCCGGAGCGCACCCCGAGGTGCTCGCCGCGATCGCGCTCGCCAACGGCGGTCATCAGATCGCCTACGGCGAGGACGACTACACCGAGCACCTCCAGCGGATCATGCACAGCCACTTCGGCCCGACCGCCGAAGCCTTCCCGGTCTTCAACGGCACGGGAGCGAACGTCACCGCCCTCCAGGCGCTGACGGACCGCTGGGGCGCGGTGATCTGCGCCGAGTCCGCGCACATCAACGTGGACGAGGGCGGAGCGCCCGAGCGCATGGGCGGTCTCAAGCTGCTCACGGTGCCCACCCCGGACGGCAAGCTCACGCCCGAGCTCATCGACCGGCAGGCCTGGGGCTGGGAGGACGAGCACCGCGCCATGCCGCAGGTCGTCTCGATCACCCAGAACACCGAGCTGGGCACGGTCTACACCGTGGAGGAGATCCGCGCCATCGTGGAGCACGCCCACGGCAAGGGCATGAAGGTGCACCTCGACGGTGCCCGGATAGCCAACGCCGCCGCGTCGTTGGACGTCCCCATGCGGGCGTTCACCAACGCGGTGGGCGTGGACGTCCTCTCGTACGGCGGGACCAAGAACGGCATGCTGTTCGGCGAGGCCGTGGTGGTCCTCAACCCGGACGCGGTGAGCCATATGAAGCATCTGCGCAAGCTGTCCATGCAGCTCGCGTCCAAGATGCGGTTCGTGTCGGTGCAGCTGGAGGCGCTGCTCGCCAAGGACTTGTGGCTGCGCAACGCCCGCCACGCCAACGCGATGGCGCAGCGGCTCGCGGCGGGCGTGCGCGGGGTCGACGGCGTGGAGATCCTCTACCCCGTCCAGGCCAACGCGGTCTTCGCACGGCTCCCGCACGAGGTGAGCACCCGGCTGCAGAAGCGCTTCCGCTTCTACTTCTGGGACGAGGCGGCCGGCGACGTGCGCTGGATGTGCTCCTTCGACACCACGGAGGACGACGTCGACGCGTTCCTCCAGGCGCTGAAGGAAGAGATGGCGCGATAGACGCGCATGCATAGATATACGGCCGACCGGAAATCGATTGACTCCGGTCGGCCGTCTTCCTACGCTCCGGGTGCATGGAACTCATCCAGCCGGACCCGGACTCCGCCTACCTCGCCGCCGACGCGGCCATCGACCATGAGCACCCGCTCGTACGGGAGACCGCGGCCCGGCTGCGCGCCCAGCTCCCCGACGCCAGTGCATACGCTTACGCCAAGGCGGCCTACGAGTTCGTCCGCGACATCATCCCGCACTCGTTCGACTCCGGGGACATGCGAGTCACCTGGCGCGCCTCCGATGTCCTCGCCCACGGCACCGGCATCTGCTACGCCAAGTCGCACGCGCTCGTCGCGCTGCTCCGCGCGGAGGGGATCCCCGCCGCGCTCTGCTACCAGCGGCTCACCGACGACGACGGCACGAACCCGGTCGTCCACGGGCTGATCGCCCTGCGGCTCCCGGGCGAGACCGCGTGGTCGAGGCAGGACCCCCGGGGGAACAAGCCCGGCGTCGACGCGCAGTTCTCCCTGGGTGCGGAACGGCTGGCATGGCCCGTCCGGCCGGAGTGCAGTGAAGTGGATTATCCGGTGCTCTATGCTGAACCACATCCGGCCGTCCTGAGCGCTCTGGACTCCGCTCGCGACCGGCCGCACCTCTCGCGGACCCTTCCGACGGAACTCTGACGCAAGGACGACGATGCCCCTCACCCTGACCGTGTCCGACGAGGTACGTGCCCTCGTCCCCGGCTTCACCCATCTCGCCGTCGAGGCCCACGGTCTCGTCAACGGGCCGAGCGACGAGGCCAGTTCGGCACTGCTCGACGACGCGGCGCGACGCCTGGCGGAGCGGCTCGCCGGGGCCGGCCCGGACAAGGACCCGCACATCGCGGCCTGGCGCGCGGCGTACTCGGCGTTCGGGGCGAAGCCGTCCCGTACCCGCAACTCCGCCGAGGCCCTCGCCAAGCGCGCACTCGCCGACAACGGGGACGGCGGGGCCGGCGGCCTGCCCCGGATCAACCGGCTCGTCGACGCCTACAACGCGATCAGCGTCGCCCATCTCATTCCGGTGGGCGGCGAGGACCTGGACAAGATCCAGGGCGGGATGCGCCTCGTACGGGCCACCGGTGACGAGCCGTTCGTGACCATGGCCGGCGGCGAGGAGACCGTCGAGCACCCGGAGCCGGGCGAGATCGTCTGGTGCGACGAGGCGGGTGTCACCTGCCGCCGCTGGAACTGGCGCCAGGGGCCGCGCACCCGGATCGAGGACGGCACGGTCAACGCGATCTTCCTGCTGGAGTCGCTGGCCCCCATGACAGTCGCAGAGCTGACGGCGGCGGGCACGGAGCTCGCCGAGTCGCTGGAGAAGCTGAGCCCCGGGGCGCGGATCACGGTCCGCACCCCGGAGTGACCTTCCGGTGCGGGGCGGGCCGACCGGTCAGCCGGCTTCCTTGACCTGAGCCGGAGTCGGAGCCGTACCCCCGAGGTGCGCGGGCACCCACCAGGTGTCGCCCGCGTCCTTGGGGCGTACGGGATAGGCGCGCTGCGCGGCCTCCAGAAGCTCCTGGACCCGGTCGCGCAGCCGTCGGGTGATCGCGCCCGCGTACTGGTCCGCCGGAGCCTCCATCGGCTCGCCGACCCGGATCGTCACCGGGATGTGGCTGCGCTTGAAGTTGCGGGGACGGCCCTTGGTCCAGATCCGCTGCGTGCCCCACAGGGCCATGGGGATCAGCGGAACCCCGGCCTCCTGCGCGAGCCGCGCGGCACCCGACTTGAAGCTCTTGAGCGTGAACGACTGCGAGATGGTCGCCTCGGGGAAGACCCCGATGATCTCGCCGGCCCGCAGCGACTCCAGCGCGTGCTGGTACGCGTGCTCGCCCTGGGAGCGGTCCACCGGGATGTGCTTCATGCCGCGCATGAGCGGGCCGGAGACCGTGTGCCGGAACACCGAGTCCTTGGCCATGAAGCGCACCAGCCGCTTCTGCGGCAGTGCGGCCAGGCCCGTGAAGATGAAGTCCAGATAGCTGATGTGGTTGCTCACGAGCACCGCACCACCCGTGCGCGGGATGTGTTCCGAACCCTGAGTGTCGATCTTGAGGTCGAGCGCCTTGAACAGCGTGAGTGCGGCGCCGATGACCGGCCGATAGACGAGTTCTGCCATCTGAGAGGAACCCCTTCTTCTGTGCCTGGGGAGGGTTCTCCCGGCGGAAGTTACGCAGCCGTAGGTTTTCGGCTTTGGGCAGATCGTGCCCCATGCGGCCGCCGGTGACCAGTCCTGACGGCTTCGTACGGGGAGATTCTCGTCACGCCTGCCCGCTGTGGCGGGAATCGAACCCCGCCGTGGGACGCTGCAGGGAGCGGTACCAGACGGCGGGAGAGTGGAGAACGGACATGAGCGGGCAGCCGGACGCGCTGGGCGCCGAGGTGCTGGGCGCCCCGCTGGGGGAGCGGGCCACCCTCGTGCAGTTCTCGACGGCGTTCTGCCAGCCCTGCCGCGCCACCCGGCGGACCCTCTCCGAGGTCGCGGGCATGATCGAGGGCGTGGGGCACGTGGAGATCGACGCCGAGGAGCGGCTCGACCTCGTGCGCGCGATGGAGATCGTCCGGACCCCCACGGTGCTCGTTCTCGACCGCGCCGGGCGGATCGTCGTCCGGGCCTCGGGGCAGCCCCGCCGGGCCGATGTCATCGCCGCGCTCGGCCGGGCCGTCTGACGCGGTGACACATCTCCCACATCCCGGGACGCGCTTGACGGCACCCGCCGACGATCGACAGGCTGGCCAGATGCCCTCAGAACTCCTTCTCCACGGGCGGGCCCACGTCGACCCGGCCCGCGACGCGAGCGCGCGCTGTCCGGGTGCCTGAGAACCCCCGCACCCCTTTCACGACGCCCCCGCAGAAGGACAGTTCCATGACGGTTTCGCCCGAGCTCCGCACCGTGCGTGCTCCCCGGCAGGCCTCGCCCGACCTCCTCCGCTCCGTCTTCCGGCAGCACGCCGCCGGTGTCGCGGTCATCACCGCCGGCGGCGCGGACCGCCCCGTCGGCTTCACCGCCACCTCCCTCACCTCGGTCGCCGCGGAGCCTCCCCTGATCTCCTTCGGCGTGGGCACCTCCTCCTCCAGCTGGCCGGTGATCGCCGAGGCGGAGCACGTCGGCGTCCACATACTCGGCGAGCACCAGCGCGAGCTGGCCGAGACGTTCGCGCGCAGCGGCGCCGACCGGTTCGGCGACCCCACCCGCTGGAGCGTGGGCCCCGAGGGGGTCCCGGTCCTCGACGGCGTCCTCGCCTGGCTGGTCTGCCGGGTGGTGGCCAGGGTCCCGGCCGGCGACCACCGGATCGTGATGGCCCAAGCGGTCGCCGGAGACCCCGCGGGAGCGGGCCGGCCGCTGCTCTACCACCAGGGCCGCTTCAACGCCCTGCGCGACTGAGAGTTCCGCTCCTCGCGCGTTGCTAACGTCACACACCTGAGCGCTTGCTTACCGGTAACGAACTGGGTGTACTGACGAGTAATATTTCGATCGGGGCCCAAGCCGCCCCAACCGGAAACCCGCCCTTCAGGCGCCTATGCTGCGAGCAACAAGGCAGCCCAGTTATGACGATGCAGTAGGAGAGCCGGCGTGAGCTTGAGGATCGTTGTCTGTGTGAAGTACGTGCCCGACGCCACCGGCGACCGGCACTTCGCCGATGACCTGACCGTCGACCGCGACGACGTCGACGGCCTGCTGTCGGAGCTCGACGAGTACGCGGTCGAGCAGGCGCTGCAGATCGCCGAAGAGGCGGACGACGCCGAGGTCACCGTGCTCACGGTCGGCCCCGAGGACGCCAAGGACGCGCTGCGCAAGGCGCTGTCCATGGGCGCCGACAAGGCCGTTCACGTCGAGGACGACGACCTGCACGGCACCGACGTCATGGGCACCTCGCTGGTGCTCGCCAAGGCGATCGAGAAGACCGGCTACGACATCGTCATCGCCGGTATGGCCTCCACCGACGGCACCATGGGTGTCCTCCCGGCCATCCTCGCCGAGCGCCTGGGCGTCCCGCAGGTCACGCTGCTGTCCGAGGTCAAGGTCGAGGACGGCGTCGTGAAGGGCCGCCGTGACGGCGACACCGCGTCGGAGCAGCTGGAGGCGTCCCTCCCGGCCGTCGTGTCGGTGACGGACCAGTCGGGCGAGGCCCGCTACCCGTCCTTCAAGGGCATCATGGCCGCCAAGAAGAAGCCGGTGGAGTCCCTGGACCTCTCCGACCTCGAGATCGAGGCCGAGGAAGTGGGTCTGGAGGGCGCCTGGACCGCGGTCGACTCGGCGGCGGAGCGTCCGGCCCGCACGGCCGGCACGATCGTCAAGGACGAGGGCGAGGGCGGCAAGCAGCTGGCCGAGTACCTCGCGAGCCAGAAGTTCATCTAAGGGCTCGCGCGAGCCGCTGAAGTCCGCCCCCTTTTCGTTCGCAGGAGATTGAATCCCCATGGCTGAGATTCTCGTCTACGTCGACCACGTCGACGGCGCCGTCCGCAAGCCCACCCTTGAGCTGCTGACGCTGGCCCGCCGCCTCGGCGAGCCCGTCGCCGTCGCGCTGGGCTCCGGCGCCGAGGCCACCGCCCCGGCCCTCGCCGAGCACGGCGCCACCCGCGTCCTGACCGCCGACGCCCCCGAGTTCGCCGAGTACCTCGTCGTACCGAAGGTCGACGCGCTGCAGGCCGCGTACGAGGCTGTGTCCCCGGCCGCCGTGCTCGTCCCGTCCTCCGCCGAGGGCAAGGAGATCGCGGCCCGCCTCGCGGTCCGCATCGGCTCCGGCATCATCACCGACGCCGTCGACCTCGAGGCCGGCGACGAGGGCCCGGTCGCGACGCAGTCCGCGTTCGCCGCCTCCTTCACCACCAAGTCCCGTGTCTCCAAGGGCACCCCGGTCATCACGGTCAAGCCGAACTCGGCCCCCGTGGAGGCCGCCCCGGCCGCGGGCGCCGTCGAGCCCCTCGCGGTCTCCTTCGGCGCGCTGGCCACCGGCACCAAGGTCACAGGGCGCACCCCGCGCGAGTCGACCGGCCGCCCGGAGCTGACCGAGGCCGCGATCGTCGTCTCCGGCGGCCGCGGTGTCAACGGCGCCGAGAACTTCGCGATCATCGAGTCGCTCGCCGACTCGCTCGGTGCCGCCGTCGGCGCCTCGCGCGCCGCCGTCGACGCCGGCTGGTACCCGCACTCCAACCAGGTCGGCCAGACCGGCAAGTCGGTCTCGCCGCAGCTGTACATCGCCTCCGGCATCTCCGGCGCGATCCAGCACCGTGCCGGTATGCAGACGTCGAAGACGATCGTCGCGATCAACAAGGACGCCGAGGCCCCGATCTTCGACCTCGTCGACTACGGCGTCGTCGGCGACCTCTTCGAGGTCGTCCCGCAGCTGACCGAGGAGATCAAGGCCCGCAAGGGCTGACCTGCAGTTCTGTACGGTCCGGGGGCCGCGCGGTGATGATCACCGCGCGGCCCCCGGCCGTTTCGGACAACCATTGACTCAGGTCCCGACCGGCTACTAACTTCGCTATACGGATTGTTGATTCCGTGAAGCGGAAAAGAGAAGGGTGTGGGAATGGGTCAGCAGGAGAAGGTCGCCACGAGCCTCGCGGGCGCGGTCAGCGAGGGCATCAGCGCCTCCCTCGCCGCCGTGGACGCCGAGCTGGACCGCCGCTACCCGGGAGACCCCGGCACCCGCCAGCCCGTCCACACCGTCTACGTCCCCGGCAACGTCTTCGACGCCGGAACCATCCGCTCCTGGGGCGACCAGGCCCTCGCCGCCCTCGACGAGCACGCGCCCGACGCCGACTCCTTCGCCGCCGTCCTCGGCCTCCCGGACGCGCTCGCGCAGGACGTGTACGGCCGCGTACGGGCCAAGCTGGAGCGCGAGCCGATCGAGGACCTCCGGGTCGACTTCGAGGACGGCTACGCGGGTGCGGGCCCGGACGCCGAAGACCTCGACGCCGCCCGCGCCGCCCGGCTGATCTCGGAGGCGTACGAGAACGGCACCGCCGCCCCGTACATGGGCATCCGGATGAAGTGCATGGAGGCCGCCGTACGCGACCGCGGCATCCGCACCACCGACGTCTTCCTCACCGGCCTCATGGAGCACGGCGGCCTCCCCGACGGCCTCGTCCTCACCCTGCCCAAGGTGACCTACCCCGAGCAGGTCTCCGCCTTCGTGCGCCTCCTGGAGGCCTTCGAGAAGGCCCACGGCCTCGACGCCGGCCGCCTCGGCTTCGAGATCCAGATCGAGACCAGCCAGTCCATCCTCGCCGCCGACGGCACCGCCGCCGTGGCCCGCATGATCGACGCCGCCGAGGGCCGCGCCACCGGACTGCACTACGGCACCTTCGACTACAGCGCCTGCCTCGGCGTCTCCGCCGCCTACCAGGCCAGCGACCACCCGGCCGCCGACCACGCCAAGGCGATCATGCAGGTCGCCGCCGCCGGTACGGGCGTACGCGTCTCCGACGGTTCCACCAACGTCCTGCCCGTCGGCTCCACCGAGCACGTCCACGAGGCCTGGCGCCTGCACTACGGCCTCACCCGCCGCGCCCTCGCCCGCGCCTACTACCAGGGCTGGGACATGCACCCGGCACACATCCCCACCCGCTACGCCGCCGTCTTCGCCTTCTACCGCGAGGGCTTCGAGGCCGCCGCCAAGCGCCTGTCCGCCTACGCCAACCACGCCGGCGGCGACGTCATGGACGAGCCCGCCACCGCCAAGGCCCTCAGCTCGTACCTGCTGCGCGGCATCGACTGCGGAGCCCTGGACACCGCCGAGGTCGACGCCCTCACCGGTCTGACCCGCGCCGCCCTCGACCGCTTCGCCGCACCGCGCCGCGGCGACCTGACCGGCACCGCCCCGTAACCCCCACGGAACCACCGCACGAAGGTCGCCACCGGGCCCCGTACTCTGTACGCGTTCCACACAGCCGACAGAGAACGGGGCATCGGTGTCTTCGGGGGAGAACGAGCGGCTCGCCGGCCGCTATCGAGTCGTACGCCAACTGGGCCGCGGCGGCATGGGCGTCGTCTGGCGCGCCGTCGACGAGGTCCTCGGCCGCGAAGTGGCCGTCAAGGAACTGCGGGCCTTCAACGACTCCTCGGGTCCGGAACTGGCCGATCTGCGCCTGCGGATGCAGCGCGAGGCGCGCGCCGCGGCCCGGGTACGGCACCCCGGAGTCATCGCCGTCCACGACGTGACCGACCATCAGGGCCGCCCCGTCATCGTCATGGAGCTGGTCGACGGACCCTCGCTCGACGACGTCCTGAGCGAGCGCGGCGTCCTCGACCCACGGGAGGCCGCCCGGATCGGCGCCGCCGTCCTGGAGGCGCTCGCGGCCGCGCACGAGGTCGGGGTGCTCCACCGCGACGTGAAGCCCGGCAACGTCCTCCTCGACCGGAGCGGGCGGGTCGTCCTGACCGACTTCGGGATCGCCGCCATGGACGACCCGGGCGACGGCGCCGACACCCGTCTCACCCGCAGCGGTGAGATCGTCGGCTCGCTGGACTACCTGGCACCGGAGCGCGCCCAGGGACAGCAGCCGGGAGCCGCCTCCGACGTCTGGGCGCTGGGCGCCACGCTGTACGCGGCCGTGGAGGGCTCCTCGCCGTTCCGCCGCACGTCCACCTGGTCGACCCTGAACGCCATCGTCGTGGAGCCCCTGCCGGAGCCGCGCAACGCCGGCCCCCTCGGGCCCGTCCTGCGGCAGCTGATGGACAAGGACCCGGCGCAGCGCCCCGACGCCAGGTCGGCGGCCGCCCTTCTCGCCGCCGTGGCCCGGGGCGGCGACACCGGCCCCGTCGCGCCGTACGCCTCCACCGGCCCCGTCGCGCCGTACGGGGTTCCGGGGGCCGCCCCCGTACCGACCGAACCGAACGCGGTTCCGCACCGTCCCGAGGGCTTCGGCCCCGCGGTGCCGCCCGCCGAAGGATTCGCCCCCGCGGCGCCCGCGGCCACCCACCCCTCCACCACACCGGCCGGCGGGTTCCCGTCCGCCGGTCACACCGCCGCCGGGCCGCCCGCGCGCAAGCGGTCGACGGCGCTGGTCGCCGCCGCCGTCGCGGCCGTCCTGCTGGCGGGCGGCGGCGTGACCTACGCCCTCGTCGGGCCCGGCGACGGCACGGACCGGGAGCGACTTGCCGGAGGGCAGACCTCGCCGAGCAGCCCCGCGGCAGACCCCGGGCGCGCCCTCGACCAGGGCGGCGTGGGCGCGGCGACCGGGTCCGCCGCTCCCTCGAAGGCGGGCGCGACGAACTCCGCGTCGCCGTCCGCGTCCGCGTCGAAGGCGTCGAAGCCGCCGGTGCCCGGCTCCGGCGGCGGCGGTACGGACGGTGGAGCCACCACGACCGGCGGAAGCGCCTCCGGAGGCGGTTCGGCGAGCGGCGGCGGCACGAGCGGAGGCAGCGGTACGACCGGGGGCACGGCCACGACGAGCGGCGGCGGGCAGTCCACGCAGCCCGCACCGGTCTGCCACCCCCGGGGCGGAGGGAAGTACGACTGCCAGGTGTGGCGCACGGCGACGTCGTACAACCAGTCGGGCGCCGCCATGGGCACGCTCAACGCCGGTACCAACTACTTCTACTGCCAGAGCGATCTGGGGCGGCGTGAGACGCACGGCGAGTGGACCAACGTCTGGGCCGCCAGGACGGACGACGACAGCGGCAACACCAACGTCTACGTCAACGTCGTGAATCTCAAGGGCGGCGAGAACGACCAGCCGCTGCCGGGCCTCCCCGTCTGCTGAGCACGGACCGGCCCAGGTCCGCCGGGGACACGTGCTACGCCGGCGGGGCGATCTCGCCCGACCCCCGGGGTATCAGGGTCGTCTCCAGGACCACCCGGGCCGGAGCCTCGTCGGCGCCGTCCAGGCGGCGGAAGAGGCGTTCCGCCGCCGTACGGCCCAGCGCCGCCGCGTCCTGGGCGATGACGGTGATGCCGAGCAGGTCGGCCAGCTCGATGTCGTCGAACCCCACCAGCGCCACCGGGTGCCGGCGGCCCGCCAGCGCGCGCACCGCCGTGACCGTGACCCGGTTGTTCCCCGCGAAGACCGCGGTGACCGGCTCGGGGCCCGACACCATCCCGGTCACCGCGTCCCGTACCCGCTCCGGGTCCGTCGGCCCCAGCGAGACCCACGAGCCGTCGACCGCCAGACCCGCGTCCTCCATCGCCGCGCGGTAGCCGCGCAGCCGCTCGGTCGCGGTGTGGATGCGCGGCTGGTCACCGATGAAGCCGATCCGGCGGTGGCCGTGGGCGATCAGATGGGCCACGCCGGCCCGCGCGCCGCCGAAGCTGTCCGAGAGGACCGCGTCGGCGTCGATCCGGCCCGCCGGCCGGTCGACGAAGACGGTGGCGACCCCCGCCTTCATCTCCGGCTCCAGATAACGGTGGTCGGAGCCGGCCGGGATGACGATGAGCCCGTCCACCCGGCGGGCGCAGAGCGCCAGCGCCAGCTCCCGCTCACGGTCCGGGTCCTCCGCGCTGGAACCGTTGATGAGCAGTGCCCCGTGGGCCCGGGCCACCTCCTCCACGGCACGGCTGAGCGGGCCGTAGAAGGGGTCGGCCAGGTCCTCCAGGACCAGCCCGACCGAGGCGGTGCGGCCCTTGCGCAGGACGCGCGCGCTGTCGTTGCGCCGGAAGCCGAGGGACTCGATCGCCTCCTGGACCCGCCGCTCGGTGTCGGGAGTGACCCCGGGCTCGCCGTTGACCACGCGCGAGACCGTCTTGAGTCCGACACCGGCCCGGGACGCCACATCCTTCATCGTGGGCCGATTGCCGTAACGGTGTTCGGGGCGGCGGGCGTTGTCGGCCACGGTGCGCGGATCCTCTGTCTCGTCGGACGGCTCTTCGGACGGCTCGGCGGATGCCGTCGTGATGTTGTCGAGCATAGGCCCTGGACAACGTTGTCAGAGGAGAGGAGACTGTACGTCACACCCATCACCGCCCTCGCCTGCCCTCCGGGAGACCTCGCGCCATGCACACCGACCTCGCCGCCGGCCTCGTCGTCGCCCTGGACATCGGCGGCACCAAGATCGCCGGGGCGCTGGTGGACTGCGGCGGCCGGATTCTCGTACGGTCGCAGCGGCCGACGCCCGCGCGGGAGGACGGCGAGACGGTGATGCGCGCGGTCGAGGAGGTGCTCGCCGAGCTGGCGGGCTCGTCCCTGGGGGAGGCGGCGCACGCGGTGGGCATCGGCAGCGCGGGCCCGGTGGACGCCGGCGCCGGCACGGTCAGCCCGGTCAACATCCCCGGCTGGCGCGGGTTTCCGCTGGTGGAGCGGGTGCGCAGGGTGGTCGGCGGCCGACCCGTCGCCCTCGTCGGCGACGGAGTCGCCATGACGGCGGCCGAACACTGGCAGGGTGCGGCCCGCGGCCATGACAACGCCCTGTGCCTGGTCGTCTCCACGGGCGTCGGTGGGGGACTGGTGCTCGGCGGGCGGGTGCACCCGGGCCCCACCGGAAACGCCGGCCACATCGGCCACGTCAGCGTGGATCTGGACGGCGACCTGTGCGCCTGCGGCGGACGCGGCTGCGTCGAGCGGATCGCCAGCGGGCCCCACATCGCGCGCCGTGCCCTGGAGAACGGCTGGCGTCCCGGCCCCGACGGTGACACCTCGGCCGCCGCGGTCGCCGCCGCGGCGCGGGCCGGGGACCCGGTCGCCGTCGCCTCCTTCGAGCGCGCCGCGCAGGCGCTCGCGGCCGGAATCGCCGCCACCGCCACGCTGGTCGAGATCGACATCGCCGTCATCGGCGGGGGAGTGGCGGGTGCGGGGGAGGTCCTCTTCGCCCCGCTGCGGCGCAGCCTGCGCTCCTACGCGACGCTGTCCTTCGTCCGCGACCTCACCGTCGCCCCCGCCCTCACGGGCACGGACGCCGGCCTCCTCGGCGCGGCCGCGGCGGCGGTCCCCACGCCTCGCGACGGGGCCCCGGTCGCGGGCTGATCGTGCCGGCGCGACGCCGAGCGTACGGGGCACGTTCGCACCCGCATCCGCCGGTATGCGACGGCACGTTCGTACGCGCACCCGCATCCGCGCCGGTACGCGGCGGCACGTCCGCACGCGCGCGCCGCGGCCGCTGACGGGCGGTCAGCGGCCGCTCTGAGCCGAGGCCGCTGACGGGCGGTCAGCGGCCGCTCTGAGCCGAGGCCGACGCCGAGGTTCGTGCCGACGCCTTCGCTCCGGCCGGCTTCGCCGTCCGTGCCGTCCGCTGTTCCACGATCACCAGGAACGCGTCGTTCTCCAGGTCCATCACCACCTGCGCCGGGAGCCCCTCGCCCCGGCGTGCGCTGGCGAACTCCTCGGCCGGCCAGCTGCCCCGCGGCCCTCCCGCGGGAAACCTCTCCAATACCGTTCGCTTCATCTCGCCACCCCTTGCCTTGCTCATCCAACGACAGTTCGCCCCGAAGCGTCACGCATCGTCCCGTACGCGCGTTCGCTCCGTGAGACGCCCTGTACTGCGCGTACCCCCGACCGGCCGACTCAGGCCCCCGCGACGACCGGATCACCCGGTCACCCACGGGTGTTTCCGTGGCAGGGTGTTGCGGGCAAGCCACTGAGGGCTACCGAAGAGGGGGAATCGTGATCGTCTGGATCAACGGTGCGTTCGGCGCGGGGAAGTCGACCACCGCGCGCGAGCTGGTCGATCTGATCCCGAACAGCACCCTGTACGACCCCGAACTGATCGGCGGCGCGATGAACTGGCTGCTGCCGCAGAAACGACTCGCCGAGGTCAACGACTTCCAGGACCTGCGGATCTGGCGCCGTCTGGTCGTCGACGCGGCCGCCGCCCTGCTCGCCGAGGTCGGCGGAGTGCTCGTCGTCCCCATGACCCTGTTGCGCCAGGAGTACCGCGACGAGATATTCGGCGGTCTCGCCGCCCGCCGTATCGAGGTGCTGCACGTGCTGCTCGCCCCGGACGAAACGATCCTGCGTGAGCGGATCACCACCCGCACACCCGACGACTCCGACCCCGAGGCCCTCGAACGCGTCCGCCGCTGGTCCCTCGACCACATCGAGCCCTACCGGGCCGCCCGCGCCGACTGGCTCGCCGCCGACGCCCACACCGTCGACACCTCGGCCCTCACCCCCGCCGAGGCGGCCGCCGCCGTCGCCGAAGCCCTCCACACCGGCACCGCCGGTTCCTGCGGCATCGTCCAGACACCCGAGCCGACCGGCGAGACGCTGGCCGCCGGCGTCCTGCTCTTCGACGAACGGGACCGCGTCCTGCTCGTCGACCCCACCTACAAGCCCGGCTGGGAGTTCCCCGGCGGCGTCGTCGAACCCGGGGAGCCGCCCGCCCGCGCGGGGATGCGCGAGGTGGCCGAGGAGATCGGGCTCGAACTCGACGCCGTACCCCGTCTGCTGCTCGTCGACTGGGAACGGCCCCAGCCTCCGGGCTACGGCGGCCTGCGGCTCCTCTTCGACGGGGGCCGGCTGCCCGCCGCCCGCGCCGACCACCTGCTCCTCCCCGGCGCCGAGCTGCGCGGCTGGCGCTTCGTCACCGAGGAGGAGGCCGCCGACCTCCTCCCGCCCGTCCGCTACCGGCGCCTGCGGTGGGCCCTGCGTGCCCGCGAACGCGGCACCGTACTCAACCTCGAGGCGGGCGTGCCCGTCGGCTGAGAGAACGGACCCCCGGGCTATCCGAGCGCCGCCGACAGTTGCCCCGCCGCGTCCGCCGTCACCGGTTCCCCGTGGCCGCAGCAGATCACCGAGGGCTTCAGCTCCGCCAGCCGCCGCATCGAGTCCATGGCGCGCTCGCGGTCCACATGGAAGACGCCGAACGACACGCCCTGGACCGATGCCACGGTGTCCCCGGTGAACAGCACGCCGTGGCGCGGCAGATGGACCGCGAGCGACCCGTCCGTGTGCCCCGGGGTGTGCACGACGACGGCCCCGTCGCCGAAGTCCAGCACGTCCCCGTCCTCGAGCTCCCGGTCGACCCGGGTGGGCGGCGCCTCGGGCACGGTCAGGCCGTGCTCGTACAGCGTGACCTCCCAGTCGAGCAGCACCGGCTCGGGGACCGGGGCCTCGCCCCGGATCACCGGGGCGTCCAGGCGGTGGGCCAGGATCTCCGCCCCGTACCGCTCCGCGAGCTCCCCCGCCGACCCGACATGGTCCCGATGACAGTGCGTGAGCACGATCCGGCGCAACCGGGCCGGGTCCAGGCCCGTCTCCCGCAGCGCCGTCTCCATCGCGTCGGCCGAGCCCACCCACCCGGCGTCGATCAGCGTCAACTCCGCCCCGTCCCGCCACAGATACGCCTGGCCGATGGAGAAGCGGAGCATGTGGAGCCGCGGGGTGATCTCGATGAGGTCCATACGGCGAACGTACGCGGCCGCGCACGCCCGCCGTATGCCTCTACGCTCTCGGCGAGTTCGCCGAACGCTGAACCTGAGGGGGTGTCAGTATCCCGCCGCTCAGACCTGCTTGGAGCGCGCGTAGTTCAGCAGGAAGTGCGCCTCGGCCACCGAGAGCCGCTCGAGCTCCTCCGGCGACACCGACTCGTTCACCGCGTGGATCTGCGCCTCCGGCTCGCTCAGACCGATCAGCAGGATCTCCGCCTTCGGGTAGAGCGCGGCGAGCGTGTTGCACAGCGGGATCGAGCCGCCCATGCCCGACGCCTGCATCTCCTCACCCGGGTAGGCGATCCGCATCGCCTCGGCCATCGACGTGTACGCCGGGCTGGTCACGTCCGCGCTGAACGCCTGGCCCTGGCCGACCTGCTCGAAGCTCACCCGGGCGTTCCACGGCACCCGCTTCTTGATGTGGGCGTAGAGCAGCTGGGTCGCCTCGGCGGCGTCCTGGCCCGGCGGCACCCGCAGGCTGATCTGCGCGCGGGCGGTCGACGGGATCGACGGCGTCGCGCCGGCGACCGGGTGGCAGTCGATGCCGATGACGGTGACGGCCGGACGCGCCCAGATGCGGTCCGCGACCGTGCCGTGGCCCGGCAAGCCGACGCCGTCCAGGACCCTGGCGTCCTTGCGGAACTCCTCCTCCGGGTACTGCAGACCCTCCCACACCGCGTCGGCCGGCAGCCCGTCGATGACCGTGGAGCCGTCCTCGGCCCGCAGCGTGTCCAGTACGCGGATCAGCGCGGCCAGCGCGTCGGGCGCCGCTCCACCGAACTGGCCGGAGTGCAGGTTGCCTTCGAGGGTGTCGATCCGGACCCGGATCATGGTCATGCCGCGCAGGGTCGCGGTCACCGTCGGCAGGCCGACACGGAAGTTGCCGGTGTCACCGATCACGATCGCGTCGGCGGACAGCAGATCGGGGTGCGCCTCGGCGTACCGCTCCAGGCCGCCCGTGCCCTGCTCCTCCGAGCCCTCCACGATCACCTTGACCGTGACGGGCACGCCGCCGTTCGCCTTGAGCGCGCGCAGCGCGAGGAGGTGCATGATGAAGCCGCCCTTGCAGTCGGCCGCGCCACGCCCGTACCAGCGCCCGTTCCGCTCCGTCAGCTGGAACGGCGGGCTCAGCCACGCCGACTCGTCCAGCTTCGGCTGTACGTCGTAGTGCGCGTAGAGCAGGACGGTCGGGGCCCCGAGCGGCCCGGGCAGCACGCCGTACACCGACTGGGAACCGTCGGGGGTGTCGAGCAGCGCCACCTCCTGGAAGCCCTCCGCGCGCAGCGCGTCGGCGACCCAGTTCGCGGCGCCCTCGCACTCGCTGCGCGGCGCCACGGCCTCGTCCGCCACCGACTCGAAGGCCACCAGCTCCGTCAGCTCCGCCTTGGCGCGGGGCATCAGGCCGGCGACGGTCTCGGCGATCGGATTCGTGGTCATGGGCACGCTCCTCGTGGGTGCGACGTTGTGAAGGGCGGCGCCGTAAGTCGGTTGTACGGCGCACGTACGGCCGATCCTACGGCGCGGGCTGCCGGAGGCCGCGCCGTAGGATGCCGTACAGAGCACGGACCACCGGTCGGATCAGGAGCAGAAGCACATCGTGAGCAGCGAGAACGCAGACGCCGGAGCGGAAGAGTCTGAAGCGGCGGAGGCCGCCCGGGAGACGCGCACCGGGGCAGGGGCCCCGGGGGCGTCGGCCGATGCCGAGACCGGGGGGACGTCGGCCACGACCGGTACCGAGGCCGGGGCGGAGGAGCTGTTCCCGGAGGGCGCCGCGACCGTCTGGGACGTGATCGTCGTCGGGGCGGGCCCCGCCGGAGCGTCCGCGGCCTACGCGGCGGCCGTCGCCGGCCGCCGGGTGCTGCTGCTGGAGAAGGCGGAACTGCCGCGCTACAAGACCTGCGGCGGCGGCATCATCGGACCCTCGCGCGACGCCCTGCCGCCCGGCTTCGAACTGCCCCTCCAGGACCGGGTGCACGCCGTCACCTTCTCCCACAACGGACGCTTCGCCCGCACCCGCCGCTCGCGCCGGATGCTCTTCGGGCTCGTCAACCGGCCGGAGTTCGACGCCGGGCTCGTCGAGCAGGCGCAGAAGGCGGGCGCCGAGCTGCGCACCGGCGCCACCGTCTCGCGCGTCGAGCAGCACGGCCCCGCGGTCCCGGACCGGCGGACGGTCGCCGTGGTCCTCACCGACGGGGAGACGCTCCTCGCGCGGGCGGTCGTCGGCGCGGACGGCAGCGCCGGCCGGATAGGAGCGCACGTCGGGGTCAAGCTGGACCAGGTGGACCTCGGCCTGGAGGCGGAGATCCCGGTTCCGGCGTCGGTGGCCGAGGACTGGAAGGGGCGGATCCTCATCGACTGGGGGCCGATGCCCGGCAGTTACGGCTGGGTGTTCCCCAAGGGCGACACGCTCACCGTCGGCGTCATCTCGGCGCGCGGTGAGGGCGCGGCGACCAAGCGCTATCTGGAGGACTTCATCGCCCGGCTCGGGCTCGCGGGCTTCGAACCGGCGATCTCGTCCGGCCATCTCACACGCTGCCGCAGCGACGACTCGCCGCTGTCGCGCGGCCGCGTCCTGGTGTGCGGCGACGCGGCCGGCCTGCTGGAGCCGTGGACCCGCGAGGGCATCTCGTTCGCGCTGCGCTCGGGGCGGCTCGCGGGGGAGTGGGCGGTACGGATCGCCGAGGCGAACGACGCCGTCGACGCCCGCCGTCAGGCGCTGAACTACGCCTTCGCCATCAAGGCGGGCCTCGGCGTGGAGATGGCGGTCGGCCGGCGGATGCTGGCCCTGTTCGAGCGCCGGCCGGGCCTGCTGCACGCGGCCGTCACCGGCCTTCGGCCGGCCTGGAACGCCTTCACGGACATCACCCGCGGCTCCACCACGCTCGCCGGGTACGTCCGTTCGAACGGCCTGGCGCGCCGGGCGCTCGACCTCCTCGACCGCCGGTTGGCGGCGACGGCCGGTGCGTCCGGCAGGGGCGCGACGCCCCATGCCGAGGACGGCGGCCGGAACGCCGTACGGCAGGACGGGGCGGGGGCCGCGAGCGAGGCGGGGTCGCCGGAGCCCACCACCGCCGAGCGCCCTGGGGGCCCGGAGCCGACGGTGCCGGAAACGCCCTGAGCGATCTCAGACGGCGTCGGCCGCGGACCGGCGCCGCGCGAGCCTAGGACCAGGTGATGCCGGAATTCTCCCGCCACAGCCGGGCGAGCGAGGCGTCGCCGGTGACGGTCACGGCCGAGTCGGGGAGCCGGTTCCAGAGCGTCAGATAGAGGCGGCCGGCGGGCCCGCTCAGCTCGCAGTCCGCCGGGCCGTCGGAGGTCCGTTCGGTGTGCGGCGCCCCCTGTGACAGGCGCGTCGTCCACACGTCGCCGGTGTCCGTCGCCCGGACGCGCAGCGTGCGGGGCTCAGGCGTCCGCACCCGGCTCCGGTCGCGGGCGTGGAAGCCCCGCAGCAGCTCGTCGATCCCGTCCACGGCGATGACCGGGTCCACCGGTCCCGGCCGCCCTTCGAGCGAGGCCGATTCGGCGTCCGCGCGGTGGACCGTCGTCTCGTGGGCCTGCCGTCGGGCCCAGAAGGCGAGAGGGGAGGGGGCGGGCAGGAAGGTCCAGCACTCCAGGTCCGCGGGCGCCGCCCGCAGAGCGGCGACGAGGTCCGCGTGCCCCGCGCGGTAGTGGGCGAGCAGCGCGTCGCCGTCGAGATCCGGCTCGCCGCCGTCGGGGTGGTAGGAGGTGTGCCCCTCGGTGACGAAGGCGGTCGCCCAGCGGTGCACCATCGTCGTGTGCCGCAGCAGATCACGCACTCGCCATCCGGGGCAGGTCACGACCTCGGCGTCCGTACCGGCTTCGGCGGCGGCGTCGGCCAGGGAGCGGCCCGCCGCGCCAAGGGCCTCGATGTGCTCGTCGACTTTTATGATCTCCATGCGTCGGGATTCTGCCAGTCACCGCGACCGGTCGGTGGCTGTTCACGCCTCGCCGTCGACCGGCCGCCCCGCGACCGGTTCAGGCGCGCCTACGGTCGCAGGACCTAGGTGTATTGCCCCGGAAAGTCTCACCTGGTGTGCGGCGCCCTGCACGCGCTCCCCCGTAGCCCTTCGGGCACGGGAGGTGCCCCCACGCCGCGTTGTCGTCGGTCGCCATGGCTCCGCCATTGTCTCCCTCCTCCGTCTTGCGATCGCACGCACCGGACGCCGCACACCCCGCCCTCCGGGCGGACGGCGATACTTTCCGGACACTCCCTAGCAGTCAACCCGCCTCGGGCGCCCGCGCGTTGCGGGCCGCGTAACCGATCACCGCGGCGCCCGCCGCGAGCGCGGCGACGGTGGTGAGGGCGATCGGGAGCGAGAACCAGTCGGCGAGGAACCCGATGGACGGCGGGCCCAGGAGCATGCCGCCGTAGCCAAGGGTGGAGGCGGTGGCGACACCGCTGGGACCGGCCAGCGCGCCCGCGCGGGCCACGGCGACCGGGAAGATGTTGGCCAGGCCGAGCCCGGTCACGGCGAAACCCAGCAGGGCGGCCCAGACGCTCGGGGCGAGCGCGCCGAGCAGCATGCCGGCGGCGGCCGTGGCACCGCCCGCGACCAGGGTGCGGGTCTGGCCGAGGCGCTCGAGGAGCACGGTGCCCGAGAGCCGGCCGGCCGTCATCGTCAGCGCGAAGACGGAGTAGCCGGCGGCCGCCACACCCGGGTGCGCGTGAAGGTCCTGCTCCAGGTGCAGGGCGCCCCAGTCGGCCAGGGCGCCCTCGCCGTACGCGGTGCACAGCGCGATGACACCGAACACGACGACGAGCCCGCGCGAACCGGTCCTGGCCCGGGGCCGGTCGGCGGCGCGCTCCTCCTCCGGCGGGGCGGGGGAGGGCGTACGGAGCAGGACGGGGCCGGCGAGGGCCGTCAGGAGCAGGCCGACGACGGTGAGGCCGAACAGATGGGCCGCGGGGGAGAGGCTTCCGGCGACGAGCCCGCCGAGGCCCGCGCCGAGCATGCCGCCGAGGCTGAAGGCGGCGTGGAAGCTGGGCATCACGGGGCGGCGCAGCGCGGCGACGAGATCGACGGCCGCGCTGTTCATGGCGACGTTGATCCCGCCGTACGCCGCGCCGAAGAGGAGCAGCACGAGGCCGAGGGAGAGCGGTGACCCGGTCAGGGCGGGCAGGGCGATCGAGAGGGAGAGCAGGACGGCCGTGATGACGGTGACGGCGTGGCTGCCGTAGCGCCGGCACAGGCGTCCGGTCAGCGTCATGGTCACCACGGCACCGGCGGAGACGCCGAGCAGGGCGAGTCCGAGGTCGCTGGCGGTGGCGCCGGTCTGCTGCTTGATGGCGGGGATCCGGACCACCCAGCCGGCGAAGAGGAAGCCGTCGAGGGCGAAGAAGAGGGTCAGGGCGGAGCGGAGGCGGAACAGGGAGCGATCGGCGGTGTTTCCGCCGGGACCCCCCGGAACGGCCGTCCTTACTTTGTTTAGTAGCGGCACAAACTCAGGATAGGGGTCAGGCCGCCGTCATTTCAACCGGGCGACCGGTCAGGCCCGGGAAGCCGGTGCGGAGGTACGTGATCGATACGGTGAGGGCCACTGCGAGGGGCCCGAGCCGGAGAGCGGGGTCGTCAGGCCGCAGCCCGGTGGCTGTCCTTCGTGCCCCGCTCCAGCGAGACCCGCACCAAGGCCGCCGCCAGCGCCGGGAGCTCCTCGCGCGGCACCAGCCGCGCCAGGGCCTCGCGGTCCGTGGGCAGGTGGGCGCGGCGGGCGCCCTTCAGCGCGCGCTCATCCAGGAAGGGGCCCATTTCCGGCCAGATTCCCTGCACCTCGCGCAGGAAGATGTCCGCACCGGCCGGGCCGATCCCCGGCATCTCGCGCAGAGCCGCCCGCAGCGCGTCCACGTCACCGTCCGCCTCGGCCCGCATCCGGCGCAGATCGCCGCCGTACTTCTCCAGGACCAGCTCGGCCTCCTCGCCCAGCTGCGTGGCCGTCCGCTCGTCGTAGCGCCGGTAACCGCCCTCGCCGAGCGCGTCCACCCGCTCCTGCCAGCTCGCGTCCCGCATCCGCCGTGGACTGCGCATCCCGGCCGCGAACAGCGCCCTCGCCGCCGCCACCGCCGTCTCCGCCCGGATGCGGGCGCTCAGCAGATGGGCCAGGACGAGGAGCTGGTACAGCGGCTGCGGGGTGTCCTTCAGACGGACGTCCGCCTCGTCGGCGTACGTCCGGCCGGTGTCGTCCCCCAGCAGCTCCCGTACACGTGCCGCCGCCTCGGAGCGTGCCATGACGCCTCCCGATACACCGCTCGCACCGCTCGATGTCGCCGCGCCGCTACCCGCTCGGCCACCGCCGAAACCGGGCGCCTGCCCGATCATGGGAGACTCGCCACCATGAACGGCAAGGCGACGACGGCCAGGACACGGCTGGACAGGGGGCGCGGCGCGCTCGGGCCCGCACTCGAACTGGTGCACACGGGCCGCGCTCCCACCCGCGCCGTCCTGACCGCCGAGCTCGGGGTCACCCGGGCCACCGCCGGAGCCGTCGCCGCCGAGCTGGAGGCGCTCGGTCTCATCCGGGTCGACTCCAACCCCGGCGCCGCCGCCGGCTCCCAGGGGCGCCCCTCGCACCGCCTCGCCGTCGCCGACAAGGGACCCGTAGCCCTCGCCGCCCAGGTCCACTCCGACGGCTTCCGGGCCGCGCTCGTCGCGCTCGGCGGCACCATCGTCGCCACCGCCCCCGGCTGTGTCACGGTCTCCGCCGACCCCGCCCAGGTGCTCGGCGCCGTCGTCGAGGCGGGCGCCGCCCTGCTCCGCGAGAGCGGGCGCCGCTGTGTGGGGGCCGGGCTCGCCGCGCCCTCCGCCGTCGCCGAGCCCGAGGGCACCGCCCTCAACCCGCTCCACCTCGCCTGGCCGGCCGGCGCGCCGGTCCGGGAGATCTTCGCCGAACGCGTCCGCGCCGCGGGGATCGAGGGCCCCGCCTTCACCGGCAACGACGTCAACCTCGCCGCCCTCGCCGAGCACCGCCACGGCGCCGGCCGCGGCGCCAAGGACCTGCTCTGCGTGGCCACCGGCCACCGGGGCGTGGGCGGCGCGCTCGTCCTCGACGGCCGCCTGCACACCGGCAGTTCGGGCCTCGCCCTCGAAGTGGGGCACCTCACCGTGAACCCCGAGGGGCGCCCCTGCCACTGCGGCAGCCGGGGCTGCCTGGACGTCGAGACCGACCCGCTCGCCTTCCTCACGGTCGCGGGGCGCGAGCCGGGGCCGGAGGTGTCCCTGCTCCAGCAGGCGCGCGATCTGCTCCGTACCAGGCCCGACGATCCGGGCGTGCGGGCCGCGACCGAGGAGCTGATCGACCGTCTGGGCCTGGGGCTCGCCGGCCTTGTGAACATCCTCAACCCGGACCGGATCATCCTCGGCGGTCTGCACCGCGAGCTGCTCGACGCCGACCCCGAGCGGCTCCGCGCGGTCGTCGCCGACCGCAGTCTGTGGGGCCGCAGTGGCGGCGTACCGATCCTGCCCTGCACCCTCGACCACAACAGCCTGGTCGGCGCGGCGGAGCTGGCCTGGCAGCCGGTCCTCGACGACCCGCTGGCCGCTCTCGGCAGAGCGGAGTCGTAGGGCCGCTCTCCCCGGCCGGGCCCGCTGAAAATCGCGGCGGAGAGACGAGAGGGAAAGCTAGCGTCCGATCATGACGGAAACCGGTCTTCCTCCACGCCTCGGCAGCCTCACCTTCCACGGTCCGCTCTCCGAGACGAGAGCCACCCGCATGATCGAGCGGCTCGCCGCGTCCGCGCCGGCCACCGTGCTCGACATCGGCTGCGGCTGGGGCGAACTCCTGCTGCGTGTCCTGGAGGCGGCGCCCGGCGCGACCGGCGTCGGCCTCGACATCAACGCCGAGGACCTGACCCGGGGCCGCGTCCTCGCCGAGAAGCGGGGGCTCGCCGACCGCGTGGAGTTCGCCGAGGAGTCGGCGCGCGGCACGACCAGGGGCCCCGTCGACGCGATCCTCTGCCTCGGTTCCAGTCAGGCGCTCTGCGACCCTGAGCTGCCGCACGACCCGGCCGCCGCGCTGCGCGAGCTGCGCCGCCTGGTCAGGCCCGGCGGGCGGGTGGTGCTGGGCGAGGGATTCTGGGAGCGTACGCCGACGGACGAGGAGCTCGCCGCGATGTGGCCGGGCGCCCGGGCCGACGACCACCTCCCGCTCGCCGGGCTGGTGGACCTGGCGATCGAGGCGGGCTTCCGGCCCGCCTGGATCGAGACGGCCAGCCGCGAGGAGTGGGAGGAGTTCGAGTCGGCCTACCGCCACGACACCGAACTGTGGCTGGCCGCGCACCCGGAGCACCCCCTCGCCGCCGAGACCCGCGACCACGTCGACCGCCAGCGCTCCGCCTGGCTGGCCGGTTACCGCACGGTGCTCGGCATCGCGTACCTGACCCTGGTCCCGGTCGACTGACGGGGGGCGGCGGTCGCCGGGCGGGCTCTGGCTCACGGCCGGCCGGTGGCGGTCGGGCCGATGCGTCACCCGCCGGCCGGTGACGGCCGGGCAGATGGCTCACCGCGGCCGGTGGCGGTCGGGCTCCGGCTCACTGCCGGCCGTAGCGGTCGAGCCGATGCCTCACCCGCCGGCCGATGGCGGTCGGGCCGATGCCTCACCGCCGACCCGTGGCCGGCCACGCCCGCTCCGCGCGTCGTACGCGCGTGCGCTCCCGGCCCCCGTCCGGCCCACCCCCGGGGGTCGCCGGTCCGCCCGGAGCCACGTGGGCGCCGGGCCGGACCGGCGACCGCCCGTCAGCCCGCGAGGGCCGACCGGGCGACGGCCGGTGCGCGGACCGGCTCCGCCGGGGTGCCGAACGGGACGCCCTCCAGCGTCGTGCCATGGGCGCCGTGGAAGCGGCTCTGACCGGCGAAGGGGCCGTCGGTGGTCGCGCCGTAGACGGCGTGGGAACGGGACGGGATCGCCACGGCCGGCGTCGGCGCCGGAAGCGTGAACCACACGACCTTTCCGGTCTCGCCGTGCGGGCGGATGCCCCAGCTCTCGCTGACCGCCTCGATGATGGCCAGACCGCGGCCCGAAGTGGCGAACTGGTCGACGTCGTCGGGGTTCCTGAGCCCCGACGCCGGGTCGACGCACGGTATCCGCGGATCGTTGTCGCGGACCGAGACCGTGAGACGGTCGAGCAGCAGCTCGAGCTCGACGGTGCACATCTTGTCCGGTTGTGCGTGCCGGTGAACATTGGTCAGCAGCTCGGTGACTCCGAGCGCCGCATGGTCGATCAAGGCATCGAGATGCCAGTAGCGCAGATGCGCCGATACGATTCTGCGGACCTGACCGATCCGCGACGGCAGGGCCTGGAGCTCCACCGTGCAGTGCCTGCTTGGCTCGCTGATCACGGCTGCGACTCCCCGAAGTAGGTCCGGAAGAAGACGAAGGATCGGATCTTTTCTTGCGCTGTGCACGGCGGCGGCGGGCTGGATCACAGCCATCGCCGCGACCACAGCGTCACCGCCGGTAAACCCTCTGTGAGGTGGTTACAGCGTGAACCAGTGGTGACCGCCCCGCAACTCGCGGCGATGCCCCGCAGGTCAACGCCGCCTCACCCGCTCGTCACCCGACCGGCCCGTCGGGCGCCTCGTCACCGGCTCTTGGCCGCCCTCTTCAGCGCCTCCAGGAAACGGCCCGGCCCCGACGCGCGGTCCTGCGGGCCGTCCATGGTCAGGCGGTAGCGCGTCCCGTTCACCTTCGCCACCGTCTCGTCCGGCTTCGCGAACCACGGCCGGCCCGCCCGCACCGCGTTCACCGGAGCGCTGTCGATCTCGCTGCCGTAACTGGTCAGCAGCGACAGCCGACCGTCCTCGATCCGGACCTCGCCCGCCCTGGTCAACGACCGGGGCCAGCGCTCGATCCGTACGCCCGTGGCCGTGAACTCCGGTTCTTCCATGTCACTCCGCCCCCTTCGCACCGGTTGTTCCCCCCAGTGTGCCGGGCGGGCGGCGGGCGCACCAGAGGCCCTCCTGCAAGCGACTCCTATGGACCCCCAAAGCGAACGTTTGCGCAGGTGAGCGGGTTATCGTCGGCAATGGGAACCGGATGGGGACCGAGGAGAGGGACGAGGGACGCATGAGCACCACGGAGAACACCGTGCCGGACGCCGCACCGGGCGCCGCCGCCACCATCGACGTCGACCGGAGCGACCCGGCGTACCGCGCCTGGCTCAAGGAGGCGGTCCGCAAGGTGCAGGCCGACGCCAACCGCTCCGCCGACACCCACCTGCTGCGCTTCCCGCTCCCGGAGAAGTGGGGCATCGACCTCTACCTCAAGGACGAGTCGACCCACCCGACCGGCAGCCTCAAGCACCGACTCGCCCGTTCGCTCTTCCTCTACGGCCTGTGCAACGGATGGATCCGGCCGGACAGGCCCGTCATCGAGGCCTCCAGCGGCTCGACGGCCGTCTCCGAGGCGTACTTCGCCAAGCTGATCGGCGTCCCCTTCATCGCCGTGATGCCCCGCACCACCAGCCCGGAGAAGTGCCGGCTGATCGAATTCCACGGCGGCCGCTGCCACTTCGTCGACGACTCGCGCAAGATGTACGAGGAGTCCGCCGCCCTCGCCGAGCGGACCGGCGGCCACTACATGGACCAGTTCACCTACGCCGAGCGGGCCACCGACTGGCGCGGCAACAACAACATCGCCGAATCGATGTACCAGCAGCTCAGGTTGGAGCGCTACCCCGAGCCCGCCTGGATCGTCGCCACCGCCGGCACCGGCGGCACCTCCGCCACCATCGCCCGCTATGTGCACTACATGCAGCACGACACCCGGATCTGCGTCGCCGACCCGGAGAACTCCTGCTTCTTCGACGGCTGGACCCACAACGACCCGCTGGCGACGGCCGATTGCGGCTCCCGCATCGAGGGCATCGGCCGGCCCCGTATGGAGCCCAGTTTCGTGCCCGGCGCCATCGACCGGATGATGAAGGTCCCCGACGCGGCCAGCGTCGCCGCCGTCCGCGCCCTGGAGACCGCGATCGGCCGCAAGGCCGGCGGCTCCACCGGCACCGGACTCTGGAGCGCCCTGAAGATCGTCGCCGAAATGGTCGAACGCGGCTCCACCGGCAGCGTCGTGACCCTGATCTGCGACCCGGGCGACCGCTATCTCGACAAGTACTACTCCGACACCTGGCTGGCCGGCCAGGGCCTGGACATCGCGCCCTACGCGGCTGCTATCGACCGGTTCCTGGCGACGGGTGCCTGGCCGGAGTGAGCCGCCGGTCCAGACGGCGCATCGCGTCCCGGAAGGACCGGCCGACGCCCGGTCGGGCCAGCCGCATCGCGAGCAGGTACGGGGCGGGGCCGTCCACGGCCATCGTCCAGCGGACCCGCGTGCCGGGCCCCACGGGGGAGAGGACCCACTCCTCCACCATGGCGCGTACGGCGGGCGCGTTGGTCTCGTCGACCCGGTAGGCGTAGCGCGTCTCCGGGTCGGCCGCCATGACCGTCTCCTGGAAGCGGACCCCGCCGCGCAGCCGGACCGTACGCCCCGCGCCGCCACCGGTCGGGGCCGCGCGGACCACGGCGGGGAACCAGGAGGGCCAGCTGCCGACCTCCTCCGCCAGCGAGCGGTAGACCGCGACCGGCGGCGCGGCCAGCTCGGCCGTGAACACCAGGCGCAGCGGCGCGGACGAGGCGAAGTCGAGCTCCACGAGCCGGAGTCGGCGTGCCATGGACCGTACCTCCCTAGGGGTCGTGCCGAGGTCCGCACACCATAGCTGTCGGTCCGTCAGATGCCCAGGAGTCCGTCCAAGGCGCGGCCGAAAAGCCGCCGCCCCGCGAAGGCCAGTACGGGATCCAGGGCGCGGGGCACCCCGCGTACCCGCAGCTCCTCCGTCCACACCGCGCGCGAGCCGCCGGACGGCCCGGCGTACACCTCGATCCGCGCCCGGCCGAGCACCACGCGGCCGCGCTTCTCCAGCAGGCACACCGCGGGCCGCTCGCTCCCGCTGTGTTCGGGCGGCGGCTCCCAGCGCACGACCTCCATCGGGTCGTCGAAGGCCAGCCTCCCGAGCCCGGTACGCGCCACGAACCGGGTCCCCACGCCCGAGGGACCGGGGGTCAGCACCCGGGTCCGGGTCAGCGGCACCCGGGCGCCGTGGGCCGCCCAGTCGGTGAGCCGCCGCCACGCCTCCGAGGCCGGCAGAGCCGTGGTGCGTTCGATCCGGAAGACGCTCACCCGCTCACCCCCTCACTCCCGGTCCTCGCCCGCCACGACGAGATCCGGCAGATGCTCCGCCATCTCCGCCCGGACCCGCGGCGAGAGCCCGCGATCCGTCACGAGCGTGTCCACCTCGTCGAGCCGGGCGAACGAACTGAGGCCCACCGTCCCCCACTTGGTGTGGTCGGCGACCACCACCACCCGGCGGGCCGAGCGCATCAGCAGCCGGTTCGTCTCGGCCTCCGCCAGATTCGGCGTCGACAGACCCGCCTCCACCGAGATCCCGTGCACCCCGAGGAACAGCACGTCGAAGTGGAGCGAGCGGATCGCCTGGTCGGCGACCGGGCCCACGAGCGCGTCCGACGGCGTGCGCACCCCGCCCGTCAGCACCACCGTCGCCGCGCCGGGACGCGCCTCGCCCGTCGAACCGGTGCGCTGCGCCGCGTGGAAGACATCGGCGACCCGGACCGAGTTGGTCACCACCGTCAGATCCCGCACGTCAAGCAGATGCCCCGCCAGCGCGAACGTGGTCGTACCGCCCGACAGGGCGATCGCCGCACCGGGCGGCACCATCCGCGCCGCCGTCCGGGCGATCTCGTCCTTCGCACCCGACTCCAGGACGGACTTGGCCTCGAACCCCGGCTCGTGCGTACTCGCCTCGACCACCGGCACCGCGCCGCCGTGCACCTTCTCCACGACGCCCTGCCGCGCGAGCGCGTCCAGGTCCCGGCGGACCGTCATGTCCGAGACGTTGAGCCGTCGCGTCAGCTCGTTGACCCGGACACCGCCGCGGCGCCGGACCTCGTCCAGAATGAGGGCGCGCCGCTGCTCCGCGAGGAGATTCTGATGGTCGCTCACCGCCGGGGCCGTTCCTTCCGAAGGGGACAGGGGGATTGGTGACGGATTACGCGAGAGGCCCTGCGCAGCCGCACGGCCTTCCGCGATCCTGATGCTGCCGACGAATACTCCCATCCAGAGAGCGAGTCACCGAAGTGTCCCCTGCCACACCCGTCCCGCAGAGCGGTGGCGCGGCGCTCGAACTCCTCGTCCACGGTGTCGGCGGAGCCACCCCGCAGGACATGCTGGACGACCCGCGTACGGTACGGGTCACCGGGGACACCACCGCCGCCGTGTACCGCCGCGCCGACGACCTGGACGCGGAGGACCACCCCGAGCGTTACGCCGAACGGCCGGTCCCCGAGGCGTACTGCTGGTCCAACCTCACCTCCGGCAACGGAGCCCGCGCCCTGTGGCTGCTGCTCCTGCCCTTCATGGTCGCCAACCTCGCCCACTGGATGCGCCCGCCCGCCCACGGCCGGCCCGGCCTCGTCCGGACGTACGGCGTCCTGGTGCGGCTGGTCGCGCTCACCCTCACCGTGCTGCTCACCGCCGCCGCCTGCGAGGTCGCGCTCGATCTGACGGCCTGGCAGTGCGCGGGGGTCACCGCCTGCGCGGAGGACCGCTCCTGGCTGGGGTTCCTCTCCGCCGAGCGCGGCGGCTGGTGGTCCCAGCCGGGCCGCCGGCTCGCGCTGGCCGCGGTGGTCCCGGCGGCGCTGGTGGGCCTGCTGTGGTACCTCTCCAACCGGACCTGGAGCGCGTACGAGGCGCAGCGGCCGCCCGCCGGGTACGACGACACACCCGAGGCGCTCGCCGAGACGCCCGGCACGGCCGTGGCCGAGGTCCCGCCCGCGCCCGAGGTCCCGCTCGCGCCCGCGCCCGACGCCGACTCCGCCGAGGACGAGCTCGCCACCATCGACCCCGCCGAGGCCGACGCGGCGCCCGGCACCGAGCCCCCGCCCCGGCTCCGTCCCGCCCTCGGGCGCCCCGGCTTCTGGTACGGCCGCCGGCTCGTCGCGCGCCTCCGCGCCGCTCACACGGCCGCCGGCCTCCTGACCGTGGCCGCCGCCCTCGACGGCGCCGCCGCCCGCCACGACCGCGAGACCGCCTCCTCCCTCGGCGAGCCGCTCGGCTGGGCGCTCCAGGGCGCCTGCGCCGTCTTCGCCGCCGTCATCCTCTGGGTGGTGTGCCGCCGCGGCCGCAGCGAGAAGCGACTCGACCTGCGGATCGAACGCGCCCTCGTCACCTGGCTCCCCAGCGCCGCCCTCGTCCTGCTCCTGCTCTCCGTCCTGTACGCCGGATGGTCCCGCCCCGCCTGGCGCTCCACCGGCACCCTGCCGGGTGACATGACCTTCGGCGTGCTGACGCTGGCCCAGGGCGGCCTCGTCGTCGCCCTCGGCTTCGTCGCCCTCCTGCTGCACCGCCCCCGACGCCACCCGCGCACCGCCATGTTCGGACTCGGCGGACCCGCCGTCGCCATGCTCGCCTGCGCCCTCGCGGGCGTGATGACCGGCGGGGTCGCCCAGCGCGTCGCCGACTGGCTGGACGGGCCCGCCACCCCCGGCATGGGGGAGGGGCCGCTCATCGGACCGCCCGTGCTGCTGAGCTGGCAGGCGTCCGTCATCCCCGTCCTGCTGCTGATGCTGCTCGCGCCCGGCGCCTTCCTCGTCCTGCGGACCGCGCGCACCGCCCGCCGTCTCCGATCGGTCGTCGAGGCCGACTACGGCACGGAGGACCCGGACCCCGTCCGTACCGGAACGATCTCATCCGGCCGGGCCCGCGCCGGTCTCACCGACGCCGCCCCCGCCCTCGTCGGCATCGTCTCCGGCGCCACGCTGCTCCTCGGCGCCGTATCCGTGGCGGGCGCCTGGGCCAGCGAGAACGTCCCCGGCCGGGCCTTCGACGGCGCCCATCCCGCGATCGAGTCCGCCGCCGACACCGCCCAGGCCCTCGGCTCCTGGATGATCGGCTTCGGTTTCATACTGTTCGTCACCTGCGGCCGCCGCGCCTACAAGGACCGCGCCGCCCGCCGCACCATCGGCATCCTCTGGGACGTGGGCACCTTCTGGCCGCGCGCCGCACACCCCTTCGCCCCGCCCTGCTACGCCGAACGGGCCGTTCCGGACCTGACCTGGCGCATGCGCTCCTGGACCCGGCACACCGGCGGCCGGCTCGTCCTCTCCGGCCACTCCCAGGGCAGTGTCCTCGCCGCGGCCGCCGTCTGGCAGCTCCCGCCCGCCACACGCAAGCGGGTCGCGCTCCTCACCTACGGCTCCCCGCTGGAGCGCCTCTACGGCCGCTGGTTCCCCGCCTACTTCGGCCCGGACGCCCTGCGCGGACTGCATCGCGCGGTGCACTGCTGGAGCAATCTGTACCGCGCCACGGACCCCATCGGCGGCCCGGTCCGGGTGCCCGCCGAAGGGGACAAGCCCGCCGTGGACTGCCCCGCCCTGCTCGACCCGATCGTGTACGGCCGCACCCACGCCCACCCGCTGCCCGAACCGATCCTCGGCCACTCCGACTACCGGGCCGACCCGGCGTTCGCCGACGAACGCACCGGCCTCCTCGACCGGTTGCCGCCCGCCCTGCCCCGCCAGCGGACCGACGGCGCCGACGAGACCGTACGTCAGGGGAGTTCGGGCAGGTCCTCCGGATAGAGCAGGGTCAGCTCGTCCGTGCTCGCCTCGGCGAGCACGGCGACCCGGCCCGCGTGCCGCTCCACCATCGACTCGAACGTCTGGCGCGCCGTACGGCCGTTGCCGAACGCCGGCCCCTTGGGCAGCTCGGAGAAGTACTTCCGCAGGGCCTCGTCCGTACCCGGCGCGAGCCGGTACTCGTGCTCGTCGGCCTGCTGCTCCACGATCCGCACCAGTTCGTCCGGGACGTAGTCGCTGAAGGTGATGGTCCGTGAGAAGCGGGAGGCCACACCGGGGTTGACGGTCAGGAACCGCTCCATCTCCGCGGTGTAGCCGGCGACGATCACCACCACCGCGTCGCGATGGTCCTCCATCAGCTTCACCAGCGTGTCGATGGCCTCCCGCCCGAAGTCCCGGCCCGAGTCCTCCGGGGACAGGGCGTACGCCTCGTCGACGAACAGGACCCCGCCGCGCGCCCGGTCGAACGCCTCCTGGGTCCGGATCGCGGTCGAGCCGATGTGCTCGCCGACCAGGTCGACCCGCGACACCTCGACCAGATGGCCGCGTTCCAGGACGCCGAGGGAGGCGAGGATCTCGCCGTACAGCCGGGCCACGGTCGTCTTGCCCGTGCCGGGGTTGCCGGTGAAGACCAGATGGCGGCGGACCGAGGCCGCCTTCAGCCCCGCCTCCTGCCGTCTGCGGCCCACCTCGATCATGTTGGTCAGCGTCCGGACCTCGTGCTTGACGCTCTCCAGGCCGACCAGGGCGTCCAGTTCACCGAGGACGTCATGGGAGGACCGCGCGGCGACCGGGGCCGGTTCGGCGGCCGGCCCGGGCGCGGAGACGGCGGGGGAGCGCGGCGCCGGAACCGTCCCGAGCAGCCCCGCCGACCTGGTCGCCGTCAGCACGGCGCCCGGATCCGAGGCCGGGGCCGGACGCACCCCGCTCTCGTCGCTCGTGCAGTCCTCCGCGACCGGCCCGTCCTCGGGAAGGTCGTACCCGCCGCGCGCGCACCGTTCCGTACGGCACTTGCGCAGGGTGGTACGGCAGCCGTCCATCACATGGAAGCCGTACCCCCCGCTGCCGGTCACCCGGCAGCCGTGGAAGGTGCCCCGCCCCTCGGCCGAGACGTAGAACCCGGCCTCGGCGGGCGAGGTCACCACGCACCGGTCGATCGTCGGGTCGGCGCCCTTGGTGACGATCACCCCGGTCTGCACGGCGTCGATGGTGCAGCCGGCCAGCGTGCCCCCGCTGCCGTGGTCGCGGAACCAGGCGCCGGTGGAGGCCTCGCGGATCCGGCAGTCGTCCAGCTGCGCGGTGGCCCCGTCGCTCACCGAGACGGCCGTGTTCCGCACCTGCGACAGGTCGCTGTCGACGACATCGGCGCGTGAGCCCCGGTCGAGGACGAACAGCGCGTCGGGCACGTCGTGCACCCGGCACGCGTCGAGCACGACCGTCGCCCCGTCGCTGACCCAGACCGCCGGATAGTCGCCCGTACTGTCGTGGATCTCGCACTGGTTGGCGTCCACCCGGGTGCCCGGGTCCCACACGGACAGGCCGTTGCGTCCGAAGCGGCGCACGGTGGAGCGGGTCAGCGTCAGGACGGAGCGGGAGCGCAGATCGACGGCGTTCTCGGGGATGTCGTGGATGTCGCAGTCGGACAGGGTCAGGACCGCGTCCGTGTCCAGCGTGATGCCGTCGGCCGACGTGCGGTGCACGGAGGAGTCGGAGAGATGGACGGTGGCCCGCGCCGCGATCTGCAGACCGGCGCCCTTGACCTCGTACACCTCGCAGCCGATGCCCTCGAGGCCGCTGCCCTCGCCGTTGACGGTGATCCCGGCGCCCGAGGCGTGATGGACCCGGCAGCGTTCGAGCCGCGGATGCGCGCCCCCGCGCACGGAGACGCCGGACTGGCCCGCCGAGACGACCTCGCACTCCTCGAACACCCCGCCCGCGCCGTCCAGTACGGCGATCCCGACCCCGGCCGGATTGTCGACGGTGCAGCGCCGGACGGTGGGCCTGGCGGCGCCGCGGACCTCGATCCCGGCGGCCGAGCGGGTCACCACGCGCAGGTCGAGCAGCTCGGGTGTGCCGTCCTCGACCAGCAGCGCGGGGGCGGCCGCGTCCTGGCCCTCGACATGCAGGTCCTGCACGGTCGCCGAGGCGCGGACGGTGAGCGGCACGCCGTCCGCGGGCGCGATCCGCACCGAACCGATCCCGCCCTCCGGTCCGCGCAGGGTGACGGCCCGTCGGATGACGAGGTTCTCCCGGTACGTGCCGGGCGCGACGGTCAGGACGTCGCCGTCCCCGGCGGCCTCCAGGGCCGCGGCGAGGGAGGCGTACTCACCCGTGCGCCTCCGCCACCGGGATGTGCCGGTGTGCGTCACCTGGACCGTGCCCTGTGCCATGGGTGTGCTCTGCCCCCGCCTCATGCGTCGCCGCTGATCCGATGCCCCACCGTAGCGCGCGCGGCGGGGCGGAGTTGACGAGTCAGCCGCCCGCGCCCGTACGTCCCCAGTCGGGGCCCGCCTCGGCCCAGGCGCGGTCGAGCCGTTCGTACCGCCGGTGTACGAGACGCCGTACGATTCCGCGCCTGGCGGTCTCGATGAACACCGAGACCAGGGAGGCGGCGAGCAGTCCGACGAGGACCGCGTGGGCGCGGGCCGTCTCCGCCCGCATCGGCGGGGCCACCGGTCGTCCGCTCCGGTCGGTCCAGAGGCGGAAGGTGTCGCCGGGGTCGGAGAGGTCTCGCCGCACGGCCACCGTCCCGGTCCGGGGCGCGCCGTCGGGCGCAGTCCAGCGGGCGACGACGGCCCGGCGGAGGTGGGGTGCGCCGGCCGGCTCCGGGTTCCGCGGGCCGGCCGTGGGGGCGGCGGCGAGCCGGAGGACCTGTGCCGTCGTCTGCTGCCGCTGCTGATGCTGGGCCAGGACCGCGCTCCTGAGGGAGGCGTCGGTCCGTGCGCCGGAGATCCAGCCGACCGCGGGGACGGCGAGCGCGAGCAGTACGACGGCCGTCAACGCGACCCATGCCTCGATCAGGTCCGTCGTACGGCACAGGGGATTGTGCCTCCAGCGCCAGACTCCGGTGGCAGCTCGCACGCCTCGCACCCCCTCGCTCTCGTCGCTCTTCCAACGAGTCTGCCGGGGAGGGGGGTTCCCGCCGGTCGGGTGGGAGGTGCGGGGCGTCCCGTGGGCAGGGGTCAGCCGAGGATCTCGACCGGGTCACCGACCCGGATCGTGCCGGTGTGCTCGGGCACGAGGTTCTGGCCGAAGATCAGCCGGCTGCCGTCCTTGCGGTGCCGGGCGAGGGTCCGCAGCGGCTCCTTGCCGCGCTCGGCGGTCTCCTGGTCGGTGGTGGTCACGACGCACCGGCCGCAGGACTTGGCCACGCGGAAGGTGACCTCGCCGAGGGAGAGCCGGGTCCAGCCGTCCTCGGCCCAGGGCGCGGTGCCGTCCACGACCACGTTCGGCCGGAAACGGTTCATGGGCAGGGGGCCCTCGTCGGGTTGATCGCCTTGGGCGATCAGGGAGTTGAGGGCGTCGAGGGAGGACACCGTGGTGACCAGGAGCGGAAAGCCGTCCGCGAAGCTCACCGTCTCGCCCGGCAGGGCGTAGTCCGGGTCGATCGGACGACGGTGCGCGGGATCGTCCATGTGCACGAGCCGGACCTCGGTCTCCAGATACGCGCTGAACCACGCGTCCGCCGCGGGATCCGCCGGGACCGCCTCCACCGGAGTCTCGAAGACCTCCACCCGGATCGTGGACGACGGCCGCGGCACCTCGATCGTCAGCGGTTCGCGGCCGGGCGCGGACACCGTGATGCCACCGCCCGGCAGCGGCGCGGCCGAGGCCAACGCCATGCGCGGGTGACGGCGTTGGGTCACGACCTTGCCCGAGGCGTCCACGACGGTCCAGCGGCGGTCGCCCGCCAGTCCCCATGGCTGGACCTCCGCCTCGGCGGGCGCGACCCCGCGCATCGCCTTGACCGGGTGGACATGGACGGAGCGCACGACAGGATTCGGCATACGGTCATCCTGCCAGCCGCCCATGACACCGTGGCGGTCAGTACCCCCCGCCCTGGTACGGCCGGTTGTACGGGTCGTCGTACGCGGCGGGGGCCGGGGCGGGCCGTGCGGCCGCCGGGCGCATCGCCTCGTACCCCGTGGCCACCGGACGCTGCGGCTGCTGGGGCTGGACGCCCGGGTAGCCGCGCGGGCCGGTCGGCTGCTGCGGGATGTAGGGCGCGGGAGCGTGCTGCAGCGGCACCGGGGCCATCTGCTGCGCGGGCTGGGGATAGCCGTAGGAAGCACCGCCGCCGTAGGACGGCGTCGGATGGCTGGGTGCCGCCGGGAGGGCGGGCAGAGCCGGCAGGTAACTGTTACCGGTGTCGTACGCGGAAGGCACTCGGATCGGGGCGATCTGAGGCGTGCCCCGCTCCGCGACCAGGGAGTCGTAGATCGGGGTGTCGGGGAACGACGGCGCGGTGTAGTAACCGCCGCCGTAGGTGGAGCGGGGGGAGGTCATGGCACATAAGTTAAGCCCACGATGTGCTGGTTGGGGAGACCGATAAGAGGGTTGTTTGACGGGTTCTGAGGGACCGTCGATCCACAATGCGAGCGAACGCGACAAATGCGGTCGCCCGATGGAACATGGATCTTGAAAAGCCGAGCTGGGGAGGGGTTACCGGCGGGTCACCCTCGGAGCGCCCCGGATGCCCGGCATGAAGTCCGCGTAAAGAAATCCCCGCGTCCCGACGGTCATGATCGGGACGATCATGTCCACGCTAAAGAGCCTTAACTTCCGCGGGCACGCGCGGCCCGCGCCGGGAATTGGCGAGGCGTTCAGTCGCGGTGCGCCGGAAGTCGACGCTTCGTTGCTACTCCGTGTGCCGGAGAAATCGCGCTCCGGCGCGGACGTCGCATTTCCGCGGCCGGCGGAGCACCCTCGACACCTCGCGCCGACGCCTATCGGTCGGGTGCGGCCTCGGGGCGTGCGTACACGCGTCCCTTCCAGGCCGCCCCCCGGCCGCGGTAGTGCTGCACCGCCGAATCCACCGTCATCAGGAGGTAGAGCAGCGCGGTGAAGGGAAGCGTCACCGCGAGCCGGAGCGGCTGGCGGTAGTAGCGGAGCATCGGAAGGTACGTTCCGGCCATCACCGCCCAGGCGAGCCCGCCCGCCGCGCCCGCCACCGCGTCACCCGTCAGAGCCCCGGCCGCCACCGCGACCGGGGGAGCGAGGTAGACCACCGCGAGCCCGGCCACCGTGCCGGCCAGCACGACCGGATGGTGGCGCAGTTGGGCGTACGCGCTGCGCGACACCATCCGCCACAGGTCGGCGAGGCGGGGATACGGCCGGACGCTGTCGACCCGGTCCGCGAGCCCCAGCCAGATCCGCCCGCCGGTCCGGCGCACCGCCCGGGCCAGCGACACGTCGTCGATCACCGCCTGCCGGATCGCCTCCGGGACCCCGGCCCGCTCGGCGGCCTCCGCCCGCAGCAGCACACAGCCGCCCGCGGCCGCCGTCGCGCGGGGGCGGCGGGCGTTGATCCAGCGGAAGGGGTAGAGCTGGGCGAAGAAGTAGACGAAGGCCGGGACGATCAGACGCTCCCACCCGCTCGCCACCCGCAGCCGGGCCATCTGGGACACCAGGTCGAGACCGTTCGCCGTCGCCGCGGTCACCAGCAGGCGCAGGCTGTCGGGCTCGTGCGCGATGTCCGCGTCGGTCAGGAGCAGGAACTCCGGTTCACGCGCGCGTGCCCGCGCCATGCCATGGCGCAGCGCCCACAGCTTCCCCGTCCAGCCGGCCGCGGGCTCCCCCGGAACGACCACCGTCAGCGGCAGCCCGCCGTACCGCCCGGCCAGCTCGCGCGCGAGCTTCCCGGTGCCGTCGGTGCTGTTGTCGTCGACGAGCAGTACCTCCGCCTCACCCGGATAGTCCTGGGTGAGCAGCGACGGCAGGCTGAGCGGCAGCACCTCCGCCTCGTCCCGCGCCGGTACGACCACGGTGACGCGCGGCCAGCTCCGCGGCTCCACGCGCGCGTGGCCGGCGTTCACGGGGAGGCGCTGGTCGGTACGCCAGAAGAACCCCTGTCCCAGCAGCAGCCACCCCCAGGCGGCCAGCGAACCCATGGCGATCCAGGCAATGGCGCTCATTCGTCGCAGTCTGCCCCAGAACGGCGGCGACGCAAGGGTGGTCGGCTAGGGTGACCGGGTGAAGATCGCGCTCATGGACTCCGGAATCGGCCTGCTCGCGGCAGCGGCCGCGGTGCGCCGGCTGCGGCCGGACGCGGATCTGGTCCTCTCCTCCGACCCCGACGGCCTGCCCTGGGGCCCGCGAACCCCCGAGGACCTCACCGCCCGCGCGCTGGCCGTCGCCCGCGCCGCCGCGGCGCAGCGGCCCGACGCCCTCATCGTCGCCTGCAACACCGCCTCGGTCCACGCCCTGCCCGCCATCCGCGCCGAGCTGGAACCGACCATTCCGGTGATCGGCACCGTCCCCGCGATCAAACCGGCCGCCGCGGACGGCGGGAAGATCGCCATCTGGGCGACCCCGGGGACCACCGGCAGCCCGTACCAGCGCGGACTCATCCGCGAGTTCGCCGAGGCGGCCGAGGTCACCGAAGTGCCCTGCCCGGGCCTCGCCGACGCCGTGGAGAACGCCGACGCGGCAGCCGTCGAACGGACCGTCGCGGCCGCCGCGGCCCTCACCCCCCGCGACATCCGGGCCCTGGTGCTCGGCTGCACGCACTACGAACTCGTCGCCGAGGAGATCCGTACGGCGGTCCAGCACCCGGACCTCCCGCCGGTGGTTTTCCACGGCTCGGCCGGGGCAGTCGCCGCACAGGCGCTGCGCCGGATCGGCGCCGGACCCGCACCCTCCGCCGACCCCGTGGGCGGTCTGACCGTCATCCACAGCGGCCGGCCCTCCCGGCTCACGGCCGCCGCCCTGAGCTACCCGGAAGGCCGTCTGCTCTCAGTCGCGGCCGCGGCCCGCTGACAGGACGGACGCGGTGCGCCGACGGGGCGACAGCGGGCGCCGCGCGAGCGGAACGTGAGTAGGCTGCGAGCCATGAGGGACCTCTCTCGTCATCCCCACCACCCCCGGCCGCTGGACACCGACGTACCGGTACCGGAGGTGTGGACCGGCCGCGCCACCAACCGCGTCCAGTGGGTGCTGGCCACCGCCGGCGCGCTCTTCGTCGCGGTCGGCATCGCGCTGGCGGTCGACGCCCCGTGGACCTCGGGCATCATCCCGCTGCTCATGTCGGTGATCGGATGCGTGGCGGCGGGACTGCTGATGATGTTCGGCACGCTCGCCTTCGTCCATGTGGCGGTGAAGGTCGACGACCGGTCGCTGGAGGTCCGCTGCGGCCCTCTCGGACTGCCGCGCCGCAGGATCCCGCTGTCCCACGTCGTCGGCGTCGAGGCCGCCCCCGTCACACCGCGCCACTGGGGAGGCTGGGGGTACCGCTGGCGCCCCGAGAAGGGCACCGGGGTCATCGTCCGCCGGGGCGACGCGGTGGTCCTGGAACTCGGTGACGGGCGCGCCTTCACGGTCACGGTGGACGACGCGGAGACCGCGGTCCGGGTCATCCGCGACCGCCTCGGCCGAGCGAAGGACGGCACAAGGAACGGGTCGCCGGCGTCCACCCCGCCGGCGGCACACTCCTCTCCCACCCCGCCGACCTCACCTCCGGCGCCTCCCGTGCCGCCGACGACGACGGGGCCGACGAGCGCCTGACTCCCCGGTGGACGCCTGGGTCCGTGATGAATGCGAGCCCGTGCGCCACCGCGTCCCAGCTTCACGCAGGATTTACGGCATTCACGGGCACCGGGCACGGCCTACGGCCCGCCGGTGTCCGTCGCGGCCGAGCGGGCGGTCGCCAGGCCGGCGAGAAACCCGGCGCCCGCTGTGACGGGGGAGAAGCTCAGCGCGTTGCCGACGGTGGCCAGGACGGCCAGACCCGTCAGCGTGGCGCCCGCCGTCAGGACCACGGCGTTCGGCCGCGGCGACCGCCACAGGCCCCAGAGCAGCCAGCCGTACGCCGCGCCCAGCAGGACCACGCCGGGCACACCTTGCTCCGCCGCCTGCTGGAGCGGCGCCGAATGCGGTGTGCCGTCGGCGGCGGACGTCTCCCTGGACGTCGGGCTGAGCGCCCCGAACCGGTCCGGCCCGGCACCCAGAAACGGGTTCTCCTCGGCCAGCGCCACCGCGTCCCGCCACAGCAGGACACGGTGGCGGGTCAGCACGTCCTCCGCGAAGACCGTAAGACCCTCGGGCAGCGCCTCCTCCGCCACCGCCCAGGAAGCACCGACGACCAGACCCGTCACCAGCGCGAGGCCGGCGAGCCCCAGACCCCGGCGCCGTGCCCGTACGGCGACGAGCGAACAGAGCAGCACGCCCAGCGCCGCCACGCACCCCACCACCGAACCCAGGGCCAGCGCCACCCCCGCCACCGCCGCCGCGAGCAGCCGCGGCAGCAGCCGCCCCACCGCCGAACCGGCCGCCGCGGCCGCGCAACAGGCGGCCCCGGCCGCCAGCACCAGCAGCGCCGCGGCCGCTCCCGCGTGCCCCGGCGGTACGGAGGCGGCAGGCGCGGCACCGGGAACCCCCGGACCGGAGGCCAGCACCAGGCCGAGCGCGGCGAGCGACGCCGTCGCCGCGGCGGCGACGGGGAGCAGCGTGCCGAAGATCCGGCCGCAGGCGTATCCGGCGGAGACCGCGAGGACGGCCAGGAGGATCCCCTCGGGGCGCGCCTCGCGCCCGGCGGCGCTGAGGAGCGCCCACACCGCGCAGGCACCGAGCACCAGCACGCCGACGACATCCGCTGTCCGGCCGCGCTCGCGCACGACTCCGCGCTCAGCCGCAGGTACAGCCATCCCCGTCGCCCCCCGATCAGCCTGGCCGACACCGTAACGGCGTGGGCTGCGTTTGTGGAGGGACAGCGCAGGAACGTCACGGCGGGAGGCGAGGAGTGCTCCCGGCCGCACCGCCGGAGAGGTCTGGACCGGACGCCGTCGGCCCGGGGACCGCGCCGTAGACTCCGCATGTGAGCACCACCATCGCGCCCGTCGACGCCTCCGGCCCCACCGCCGCCTCCGAGACGGGGGCCGGCCGCCGGTTCCGGCGCCTCGTGCGGCCGGGCGCCGCCGCCCTGTCCGGGGCCCTGCTCTTCCTGAGCTTCCCGCCCCGCCCGCTGTGGTGGCTCGCGCTGCCCGCGTTCGCACTGCTCGGCTGGACCCTGCGGGGCCGCCGCCCGCGCGCCGGATTCGCTCTGGGCCACCTCGCCGGACTCGGCTTCCTGCTGCCGCTGCTGATCTGGACCGGCGCCGAGGTCGGACGGTTCCCGTGGATCGCGCTCGCCGCGGTGGAGGCGCTCTTCGTCGCCGCCGCCGGCCTGGGCATCGCGGCCGTCTCCCGGCTGCCCGCCTGGCCGGTCTTCGCCGCGGCGGTCTGGATCCTCGCCGAGGCGGCACGCGCGCGTGTCCCGTTCGGCGGCTTCCCCTGGGGCAAGATCGCCTTCGGACAGGCCGACGGCGTCTTCCTGCCGCTCGCGGCTGTCGGCGGCACCCCCGTGCTCGGATTCGCCGTCGCGCTCTGCGGTTTCGGACTGTACGAGGTGGTCCGCCAGATCCGCGCGTACCGGACGACCGGCACCGTCCCGCGCGGCCCCCTCGCCGCGGCCGCCCTCGCCGTCCTCGTCCCGGTCACCGGCGCCGTGGCCGCGCTGCCCCTGGTCGACGACTCCGCACAGGACGGCACCGCCACCGTCGCCGCGGTGCAGGGCAACGTGCCCCGCCTCGGCCTCGACTTCAACTCCCAGCGGCGCGCCGTCCTCGACAACCACGCCAACCGCACCAAGGAGCTCGCCGCGGACGTCAGGGCGGGCGAGAAGCCCCGGCCCGACTTCGTGCTGTGGCCGGAGAACTCCTCCGACATCGACCCGCTGGCGAATCCCGACGCGCGGGCCGTCATCGACGAGGCCGTGAAGGCGATCGGCGTCCCGACCGTGATCGGCGCGGTCCTCACCCCCGACACCGGCAAACTGCGCAACACCCTCATCGAATGGGACCCTGCGGGCGGACCCGTCGCCACGTACGACAAGCGGCATGTCCAGCCCTTCGGCGAGTACATCCCGATGCGGCCCTTCGTACGCCTCTTCAACAGCAACGTCGACCGGGTCAGCCGCGACTTCGGCCCCGGCGACCAGGTCGGCGTCTTCGACCTCGCGGGGACCCGGGTGGGCCTGGCGACCTGCTACGAGGCGGCCTTCGACTGGGCCGTACGGGACACCGTCACGCACGGCGCCCAGCTCATCACCGTACCGAGCAACAACGCGACCTTCGGGCGCAGCGAGATGACCTACCAGCAGCTCGCGATGTCACGGGTGCGGGCGGTCGAGCACAGCCGCTCCGTCGTCGTCCCGGTCACCAGCGGTGTCAGCGCGATCATCATGCCGGACGGCAGGATCGTGGCGAAGTCGGCGATGTTCACCCCCGACGTGCTGGTCGAGGAGGTGCCGCTGCGCTCCTCGCTCACGCCGGCCACGCGGATGGGCACCCTGCCGGAGGCGCTCCTGGTGGCGGTCGCGGTCGCCGGTCTCGGTTGGTCCGCGATGCGTACCGTCCGCGCCCGCCGGAACTCCCCGGCCGCCGGTTCTTGATCCGTAAGGCTTTAGGGTCGGGACATGGGTACTCCTGACTTCATCCGCGACCTGCGGGCCAGCGCCGGCCACCAGTTGCTCTTCCTGCCCGGCGTGAGCGCGGTCGTCCTCGACGACCGGGGGCGGGTGCTGCTCGGCCGGCGGGCCGACAACGGCCTGTGGTCGATCATCGGCGGTATCGTCGAGCCCGGGGAGCAGCCCGCCGACTGCGCGGTGCGCGAGGTGTACGAGGAGACCGCCGTGCGATGCGAGGCCGAGCGGGTCGTGCTCGTCCAGACGCTGCGCAAGCCCGTCGTCTACCCGAACGGCGACCAGTGCCAGTTCGTGGACATCTCCTTCCGCTGCCGGGCGGTCGGCGGCGAGGCGCGGGTGAACGACGAGGAGTCGACGGATGTCGGCTGGTTCGAGGTGGACCGGCTCCCGGAGATGAAGCGGTTCTCCCACTTCCGGATCGAGCAGGCGCTCGCCGACGAACCCACATGGTTCGACACCACGCCCCAGGGCTGAAGTATGGGCTCGGCGCACATCGGTCGGGGGTGGAGCGCTTCATAAGGTGCGGAGCATGAGCGCCCCCACCCCCTCAGGTCCCGCGTCGGCCCAGGCACCGGCTCCCTCACCCCGTCCGGTACGGGCGCCGGGCCCAGGACCGGCCCCCGCGGCGAGGCCCGAGCCGGGCCCGATTCCCGAGCCGAGCGCCGGACCGGGCTTCGCGTCAGCCGCCGGTCCGAGGCCCGCGTCAGCACCCGCGGCGAGGCCCGCGCCCGGCTCGGTCACGCTCGACCTCGCGGGCCGGACCGCGCTCGTGACCGGCGCGGCCGGCGGCATCGGACGTGCCTGCGCGCTCCGGCTCGCCGCCGCCGGGGCCCGGGTCAGAGCCGTCGACCGGGCCGCCGACGGCCTGGAGGCCCTCGCCCACGAGGCCACCGGCCTGCCGGGCGCGGTCGAGCCCCGGCTCCTGGACCTCACCGACCTCGACGCCGCGGAGACCGTGGCGGCGGGCGCCGACATCCTGGTGAACAACGCCGGACTGCAACTGGTCCGGCCCATCGAGGAGTTCCCGCCGGACGTCTTCCACACCGTCCTCACCGTCATGCTGGAGGCCCCGTTCCGGCTGATCCGAGGCGCCCTGCCGCACATGTACGCCCAGGGCTGGGGCCGGATCGTCAACCTCTCCTCCGTGCACGGTCTGCGCGCCTCTCCCTTCAAGTCCGCCTATGTGGCCGCCAAACACGGTCTCGAAGGACTCTCCAAGACCGCGGCCCTCGAAGGCGCGCCCCACGGGGTCACCTCCAACTGCGTCAACCCCGGCTATGTGCGCACCCCCCTGGTCGAGCGGCAGATCGCCGACCAGGCGGCCGCCCACTCCATCCCGCCGGACCGGGTCCTGACCGAGGTGCTCCTCAAGGACTCGGCGCTCAAGCGGCTCATCGAACCGGAGGAGGTCGCGGAGGCGGTGCTCTACCTCTGCACCCCGCAGGCCTCCTTCATCACCGGCACGTCCCTGACCCTCGACGGCGGCTGGACCGCCCACTGACGTTTTCCACAGGCGGTCGTCCACAGGGCTGGTGCGACCACCCGTACGGCAGGTATCCCTGTGTCCATGTCCCAGGAACAGGTCTCCTACCTGGAGCTCCTCGCACGAGGAGCCGCGGTGGAGGCGTACGACAGGCCCGTGCTGCTCGCCCGTGCGAGCGGCGCGGGCCCGGAGGCGCTGGCCGAGCTCGAACAGGCCAAGCAGCTCGCCCTGCGCGTACGGGCCGAGCTGGAGGGGCGGCGGCGCCGCGAGGCCGAGCTCTCCGCCCTCTTCGAGACCGCCCACGACCTCGCGGGGCTGCGCGACCTCGACGCGGTGCTCCGCGCCATCGTCCAGCGCGCCCGCTCCCTGCTCGGCACCGAGGTCGCCTACCTCAGCCTCAACGACCCCGTCGCGGGCGACACGTACATGCGCGTCACCGAAGGCTCGGTGTCCGCGCGTTTCCAGCAGCTGCGGCTCGGCATGGGCGAGGGCCTCGGCGGCCTCGTCGCCCAGACCGCCCGCCCCTATGTCACCGACGACTACTTCGACGACCCGCGCTTCCAGCACACCCGCACGATCGACTCCGCGGTCGGCGACGAGGGCCTCGTCGCCATCCTCGGCGTACCGCTGACCCTCGGCAGCCAGGTCATCGGCGTGCTGTTCGCGGCGGACCGGCGCGCACGCGTCTTCGAACGGGAACAGGTCGCCCTGCTCGGCTCCTTCGCCGCCCACGCCGCCGTCGCCATCGACACGGCCAACCTGCTCGCCGAGACCCGCTCCGCCCTCGCCGAGCTCGAACGCGCCAACGACATCATCCGCGAACACAGCGGCGTCATCGAACGCGCCTCGGAGGTCCACGACCGGCTCACCGAGCTGGTCCTGCGCGGCGGCGGCGTCCTCGACGTGGCCGCCGCGGTCTCCGAAGTCCTCGGCGGCACCGTCGAGTTCATCGAGGGAGGGCGCGGCCCCGCCCCGCTCGCCGACGGCCACGCGATACGGGACGGCGACCACTGGGTGGCCGCCGTCTCGGCCGGCGGCGAGACCTTCGGCGCCCTCGTCCTGCGCGGCCAGCCCGACCTCGACCCGGTCGACCAGCGCACCCTGGAGCGGGCCGCCCTGGTGACCTCCCTGCTGCTGCTCGCCCGCCGCTCGGCGGGCGAGGCCGAACAGCGCGTACGGGGCGAGCTGCTCGACGACCTCCTCGACGCCCCCGACCGCGACCGACGTCTGCTGCGCGAGCGGGCCGCCCGCCTCCGCACCGACGTCGACGCGCCCCATGTGGTGCTCGCCGCCCGCATCGACCGGACCGAAGCCGCAGCCGGGAACGACACCGGGGTACGGGAGAGCGCGGACCGGCAGCGGCTCTGGTCGGCCGCCTCGCACCTGGCCGCCACCCGCCACGGCCTCGCCTCCGCGCGTGACGGCGGGACCGTGCTGCTCCTCCCGCTCGGCCCCGGCGAGAGCGCCGCCGAGCTGGCCCGGCAGACCGCCAAGCACCTCGGCGGTGCGCTGCGCGAGCCGGTCACGGTCGGCGCCTCCGCCCCCGTCGAGGCACCCCTCGCCCGCCCGGGCGAGGTCGTCACCGCGTACGAGGAGGCCCGCCGCTGCCTGGCCGCACTGCGTCTGCTGCACCGCGCGGGCCAGGGCGCGGCCGCCGAGGACCTGGGCTTCCTCGGTCTGCTGCTCGCCGACAGCCGGGACATCGAGGGCTTCGTCGAGCGCACGATCGGTCAGGTCCTCGCGTACGACCGGCGCCGGGGCACGGACCTGGTGCGCACCATGGAGGCGTACTTCGCGAGCGGCATGAGCCCCGCGCGCACCAAGGACGACCTCCACGTCCACGTGAACACGGTCGCCCAGCGCGTCGAACGAATAGGCCGCCTCCTCGGTCCGGACTGGCAGTCCCCGGCCAGGGCGCTGGAGATCCAACTGGCGCTGCGCCTGCACGCGATGGCGACGGCGGTCACCCTCTGACCGTTCATGGCGGATTCGAAGTGGGCGGGGCTCACGGCGGTGCGGGCGAGGAGCGGCGCAGCCGGTCGAGGCGCCGGATGACCGGTGTCGCGGCGGCACCATGGAGGACGACGGAGAGCAGGACGGTGAAGGCGACCACCGCCCAGAGTTGTCGGGCGTCGGCTTCGAAGGCTTCGCTGTGGCCGAGCGCGTAGGCGAGGTAGAACAGCGAGCCGATACCGCGGATACCGAAGAAGGCGGTGACCGATTTCTCCTTCGGTCCCGCGGCGAAGCCGATCAGGCCGAGCCATCCCGCAGCCGGTCTGACGACGAGGACGAGCAGGACGGCGACGAGGGCGCCCTGCCAGGTGAGGACGTGGAGGCCACCGGTGACGAGGAAGCCGCCGAGCAGGAAGAGCAGGCACACGGTGAGCAGCCGTTCGATCTGTTCGGTGAACTCGTGCAGTACGCGGTGGTAGCCGTGGCTGCGCTCGGCAGCACGGATGGTGCAGGCCGTCACGAACACGGCGAGGAAGCCGTAGCCGTGGAGCAGTTCGGCCGCTCCGTACGCCAGGAACGTGGCGCCCAGGGCGACGAACCCCTCCATGTGTTCCGACAGCCGCAGCGCGTTCGTCCGCGCGCGGAAGAACATCCGGCCCAGCAGACGCCCGGCCACGATCCCCACCGCCACTCCGACCACGATCTTGACCAGGACGTCGATGAGCAGCCAGCGCCCGATCCAGTCGGCCGACCACCCGTCGCCGGCCGCCGTGGCGAGTGCGAGGGCGGCCAGGACGAACGGGAAAGCGAGTCCGTCGTTCAGTCCGGCTTCGGCGGTGAGGGTGAACCGGACCTCGTCCTCGTCGTCCTCCGCATCCGTGGGTTCCCCGACCCTGACCTCCGCCGCCAGTACGGGATCGGTCGGTGCGAGCACCGCGGCGACGAGCAGGGCGAGCGCCGGCGGCCAGTCGAGCAGGAGCGCGGAGATGAGCGCCGTCCCGGCGATGGTCACAGGCAGGCTGATGCCGAGCAGGCGCCAGGGCCCCGCCCATGCGCGCCGGCCGAAGGGCCGGTTGAGAGCGAGACCGGCTCCCATCAGCGACACGATCACGCACAGTTCGGTCGCATGCTCGACCCAGATCCGGTCGCGTACCGGGTCCACCGTCGGCACGGGCAACGGAAGCGCCGCCACCATGGCGCCGGCCGCGAGGAAGACCATCGGCATGGAGAGGGGCCGCTTGAACACGAGCCTCGGTACGACGGCCGCGCCGAGGGCGCCCAGGCCCATCGCAAGGTAGACGGTGTCGGAGACGATCACCCCGCACATCCTGTCCGAAACGGCCCGCTCCATGCGTGCTGTCGGTGGGCGAGCCCGAAGGACAGGCCGCACACGGGCGAGGCGACGGTCGTGTCCGGGGTGCCGGCCGTCCCCGGCCACCGTTTGCCGGACCGGCAACAGGAGTGGCGGGACCGTGACGCGACAGGCGACGGTTGGCCGATGACCGACAACATCGCAGCGGGATCGCCCGCGTCCACCAGCCCCTCGCCTGCCGACGGATACGTCGGAGATCCCGCCGTGCGCGCGGAGTGGGACACGCGCTATGCCGATCGGCAGCAGCTGTGGAGCGGTCGGCCCAACGGCGCGCTCGTGGCCGAGGTCGCCGGACTCACTCCCGGACGGGTGCTCGACGTGGGCTGCGGCGAGGGTGCCGACGCGGTCTGGCTCGCGCGCGGCGGATGGGACGTGACCGCGCTCGAGGTGTCGGGCGTGGCGCTGGAGCGGGCGGCCGGGCACGCGCGGGACGCCGGTGTCGACATTCGCTGGGTCCACGCCACACTGACGGACGCGGCGCTTCCGCCGGCCTCCTTCGACCTGGTGGCCGCGTTGTACCCGGCGCTCCTGAGCACTCCCGACGCCACGGCGGAGCGCGCGCTGCTCTCGGCCGTCGCGGTCGGCGGTGTGCTGCTGCTCGTCCACCATGCGGGCATGGACACCATGCAGGCGCACGAGAGCGGCTTCGACCCCGCGGACTACATCTGGCCCTCGACGGTCGCGCCTCTCCTCGACGACGACTGGGTGGTGGAGGTGGATGAGCAGCGGCCACGCGTGGCAGCCGAGGGCGGCGCCGGCGCGCACCATACCGACGACCTGGTGCTGCGCGCCCGACGACTGCGCTGAGCCTCCCCTTGACCTCAACTTTGGTTCAGGTCTTAGCGTGACGTTTCAGCGAACACCGAGGGCCGCCCTGCAGGGGCTGGACCACCGCGACCGGGGAGAGAGTGACCGCGATGAACACTGCCTCAGAACGTACCGACGCCCAGCCGGCCGTGACCGTGATCGGGTTGGGCGAGATGGGCTTCGCGCTCGCCGGCGCCTTTCTGGACGGCGGTCACCCGACCACGGTGTGGAACCGTACGCCGGAGAAGGCCGCCCCCCTGGTCGCCAGGGGCGCTGAGCGGTCCGCGACCGTCCGCGACGCCGTTGCCGCGAGTCCCCTGGTGGTCGTCAGCGTGAAGGGCAATGCGACGGCCCGCGCGATTCTGGAATCGTCGGGCGACGCGCTTTCCGGTCGCTCCGTGCTCAACCTCACGGATGGGACATCGGCAGAGGCGCGAGCCGTCGCCGACTGGGTCGTGGACCAGGGCGGGCAGTATCTCCATGGGCAGATCATGACGATCGCTCCGGGCATCGGGGGAGCGGAGACCGTGGTCTTCTACGGCGGTTCCGACGCCGTGTTCGACCACTTTCATCCGACGCTCCAGCTCATCGGCGGCCGGGGAACGCTCATCTCCGCCGACGCCGGCGTGCCGGCCCTGTACGGCATGGCCGTGCACGGCACCATGTGGGGCGCGCTCAACGGATTCCTCCACGCGGCCGCTCTGCTGTCCAGCGAGGGCATTGAGGCGAAGCGGTTCCTGGACGACGCCGGCCCGTCCGTCGCCGCACTCCTGGCGTCCTTCCCGATGATCGCCGACGAGGTCGACCGTGGTGAGTACGCGACGCGATACGGAGCGCTCAAGCACCACCGCCCCTCGGTCGAGGACCTGGTCCGCGAGAGCGGGGCGCGGAACATCGACGTCGAACTCCCCGCCTACACGCTCGGCCTGGTGAACAAGGCCGTGGAGGACGGCCATGCCGATGACAGCTACGCGCGTCTGGTCGAACACTTCACGAAGCGGTGAGTGCGGGGGGACGAGGAGTCCATGGCCGGCGGACTGAGATACTCCGGCCATGGACGCTGGAGTGCTGGGGAGCGGTACGCGACCGGACACGACAGTGCCCGAACGGACCACGTCGGCGCAGGCCGCGGGCTGGGAGCTGCGTTCAGCGGTGGCGGCGGACATCGAGGCGATCGCGGAGTTGCGGGCCACGGTCATGCGCGCGGACTTGGAACGCCTCGGGCGCTACGACGAGCACCGGGTACGGCAGCGGCTGCGGGACTCCTTCTCCCCGCGTCACATGTCGATCATCATGCTCGACCGTGAACTCGCCGGATGCGTCACGGTCCGGCCCGCCGGAGACAGGCAGTGGCTGGAGCACTTCTACCTTGCTCCGCACTGCCAGGGCCGAGGGCTCGGATCCGCTGTCCTGCGCACAGTGCTGGAACGAACGGACGCGCAGGGCATGACCGTCGGCCTGAACGTCTTGCAGGGCAGTGCTGCCCGTCGACTCTACGAGCGCCACGGATTCGTCGTGGAGGCCCAGGACCCGATCGACGTCTTCATGACGCGCCCACCGGGCGCGATGGCGAGCGCTCCCGCGAAGACCTGACCTTTCAACGGTGCGAGCGCCGGTCTGCTGGTCCACCACATGCTCCACTCCACCGCCCTCGGCGGCATCGCCGGCCTCCTCGCTCAGCCTCGCCGGGCAGGACGCACCGGGGAGGGCCCGGCACGGTGGTGGCCCGCATCGCCGCACGCGGAACTATGGTGTCCCACCACGTACGCGGCTGACCTAGGTTCGGTCCACGTAAAGCACCTTGCGGCATATCCTGCGCGACATCCGCATCAAGATCGCAGCGGCCGAGCAGCGCCGGCCGCCTTGACGCAGCGGGCGGGCGAGGCGACGACATGGGGCCCTCTAGGGTGGCCTGACAGGGGCCGGTTGTTCGATGCCAGCCCGATGAGGAGGGCGTCAGGGTGTCGGAGTCGGAGCAGGGGCTGGCCGAGGGGCAGCGTGCGCACTGGCAGAAGACCTACGGCGAGCATCCCGGCATGTACGGCGAGGAGCCGTCCGGGCCGGCGGTCCATGCCGCTGCCGTCTTCCGGGCCGCCGGTGCCCGCGAGGTGCTGGAGCTGGGTGCCGGCCATGGCCGTGACGCGCTCTACTTCGCCCGCGAGGGTTTCTCCGTGATGGCCACCGACTTCAGTCCCGTGGGTCTGGAACAGCTGCGTGAGGCCGCGGTGGCCCAAAACGTGGCCGGTCGGGTCACCACGGCGGTTCACGACGTCCGCGAGCCGCTGCCACTCCCGGACGCCTCGGTGGATGCCGTGTTCGCGCACATGCTGCTCTGCATGGCGCTGTCCACCCAGGAGATCCACGCCCTGGTCGCCGAGGTGCGACGGGTGCTGCGGCCGGGCGGTTCCTTCGTCTACACCGTCCGCCACACCGGAGACGCCCACTACGAGGCCGGTACCGGGCACGGGGACGACATCTGGGAGCACGGTGGCTTCGCCGTCCACTTCTTCCCCCGCGGCTTGGTCGACGACCTCGCCAAGAGCTGGATTCTGGATGAGGTCGCCGCGTGCGAGGAAGGCAGCCTCCCCCGGCGGCTGTGGCGCGTCACGCAGACCGTCCCCCGGTGACCGCCGCTGAAGCCTCAGTGCCGTCCCATCACGTGTTTCGACCACGGACTGTTCCGACCCTGCGGTCCAGCCGGCTGTGGCATGTCGGCGTATTGGGTTGACTTGAGCACGGCGGCCTCGCCGGAAGCCTTGATGCGGGCCGATGACCGCGCTGGAAAGGGACTTTCTTCGTAGGTGGGGATCTGCGACTGGATGTTGAAGGTGATCGACCCCGCCTTCTCGAACCGCATGGTGAACTTCATGAAGTCACCGCCCCGGATGATCTCGCGCACGTCCCGCAGCACCATATGGGCCTTTCCCCGCTCCAGCTCCACAAGCTGGTTCGCAGGGAGATCCACCCCGCCCTGAAGCGCCTTGAGAAGGTGGCTCTATGCGTGTCACCTACGACGACGCCATCGCGGACCTGGCCGCAGGGCTGGTGGGTTCCGCGCTCGGTGGGCTCACGCCGGCCTTCGCCCGCCACCTGCTACGGCAGCGAGACGGTTCGAGCCCATAATGCCCCGCACATCGGGCACATGCTCACGGAAGCGATACGGATCCAGCCTTGGTTCATGCCCGCGGGAGGAACGGATGCGCGCTCTGACTGTCCGACCTATGTCCGCTGATTCTCTGGAGGTCAGGGAGGTGCCTGAGCCGCTGCCCGCCGATGGGGAGCTCTTGGTGGAGGGCCTGGCCGTCGGAGTGTGCGGTACGGACAAGGAGATCGTGGCCGGACAGTACGGCTGGGCTCCTCCGGGCCAGGAGCGGTTGGTCCTGGGTCACGAGTCCCTTGGCCGTGTCCGCCACGCCCCTTCCGGCAGTGGGTTCAAGACCGGTGATCTGGTGGCGGGTGTGGTGCGGCGCCCTGACCCCGAGCCGTGCGGGGCGTGCGCGCGGGGCGAGTTCGATATGTGCCGCAACGGCCGGTACACCGAGCGTGGCATCAAGGAGCGCGACGGGTACGGCAGCCAGTTGTGGACAGTGGAGACCGATTACGCGGTCGGAATCGACCCACGTCTGGAGGACGTGGGTGTGTTGGTGGAACCGGCCAGTGTGGTGGCGAAAGCGTGGGAACAGGTCGAGCGGGTAGGCGGCAGGTCGTGGTTCGAGCCCCGTCGTGCGCTTGTGACGGGGGCAGGGCCCATCGGTCTCCTGGCCGCGCTTCTGGGGGTGCGGCGCGGTCTGGAGGTACACGTCATGGACCGGGTCACCTCGGGCCCCAAGCCAGGCCTGGTGACCGACCTCGGAGCGGAGTATCACAGCGAGGACGTGGAACAGGTGACGGCTGCGGTTCGTCCGGACGTGGTGATCGAGGCGACCGGAGCGGGGTCTGTGGTGTTCGGTGCGATGGCGGGGACGGCCCACTACGGGGTGGTGTGCCTCACCGGTGTCTCCTCAAGGGGCCGCACTCTGACGGTCGACGCGGGGAGCGTCAACCGGGAGCTCGTCCTGGAGAACGACGCGGTGATCGGCTCTGTCAACGCCAATCTGCGCCACTACCGCGAGGGGGCCGACGCTCTTGCCAAGGCCGATCGCACCTGGCTGGAGCGCATGATCACGCGGCGCGTCGGCCTGGACCACGCCACCGAAGCCTTCAGCGCGCGGGAGGACGACATCAAGGTGGTCATCTCTCTGGGCTGAGCCCGCTTTTCTGATCGGCTCATCGTGGTTGTGGAGGGGGACAAGTGCTTGCCGGGCAGACGGAGGAAGTGGTGTACGAGATGGAAGCGCCCTTGGTCGTCGTCATGGGGGTGTCGGGCTCGGGCAAGACCACGATCGGTCAGGCTCTGGCCCTGCAACTAGGGGTGCCCTATGCGGAAGGCGACGACTTCCATCCACCCGCGAACGTGGCGAAGATGAGCGCCGGTATCCCGCTGACGGACGAGGACCGCTGGCCCTGGCTGGACGCGATTTCCGGGTGGCTCTCCACGCACCGTGACTCAGGGGGTGTCGTCGCGTGTTCGGCGCTCAAGCGGGAGTACCGGGACAAGCTGGCCTCGGTTGCCGGGAATGTGTTCTTCCTTCACCTGCACGGTGCACCCCAGCTCATCGCCGACCGCATCTCCTCCCGGCGCGGCCACTTCATGCCCGTCGAGCTGCTGCGTTCGCAGATAGAGGCATTGGAGCCGCTTGCTCCCGGCGAACGGGGCGCGCGCATTCCCATCGACGGCACGCCGGCTGAAACAACGGCTCTCGCCGTGGCCGCCGTACGCTCCGCAGACCGCTTCGAGCATTGACGTGCGGGGCAGCGGGATCGGAACGGCCGAGCAGCAGCCGCGGCAGGGCGCCAGGTGCGCATGGGATCGCGGAAGCGTCGCTGCTTGCGGCTGCGTCGAGCCGTCGGACAGCAGCTCCATGAACGCGCTCCCTGAGAGCGCCGAGCCGATGGCACGGCGCTCTCTCACCCCGGCTCTCCACGTTGGTGCCCCGGGAACGGCCGAGGTCACTCCTGCTCGGGAACCACCGCCACCGGACACTCGGAGTGGTGCAGCACCGTGTGTCCCACCAGGCCGAGCTGCGGGCCGAGACGGCCGCGACGCCGATGAGCCCCGATGACCAGGAGGTCGGCCGCCCTCGACCGGGCCACCAGCGCATGGCGTGCGGAGCCCTCGACGAGCGAGCGGTTCACGGTCACGCCGGAGTACTCCTCGGCGACGCCGGCCAATGCCTCGTCGAGGACAACCGAGGCGTGGTTCTCCTCGGCATGGGCCGGCTCCCCGGTGAGCAGCGGATGCGGCGCGGTTCTGTGCGCCGGGCGCCGCCACGCCCGAACGGCCTCGACCTCGCACCCGCGTACCGCGCCCTCCCGGAGGGCGTACCGGACCGCTGCCGGGGCCGTGGCATCGCCGACACCTACGACGACGCGCCCGTTCGCGGCTTGTCCGTTCTCGGCCCGACCCCGTACGACGACGACCGGGCAGGGGGCCCGGGCCGCCAGAGAGAGGCTCACCGAGCCGAGCAGGAGCTCCTTGATCGGGCCCCTGCCTCGTACCCCGGTCACGACGGCATGGGCGAGGTGCGCCTCGCGCAGCAGCGCCGACACGGGGTCCTCCGGCGCCAGGCCGGTGGTGATCTCCAGCTTCGGCGCGCGCTGCCGGGCGGCCTGGGCCGCCCGCTCCAGGACACTCTCGGCGAGTTCGTGCTCGGTCACCCCGTCCGCGACGGCCTCGGAGGTGTCCGCCGGGGCCGCACCCTCGTACCGCTCCCACAGCGAAGCGTGGATGATCCGCAGGGGGAGACCGTGGAGCACCGCCTCGTCCACGGCCCAGTCGACGGCGTGGAAGCCGGGCACGGAGCCGTCGACACCCACGACCAGGGGGAGCACCATGGTTCCCACCGCCTTCAGCGCGCAGGATGCTCTTTCATTCTCTCAAAGGCGAAACCTGTGGGGTGCTGCTCACCCAGCGGGTGCGGGGCGGCCCCGCCTGACCACATACATGCCCGATGAACGGACCTCACTCTCCGGATAACGGTCTGATCTCGCGCGCTGGGGCTTTGAAGATCACCGTGCGTTGTGTGATCTGCATCACTAAAGAATCCGTAAAGCGTGTGGTAGAACTGCGCAACTCCGCAGGTGGCACCACCCCTCGTCACAGCGCGGAGCGGCCGGCACGCACCGGCAGTACGACCAGGTGGTCACGGTCCGAGTCCGCGGACCGCGCGCCCAGGGTCGCCGATCGGACAACGGCGTTCGCTCAAAGCCCGCACCCTCACCGGCGCAGCCTCCCGCGCGCCGGTCCGTCCCCGACCCGGCCGCGGCCGAACGCATCAAGGCCGCCGTTCTCGTCGGCTCCCTCGTCGCCGCCTGCCTGGCGGCCCTCCTCATCAAGCGGCGCAACGGCATCTACCGCCGCCTCTACGAGGAGGAGACCCGCGACGACGACCACGACGGCATCCCCGACATCTACCAGCGCACCAGTGCCTCCGAGCGCTGAGGGCAGGGCGCGCCTTCAGGAGTGCGGTCGGTGGTCCCGGTCGTCGCCCGCGGGAGGGTGGTCGGTGTCCGTGGGGTTCGGGCGTGTCCGGTGCCGGCGCTCGTCGGCGTCGTCCTGCTGGTAGATGTCCGGGATGCCGTCCTCGTTCCGGTCGGCGGTCTCCGTCTCGTACAGGCGCCGGTATGTGTTGTTCCGTAGCCGCAGCAGCAGACAGGCGACGACGGCGGAGGCCAGGGAGCCGAGGAGGACGCCGGCCTTGATGTGCTCGAGTTCGGCCGGGTCGGGGTAGGCCAGTCCACCGATCAGCAGGGAGACGGTGAAGCCGATGCCCGCCAGCATGGCCACGGCGACGACGTCGGCCCATGCCAGGTCCTCGCTGAGTCTGGCCCGGGTGAAGCGCACGGCGAGGTAGGAGCCGCCGGCGATGCCCAGGACCTTGCCGACGGCCAAGCCGAGTGCCACGCCCAGGGGTTCAGGGCGCTCGACGACGTCGCCGATCGTGTCACCGGAGAGGGTCACGCCGGCCGCGAAGAGTGCGAAGAGCGGGACAGCCACCCCTGCGGACAGGGGACGGACCAGGTGGGCGATCCGTTCGGCCGGACGTCTGCCTCTCTCACCGTCCTTCGTCACCCGGAGCAGCAACCCCATGGCGACGCCGGCCACCGTGGCATGGACGCCGCTGGCGTGTGTCAGACCCCAGATGACGAGGGCCAGGGGGAGGTACCAGTACCAGCCGTGCACTTGCCTGCGGTCGTGCAGATGGAAGAACAGCCCGAGGCCGAGCACGGCGCCGATGAGGGCGGGAAGGTGGATCGTCGAGGTGTAGAAGACGGCGATGACGACGATGGCGCCGAGGTCGTCGACGACGGCGAGGGTGAGCAGGAAGGCGCGCAGGGCGGAGGGCAGGTGCGTGCTGATCACCGCGAGCACGCCGAGCGCGAAGGCGATGTCCGTGGCCATCGGTACGGCCCAGCCGTTCCACGTACCTCCCAGGGAGGTGGCGACGAGCCCGTAGACCAGTGCCGGCACGAGCATGCCGCTCGCCGCCGCGACCACGGGCAGGAGCGCGGTATCCCGATGCCGCAGTTCGCCGATGACCAGCTCGCGCTTGAGCTCGGCGCCGGCGACGAAGAAGAAGATGGTCAGCAGTCCGTCCGCCGTCCAGTGGGCCACGGAGAGGTTCAGGCCGAGGGCCTCGACACCGAAGTGGAAGTCCCGTATCGACTCGTACGCGTCGCTCAGGGGAGTGTTGGCCCACACCAGCGCGACGAACGCGGCTGCGAGCAGGATGGTGCCGCCGACGGTCTCCGTGCGCAGGGCGTCCGCCACGAAGGTGCGCTCGGGCAAGGGGAGCCGCCCGAGGAAGGTGCGGGCCTTTCGGTTGCTGCGGGGCATATGGCTGGTCTCTCGCTGGTCGGCGTCGACAGAGCCTCGGGCCGGGAGGTCGCCGGAGGCGGGGAGGCGCGCGGGCGTCGCGCGTGGTGGGCGGTTCGCCGATCAGGGTCGTGGTCGTGGGGTGCGCCAGGCGCCGTACGCGTGCGGCTGAGTTCGGGTGATCGTTGGACGGCTGTTCGGCGGGCTGCCAGGACGCGTAGGGCGCGAGGGTCGGTGTGTCCGCCTGTCGGCGGCGTCGAGCCGTAGTGCCCTCCGCACTGTGGGGGTGCGTGCGCCGCGGCCTCCGCGAGGGTGTCGGCATGACGCGACGCCGGAGGTGGAGCGAGTGTGCCGGAGTGACGCCTTCCGATGGACCCTTGTTGTCGTCGGGTGTCGTCTGCCGGCTGAAGAGGGCGGTGAGGATCATCCCGACCACCGCGAGTACGGCGCACACGAAGGCGGCCTTCCGACGCCAGTCGCTCGATGCCCCCTTGTCGCCGCTCCGGTGGTCACCTTCCTTTTCGGGGAATTGCTGGTTGAGAGCGTCCATGAGAGACACCAGGTCGGGGTCGTCCCGTGCGAGTCGACGCTCCATCTCCGCGAGGATGTGCCGGTCGTCCATCGAGGGGTTCATATCGGTCACCTCGTCTCATCCCTGAACGGGCCGAGGAGCGCTGTGCCCGGCGCCTGGCGGGCCATGGCGCGGCGCATGGCCTCCGGCAGCTCGACGTCCTTCACCTCGACGAGGCTGACGTTGACGCCCCACGGGTCGGTGACGTCGTCGATGATCCGCTGGAGCCGCTGGTTCATCTCGTCTCGGTTGATCAGCAGCTCGTCCAGGTCGACCTGGCCGAGGATGCTGCGCAGCGTGGTCCGGGCTATCTGCGAGCTGCCCTTGAGGTGGTCCTCGATCGCCGGGACAGAGCGGTTGGGATCGACGACGTTGCAGTACGTCACGGCGTTGACGCGTACCGTCACGCGCGCCGGCCTCCGTATCGACGCCGGGGAGCGGTTAAGGGGCACGGGGCAGGACCCCCTTCACGTCCGGGGCGCGGACCTCGCCGCACGAGCGTCGTACTCTCGCGCTACCCGCAGCTTTCCGGCGGACGCCTGCCGAGGACGACAAGGGACGGCCGTTTCGCCACAGAGTTCGTTGCCGTGGTTCGGCAAAATGGGACCATGGCAGCAGACGAGCGAGCTGACGCACCGCATGGCGCTGCGGGAGCCGCGGCAGCGGATCGCGTCCTGCCGTCGGCCGGTGTGCGGGAGGGCTGCGAGCAGCGACTCGCCGAGGTATCCCTCACCAAGGGCCGGCTGACGGAGGCGGATCTCGAGCCCTTCAAGGAACTGGCGGCCGCGGCGGCGGCCGACGGCACCGCGCTGCGGACCCTTGTCGGCGACTGTCTGGACTCCGTCAGCCGGAACTGGGGAGACCTGCCCGGCACCGACCAGGCACAGGACCGTGAAGCCCTGGAACAGGTGGTCTCCGCTCTCGTGTGGGCGGTCGGGGACATGACGGTGGCCTTGACGGAGGGGTACGAGACCGCTCACCGAGCGGCCATCCGTGGGGAGGAAGCGGCGCGGCGCGAGTTCGTCGACGACCTCCTCGAAGGCCGCACCGACCTGGGCCGGCTCGCGGAGAGAGCGGAACGCTTCGGACTCCGCCTGCTCGGCCCCCACGTCGTCACCGTCGCGCGAGCCCCGGACGGCTTCGGAGCGGGTGACGCCGCCACCCGTTACATCGAGGAGGCGCTGACCGCCCGGTTCAGCGCCCATGACGTGCTGATCACCACCAAGGACGGACTGCTGGTGTGCGTGGCCCCCGGCGCGACCGCGGAGGTCTCGCCCTTCCTCGCCGCGAAGGTGCGCGATGCGGTCGGCGACAAGCACCGCATCGCCATCAGCAGGCCCCGGCTCGGCCCCAGCGGCATCGTCCGCTCCTACCAGGAGGCACTCAGCGCCCTCGACCTCGCCGCCACACTCGGACTGAGCGCCCAGGTGGTGTCCGCCTCGGACGTTCTGGTCTTCCAGGTACTGGGAAGGGACCGCGCGGCCATCACCGACCTGGTCGCCACGGTGCTCGGCGGGCTGGCAGGCGCCCGCGGTGGGCCGCAGACTCTCCTCGACACCCTGAGCGCCTACTTCGCCAGCGGCTGCCTCAACACCACCACGGCCCGGCTGCTCGGGCTGAGCGTACGAGCCGTCAGCTACCGGCTCCGTCGCATCCGCGAGCTCACCGGCCACGACCCCACCGACCCCGAACAGCGCTATGTGCTGCAGACCGCCGCCCTCGGCGCCCGCCTCCTGGGCTGGCCGTCCACTCCGCTCCAGCCCGCCGACTGACCTCTTCCCAGATCACCGATGCAGGACCTCCGCCGCGGCGAAGAGCACGACGGCCAGAGGCAGAGACCGCCAGACGAACGCCACGCCCGTCAGACGGCCTGCTCGACCCTGGGGCCGCAGGTCGGAGTGGCGGGCGAGCACCGTCAAGGTGTCCGCCGCGTTCCTCCCGCGGTTGGAACGACGCAGCAGGCGGCTTGCCCATGGCGGCAAGAACGAACCCGCCAGGGACTCCGTCCCGGGCCCGACAAACCCGAGGAACCCGTCGCGGCGAAGCTCGACGTGACTGATCATCAGCCACGGCATGCATCGCACCGCCCAGAACCTGCGAACGTGCACCCCCTTTTGGTCGGCGACGATGCGCCACATGCCCAGACGGCAGCACACCCACGCGGCGACCACCGAGGACCACGCGGCGAAGAACGACACACTGGGCTGTGGTTCGGCCAGGACGCCGCCCACCGGACGGTCGACGAACGCGACGAACGCGACACACCAGCCCACGGCGGTGACCCGGCCCGGTAGGCCCGCACGCCAGACGATCGGCGCCGCAGGCGCTTCCACGCGGGCCGCCGACTCACGCTCCACCTACCGGCCTCCCTGCATGACGGTCGACCAGTTGGCCGCCCGACGGCGGTGCGATCGGTCGCAGCGCGTCGCCCCGACGATGAGTCCGTGTCCGGCGACAACGCACATGGGTACCAGCACCATGCGCACGAGCTCCGCGGCGTCGGCTCCGATTCCGGAGAGCGCGGTGACCGGCGGAACGAGCAAGCCGACGTACAGAACGAACGCCGCGATCCCTTTCACCCTGAGCATCGCGCTCATCGCCGCCGGTCAACCCTGTTGTCGTCGTCCTTGTCCGGGATCCCGGCGAGGTCGTCCACGTCGAAGAGCCGGGCGATCGGTACATCGGTGCTGCTGTGGGCGACGATCGAGAACGCGATGCAGACGGCGATGAGGGTGTACGCCTGCTCGCCCTGCGGAATACCGGCCTGGAGCACGAGCAGCCCATAGACGACCGAAGCGAACCCCTTCGGCCCGAACCAGGCGGCGACGAGCTTCTCGCGACGGTCGAACCTCGTGCCGATGAGGGAGAGCAGGAGCGATGCGGGCCGAATGAGCACGATCGCCACGAACACGGCCACGTACCCGCCGAAGGAGAGATCTCCGAAGAGCTGCGGGGTCAGCAACGCGCCGAAGACCAGCAGGGCGGCGAACTTCGCCAACTCCGCCAGCGCCTCGCCGAGCGGCTCGAACGCCGCCTTGGCCTCCGGCGACACGGCGACGATCACCGCGCCCGCGGAGAACGCCGCGAGGTAGGGGTTGGCGTGCGTGAGGTGGCACAGGGCGTACAGGAGGATCCCCGTGGCCAGCGGCAGCAGCGGTTGCAGCTTCGGCTCGGCACCCAGCAGGCGGAAGCGTACGAGTCCGTTGACGAGCAGGGGAAGCAGCACACCGAAGACGAGCCCGAGCCCCAGCTCCAGTCCGATCATCCCGAGAGACGACTGGGCGTGGCCGCTGGTGGGACCGGCGGCGGCGATGAGGATCAGGACGACCGGGAGCGCGAGCCCGTCGTTGATGCCGCTCTCCACGTTCAGCAGTTGCCGCAGTTTCGCGGGCACCTGCTTGCGGTTCACGATGGCGGAGGCGAACACCGGGTCCGTGGGCGCCAGGACGGCACCGACGAGGAAGGACGTCGTCCAGTCCAGGCCGACGAGGTAGTGGGTGACCAGCGCCATGCCCACGAAGGCCAGCGGCATCCCGAGACCCAGGGCCCGCGCCGGGTTCTTCCAGTGGGCGCGCAACGTGGGGAACGACACGTGCATGCCGTCGGTGAACAGCACGGCGAACAGCGCCAAGTCGGCGGTGACGGCGACGATCTCGCTGTCCGGGGTGATGTGGATCAGACCCAGGAAGCCGTCACTGACGAGCGCGCCGCCGACGAGGAAGAGGAAGGAGGTGGACAGCACGGTCCGGGCCGCGATCCTGGACTGCGCGTTCCAGTGGGCCGCAACCGGCGGCCGCCTCGGCGGCAACCTCTGGAACCGCCTCACGGTCCTGGCCGAAGAGGCCCGCCGCGCTTGGAACACCCCCGACCGCGGCATCTGGGAAGTACGAACGGCAGGCAGACCCTTCACCTACTCCGCCGCCATGTGCCAAGTGGCCCTCGACCGGGCCGCCCGGCTCGCCCGCCGACTGGACATGCCCGGTGACGCGGATAGTTGGGCCACGGAGGCCGAGCGGCTGACCGAGCACATCCTGCGCGAAGCATGGGACGAAGACGCAGGAGCCCTCACCGAGCACCTCGGCCCCGGAGGCGGCCTGGACGCCTCGCTGCTGGCGCTCCCGCTGCGGCGCGTGGTCCCGGCGGACCACCCACGCATGGTCGCCACCAGCGGGGCCGTGGCGACGAGGCTCGGCGCCGGCGGGGGCCTGCTCCACCGATACCTTCCGGAACAGTCACCAGACGGACTGGCACAGCCCGAGGGCGCCTTCGTCCTGTGCAGCTTCTGGATGGTGGACAACCTGGCGGGTCAAGGCCGCACTGATGAAGCCGCGGAGCTCTTCGACACGCTGTGCTCATACGCGAGTCCCCTCGGTCTGCTCGCGGAGGAGATAGACCCGGCCACCGGAGAGTTCCTCGGCAACTTCCCGCAAGCGCTCAGCCACGTCGGTCTCGTGTCGAGCGCGGTCGTGCTCGGCCGAGTCCAGCGCGGTGTCCGGCCGGAACTGTCCACTCGAGCGTGCTTCTCCTGACCGGGCAACGGGAGCGAGCGCCGCAGGACTCCGCCGGGTGAGGGGAGGCCAGGACCAGACCTGGGTATGGCCCTGGTCGGTGGCGTATGCGTGGAAAATCTCTTCCTGCCCTCCATGACATCGAGCACGGCAATCGGGTCGGCGCCCACTCCGGAGACCGCTGCTCTCCCGTTCGGTGACGAAGCGTCCGGTTTCGCGCCCGCTCTTTGGTGTTACGCGTACAACGTGGCCACCGCCACGTCCGTACATCACCGCATCCTGGAGGAACCCATGGCCACTGCCGTGAAGGACATGCTCGACACGTACCCCGCCGACCTTGGCGGCGTGGATCGCGAGAAACTGGCACGCTGCATCGAGGAATGCGTCGCCTGTGCTCAGACATGTACGGCCTGCGCCGACGCCTGCATGTCGGAAGAGATGGTGAACGAGCTGACAAAGTGCATGCGCACGAACGCCGACTGCGCCGACATCTGCAACGCCACCGCCGCCGTGCTGTCCCGGCACACCGGCTACAACGCCGATATCACCCGCGCGATCCTTCAGGCCTGCGCCACCGCATGTAAGGCGTGCGCCGACGAGTGCGCGGGCCACGCGGACCAGCACGACCACTGCCGCGTGTGCGCTGAAGCGTGCCGTCGCTGCGAGCGAGCCTGCAACGACCTGCTCACCTCCCTCGGCTGACAGAAGCCGGGACCGCGCCTCACCGGTGAGCTCGCCCCGGCCGATCGCCTGCGAGGCGCCGGCCACGGACCGCTCGGCCGCCCGATATGCGCCGGCAGCGAGTGGACATGACGCCTGCCGCCCCACCCGACAGGGCGTGCTGACCGATTCGGTGGGGTGAACCGATGCGGCTGGACCCGCTTCTGACCACAGTGGGAGCGCTCGCGCTTCTGCTATCCGCGGTCTCCGCCTACATGCGGAGACTGCCGTTGTCGGGGCCTTTGGTGGCTCTCCTGACGGGCGTTGTGCTGGGGCCGGCCGTCTTGGACGTACTGCGTCTTCCTGTGTTGCCGGAAGGCCACTTGGGTCCATGAACTGTGCCGCGTGCTGCTGGCCGTCTCCGTGATGGCGGTGGCCCTGCGTTACCCCATCCGCGACGTGCGATCGAACGTGAAACCGGTCGCCTTGCTCCTGGCTGTGGCCATGCCGTTCATGGCTCTGAGTACGGCTGGGGTAGCGGCCGTCACTCTGGGGGTGGGTCTCGGTGTCGCGGCACTGCTCGGTGCGGCCCTGTGCCCGACCGACCCTGTCCTGGCCTCGAGCGTGGTGACCGGTGATCTCGCCGAGCAGTCGGTTCCCGCGCGAACTCGACAGATTCTGTCGCTGGAGTCGGGCGGTAATGACGGGTTGGCGGTGCCACTGGTCATCGCGGCTCTGGCGATCGCCGGACCGTTGACCGGCAGCCAGGCGCTCGGTGAGGCCCTGTGGCAGGTCTGTGTCGCGGTAGGAGTCGGGGCGGCCCTGGGGTGGGTCGCCGGCAAGGCCGCTCGCATCGGAGAGAGGAGCGGAGCCATGGAGCCTGGACCGCTGCTGGTCTTCACGCTTCTCCTCGCCCTCCTCGTGCTGGGGGCCGCCGGGTGGCTGGGCGCAGGCGCTGTTCTGGCCGTCTTCGTCAGCGGTCTGACGTTCAACGCGACCAGCTCCGTCGGTGAAAGGATGAAGGATGCCGAGACGGACGAGGCGGTCAACCGCTTCGCCGTGCTGCCGCTGTTCGTGATTTTCGGCGCCATGCTGCCATGGGAGCACTGGTGGCGTATGGGCTGGCAGGGGCTGCTGTTCCTGATCGGCGTACTGCTCCTGCGCAGGCTTCCCGTGCTGCTGCTCCTGAAGCGGCCCCTCGCCCTGCGCTGGAGGGACGCGGTCTTCCTCGGCTGGTTCGGACCTGTCGGCGTATCGGCACTGCTGTACCTCACCCTGGAGGTGCACAGGCTCACCCTGGACCCGCGGCTGCTCGCCGCCGGGGCCCTCGCCGTAGCGGGAAGCACACTCGCGCATGGCCTGACATCCTCGCCCGGCCCCTACATGTAGCGCAGGGCGGCCGCGCGACGGAAACAGGGCGGCGGCGCCTAGCCTCAACGGATCACTTCGCCTCCCCGCCGGCCGACGAGCCCCCCTCCACCGCGACGTTGCCTTCGCCGAACCGAAGTCGGACGGTGGCTCAGCGGCGGCGGCCGCCACGTCGGAATCGCAGCGCGAAGTAAGTGAGGGCGCAGACGAAGACGACCACACCGATGACGAGCAGATAGAACAGCCCTTCGACGACGACTCCGATGAGGCCCAGGACCACTGCGGCGAGGACCAGGAACAGGAACAGGGCCATAAGGATCATCCTCCGACATCCGAAGGCACCCACCTTGCCACTACATGACTGTTATTTCCCAGTATGCGACTTCAGTAAGCGAGGCCTGGAGCGTTCCGCGCCCGCCGCGTCTGAACCTGACACCCCTATGGGTGGCGCCTTCCAGCCACCCCTGCCGGCCGGTCGCGGGCCCGGCATGGTGGCGCCCCGCATCGGCGTCCGCGGAACTATGGTGTCCCACCACATACGCGGCTGACCTGGGCGTTTCTACGGTATGGCGACACGAACACGTCCCCGTCACCCCGCTCGGAAGTGGTGCACATGGCCGCCGCGACAACCGCTCCCACACCCCCGGTTCCCTGAAGCGCATCGTCGCCGCCAGCCTCATCGGCAGCACCATCGAGTGGTACGACAACGCATTCGGCGGGGGCTAGGTCGTGCGTCTCTTCTGCCTGTAACTAACGGGCGACGAGCAGCACCGAACCAGCACGGGAAAGGGGAGGTGCCGGTCCGGGCCGGAGAACGGGCCGAGGGAGGAACTGGCGCGAGAGGCAACAGCGGTGTTCTCCGTCGAAATCAGCAGCGGGGACTCCTGCTCCCCCTGCGGGGCGGTGTAACCGCGCGCGGGTCGCGTGTCGTCATGCCCCTACTCGTCGAGGCCAGTGGACGCGGACCCCTTTGCGACGACATCAGGCTACTCGCAGTCCAGGGAGGCAGGGCAGGCTGCACGGCGGCTTCCGGCACAGCTCTCCTCCGGCGTGCTTGAGATGCGGCCCGTGGCCGGGGCGCGGACATTGGAGGTAGTGCCTGCTCGTCCGGTGGGCGTTCAACGAAGGAGCACGCCATGACTGATCAGCGGGGTCCGGCCTCTCAGAGCCGGTCGGTACGTGACTCGGGGAACGGGCGGGCGTTCGCCACAGGGCTGATGGTGCTCGCCGCGGTACTGATGATCCTCGGCGGGATCATGGCCATCCTCCAGGGCATCGCCGCGATCGCCAATGACGACGTCTTCGTGAACACCCGTGATTACGTCTTCGAGTTCGATCTCACCGTATGGGGCTGGATTCATCTCATCCTGGGCCTCATCACCTCGCTGGCCGGGGTCGCGTTGCTGAAGGGTTCCACTTGGGCGCGGATCGTCGGTGTCGCGCTGGCCTCTTTGCTGGTGGTCGCGAACTTCATGTGGCTGCCCTACCACCCGCTGTGGGCGCTGGCGCTCATCGCGGTCGACGTGCTGGTCATCTGGGCGCTGTGCACGGCTCCCCGCTCACCGGTGGACTGATCGGCCAGATCGGTCTGCCGACCGTGCCGGCAGCGAACGGGCAGAGCGTCAGCCCTGGTGTCCCAAGCCGGTTCTTCGCTTCAGAGGGTCGCGCCGGGGCGTGAATCTCGCGATGCAGATCCCTGTCGGTCCGGATGCGCGGGGAGTGCCGCTCGCGGCGAGGAGTGCGGATGAACCAGTGGGCGGTGGTGGTGGCGGCGGGCGCGATCGCCGGGTACGGGGTGTTCTCGCGGCGGCTCGCGACCACGGTGGTCTCGGGACCGCTCGTGTTCGTCGTATGCGGCCTGGCGATCGGCCCGCTGGGCTTCGACCTGCTGAACCGGGAGCGGGATCCGGAGCTCACTCGGGCGCTTTTCGAGAGCGCGCTGGTGTTGATGCTTTTCACGGACGCCGCTTCGATCCGGCTCGGGGCTCTGCGGCGGGAGGGCTTCCTGGCCCTGCGGCTGCTGGCCGTGGGGTTGCCCGCCACGATCGTGGTGGGATGGCTGCTGGCATGGCCGCTCCTCCCCGGTCTGGGCGTGTGGGAGCTGGCTCTGGTCGCCATCGTCCTCGCGCCGACGGATGCCGCGCTCGGGCAGCAGGCGGTCTCCAACAAGCGGGTCCCGCCGCTGATCCGTCACGGCCTGTCGGTGGAGTCCGGACTGAACGACGGTTTGGCCCTGCCCTTCTTCCTGCTGGCCCTGGCGGCTGCCGGCGGAAGCCATGCGCACGCAGGCGTCGGCGAGACGTTCCTGCGTGCCCTGCTGCTCAGCGCTGCGCTGGGCATCGCCGTCGGGTGGGGCGGGGCACACGTGCTGCGTCGGTCGGCACTGTGGGGCTGGAGCAGCCCCACATGGTGGCCGTACACGACACTCGCCGTCGCGGCGATCGCCTACGTGCTGTGTGTGGCGGCCGAAGGCAGTGGCTTCATCGGCGCGTGGGCCGCGGGCCTTGTCTTCGGCCACTGGATGCGCCGGGCACCGTCGGGACGGCAACCTCGAGCGGACAGCCCCGATCCCGCACGCAGTACAGAGTTCAGCGAACGGCTCGGCCTCCTCCTCGCCTCGCTGAGCTTTCTCGTCTTCGGCGCGGTGATACTGGGGCCGGTACTCGCGAACCTCACCTGGCGTATGGTCGCCTACGCGCTGATCAGCCTGACCGTCGTCAGGATGTTGCCCGTCGCGCTCGCGCTGGTCGGCACCGGGCTGCGCCCGGCCTCTCTCGCCTACTTGGGCTGGTTCGGGCCTCGCGGGCTGGCGTCGCTGGTGTTCGGGCTGCTCGCCCTGGAGGAGGGGATGCCGGGGTCGACCCAGTTGAGCGGCGTCATCGCGGTGACCGTGGCGCTGAGCGTCTGCCTGCACGGTGCGTCGGCCCCGTTCCTGGGAGAGCGCTACGGCGACTGGTACGCCAGAAGGCTTCGTACCGACCCCGCCGGCCTGCGGGAGAACACTCTCGCCGACACGCGGCACCTTGCACCACCACAGACGGGAGACAGCTGAGATCGTCCCGGCGGCATGGCAGTACACGGAGCCCGTGGCCGACGCGTCGCCGACGCGAGCCACGGTGCTCACGTGCCGAGGATCAGCGCCTTCTGCGCTTCGAACTCAGCCTCGGTCAGGACACCCTGCTCTTTGAGCCGGCCGAGGTCTTTGAGCTGGCTGATCTTGCTGTCCATATCGCCGGCCGGGCTGGCTGCCGGGGTGGCTTGAGGGGGAGCCTCCTGGTAGGCCGGTGGTTGCGGCGGTGCCGTCGGTGTTTCCTGCGCGGCCCAGCGGCCGGCCTGGCGGCGCGAGACCCGGTTGGAGACGGCGGTGGCGGTTCCGGAGACCACGGCAGTGCGGGCGATTCCGCGGAGCAGGCCTGGCATGACGGTTCTCCTCGGCTGGGACGAACGGGACTTGGGCGGGGTTCAGGCCGTGGTCTCGGCAGCATCGAGCGCGGCCAGGATCTCCTGTACGGGGATGCGGCCGCTCGCGACGAGTCGGCCGCCGCCGCGCCGCAGTGCCGCGGCGAGCGGCGCGGCCCACACGTTCTCGTACACGAGGATGCCCGCGGAACTGCCTGCCTCCAGGACGCCGCTCACATCGTCGATCTCGGCCTGGCCGAGCAGCCCTGAGGAAACGCCGTCGAAGACGCTGAGGTCGAGCCGGTCATCGCCGGTCAGCTCGGCGAGTTCCACCCCGACGACCGACCCGTCCGGTTCCTTCCGCACGAACAGCAGGTCCAGAATGCGGATGACGCCCCGGTCGACGAGGTCGACCAGAAGAGGCAGCCCCTCACCGGTCATGCGGCCCTGGGGGAACTCGATGACGAGGTAGTCGATCGGTCCCGTCTCGCCGGTAATGGCTTCGCTGCTCACGTCGGCTCCTCATCGAGTCGGGTCAAGGGCCGGACGTCGAGCTCGGGCGAGTCGTCCACCCCGAGCCGTCGTTCCCGGCAGTGAGAGTGGACGGTGCGGTGGCGGCACCTTCGTACAGCGCCCCTGTGTCCCATTGCACCAGCGGGCGGCCCTGCGCGCATCTCGGCTGGACCTGCTTGATCAGGCGGTATGACCGGCACGGCGGGATAATCGAAACCATGTTGATCGCACTGCTCGCTGTCCTGGGTGTGGATCTGGTGGTGATCGTCGTCCTGCTGGCCGCCGTGCTGGCACGTCGACGCTGGGTCAGCCGCCGGCCAGGGGCTTTCAAGGGCGCGATCCGGGTGGTCGAGGGCCAGGTACCGGGGCTGGGCGGGAAGTGGCGGCGGGGTTACGGCCGCTGGGTGCGCGACGTCCTTGTCTGGGAGAAGGCCCCCTTTCTCTTCCGTAGCGAGTTCGTCCTGGCCGATGAGGTCGCGGGTCCCGCTCGTACGGCCGAGCCCGGCGAGGTGAAACGGCTGGGTAAGAGCGTCACGGTCGTGTTCCTGGCCGTCGAAGGCGGAGCGCGGATCGCGGTCGCTGTCGCGTCGGGAGCGCGGGAAGCGGCGGTGGGCCCCTTCGCCGCGCACGGGCGTCGAGCGCGCCGAACCTGATGACGCCCACAGCTCCCTGGCGGCGCACGAACCGTCTGCACGCGGGACGCACCCAGCTGCTGTTCACCCTCACGGGACTGGGACTGGGCCTGGCATTGCCGAGAGTCTCCGTCGGCCCACAGCTGGCAGCACGCCAGGTCACGGACATGCTGCTGGGGCTGGGCTTCGGTGTTCTGGGCGTGAGCGGCATCATCTTCTCGCTGCTCTTCCTGGTGGTGCAGTGGGCCCACACCACCTTCACCCCGCGCCTGACCCTCTTCCGTCAGGAACCGGTCGTCTGGCGGACGTTCGCCTTCGCCCTCGCTCTGGCCGTCTTCTGCATCACCGCCGCCCTCACCATCGGCACTCGCCCCAGCGTGTCGGTGTCGGTACCGGTGCTCGCCGGAATCCTGTTGCTCATCCTGCTGACCCTGCTCCGGAGCCTGCAGATGCACGCCTTCGCGTCCATCCAGATCGCGCCGGTTCTGCATGAGGTCACCGCTCGGGGCCGCGCCATTCTTGAACCGCTCCGCCCCCAGGAGCCTGAGAGCGGCCCATCCCCGACGAAAGCGACCGTGCTGCCCCCGCTCACCTCCGCCGTCACCTGGCCCGCCTCCATGACCGTGCTGCAGCAAGTCGACGGGGAGCGGCTGCTGGAAGCCGCCCAGGAGGCGAACGCGGTCGTCGTCCTGCACACGATTCCGGGTACCACTGTGCACCGCGGCACGCGGGTCGCCGACGTGCACGGCGGGCAGCTGGCGCCGCCGGCCGTCCTGGACGCTCTTGTCACCGGAGTGGAGCGGACCTTCGAGCAGGATCCACTGCTCGCCTTCCAGCTGCTGGCCGATATCGCGCTGAGGGCGCTTTCTCCGGCGGTGAACGACCCCGCCTCCGCCGTCCACGCACTGGACTGCCTTCAGGACCTGCTCAGCGCGCCGGGGCCGGGACGGGAGACCGCGGGGTGGCTGCGGATCACCGACCCCGAGGGGGTGGTGCGGGTGCTGATGCGGCTCCCCGACGGGGAGGCCTTCCTGCGCACCAGTCTCGACGACATCATCGCCGCGGCGAATTCACCGGCTGTACTCCTCCGCCTGCGAGGTGTGCTCCAGTACTTGCGCGCCGGCCACACGTTTCGCGACGAGGCCCTGACCCGCCGCCTGGCCTGGGTCGAAAGCGAGCTCGCCGAACGCTTCCCCGTGGTGTGGAGCGAAACCGTGACCGGCCCGGGGCGGGAAGCGAGCTGAGACCACCCCACGATGCGTCATGAACCCGCGTCGATGGTGGGGAAGGTCCAGGAGCCGTCGAGAATTTCCTGGTGGGGCCGGTAGAGCCGGACCAGGTAGTTCCAGCCCTCCATGATGGGCAGGCAGTTGGCCCGGCCGTCTGCGCAGCCTCCGAAACGGACGGTGATCGAACCGTCGTCGTTGGGCACTCCGGTGACGCTGTTGACGCTGTAGGCATCCCGGTCGTTGGCCTCGAAGAATCCGTCCGCGTTGTACAGCGAGATCGACCAGAAGGCGTCCACGGGGACGTCGCGAACCGTCAGTTCGTACTCGCCGACGGGCAAGCCCGGGTTGACGGTGATGTAAGACGCCTCCGTCTCAGGCAGCCCGCCCCACCCGGCCGCCGTTCCGAGGAGATGGCGTACGGGGTCCACGGCGTCGCGCGTGCCGAAGGCGCGTTCCACTCCACTGAGGCCTTTGGCGAGTTCGAGCAGGGCCTGACGGGTGGCGGTGAGGCTCTCCTCGTCGTAGTCGGTCGGTTCGAACGGGTGGTCCGACACGGCCGTGAGTCCGAACCTGTCCTGCAGCTCGCCGACCGCTGCCAAGTCGTCGGAATCGGTGGGGTCGACGAGCACCCGAAGGGCGACCACCACGAAGGGAGTGTCGAACTCCTCCACGGTCAGCTCGTACTCACCGGGCTCGCGGAAGATGCGGTTGACGTAGTGATCCTGGTTGACGACCATCGCCGAGATGTAGCGACCACCGGGGTCCGGGATGCTCAGGGTCGCGCCGCGGCTGATGTCGACTACCGCGAAGCTGTAGAGCGTGTCCCGGTTCATCCGGATGACGGGCTGCTGGTCGATGGGGGTGGGGGTGCGGTTGTGACACCAGGTGTTCACGCCGCCGGCTGCCCGCTGGAGGTCGTTGAACATGCGGTCGGTCTCGGCGCGCACGAAGTCGTCGACGTTGACTCGTAGAGCTTTTGACATTATATCCTCCCAAGCTCCCCTATTCTCGGATCCTTGCATGGGGGCATGGCTACGGCAACACAGGGTGATCACTCGCCTTGCGATCGCTCGCTCGGGCCCTCCAGACTTCGTCCGCGGCCGGTCAAGGGGGCGGACGGCCGGTTCGAGGGCCCGGCGGCTGGTGAGGCGGCCACGACAGGCATTGGGTGAAGTGCGGTGGTATGACGGATATGAACGCCGCCCACTTCAGGGTGACGCGTATCGCCGCGTGACCGCTGCTCCCGGCAGCCCGTCGCGGCAGGGAGCGCCATGGATGACTACCCTCTGCTGAACCTCTTCCTGACGATGCTGGAATTCTTCCTCTTCGTCGTCTGGTTCTTCCTGCTCTTCAAGATCATCACGGATATCTTCCGCAGCCACGACCTGGGCGGCTGGGGCAAGGCCGGCTGGTCCGTCCTCATCATCGTGCTCCCCTTCCTCGGCGTTTTCATCTACCTCATCGCCCGCGGCAAAGGCATGGCTTCGCGCGACGTTGAGCAAGCCCGAGCGGCCGACGCGGCGTTCAAGGCCTACATCAAGGACGCCGCCGCCACACCGGGCAGCAACGGCGTCACCGACAACCATGTGGAAGACCTGGCGAAGCTGGTCGACTTGCGAGCCCAAGGGGCGATCACCGAGGTCGAGTTCCAGAAGGCGAAAGACAAACTGCTCGCCTGACGACGGTCGGTGGTCGCAACCGCGTGGTCCGCTGAGTCGAGAGTCGGCGAGGCCGGTCACAAGAGGTTGCGGCCAGGAGAAGGGGATGGAGCGATGTTCGAGGAACGCAAGGACCGCCGCCGTGCGAACCAGGCTTTCGATCGCGGTGAGGGTGTCACCCGCTACCGCATGCGGCAGAAGGCGATCTCGTTCGGCAACGACTACTGGATCGACAACGAGGCGGGCGAGCACCTGTACAAGGTCAACGGCAAGGTCCTGCGCGCCCGCCGCACGTACAAGATCGAAGACCGCTCTGGACGGAACGTCGCCACCGTCCAGAGCCGCCCCCTGCGAATCAAAGACTCGATGGCGATCGAGGACGCCGACGGTCGGCGCGTCGCCCTGGTCAAGAAGGCCCTCGTCAGCCCCTTGCGCGACCGCTGGGTCATCAAGCCCGAGAACGGGGAGGAACTCACCGTCCAGGGCAACATCGTGGACCATGAATACGCGATCGAACGCGACGGCTACAAGATCGCCGAAGTCTCCAAGCGATGGTTCCGCGTCCGTGACACCTATGGCCTGGACATCGGCCCCGCAGCCGACCCCACCACCGTCCTTGCCGCTGCCGTCGCCATCGACGCCATGACCCATGAGGACTGACCCCGGTACGCGGTTCCAGCGGCGCCTCCGGCCTGCCGCGCCGCGGGAGGTAGAGGTGAGAGCAATGGGCCGCTCCAGGAAGAGCGCCGCACGATCTGCCGTCGTGGGCATCCCCGTCAGCACCTCCGTGGCCGCGGGCATCGCACGAGCTCTTTCCAGCCGCGTCACCCGGCACCGCGCCGAGAAGCAAACCCAGCCCTTGGACACCGACCGACCGGACACGCAGAGCACCGCACACAAGCCGACCGGCCGGGAAAAGCCTGAGCCATGAAGCGAGCGCTTACCGTCAACGTTCTGCCCCAGAAGAGCGTCGAGGGGAGCGAGGGCGCCTCTCGGCGTGCTCCGCAGCCGGCACCCCCCGACGCCGACACCTGCCGGGCACCGGTTCGTCGACCGATGCAGCGAAGGGCCGATCAGGATGGCTGGGTGGGGTCATGACACTCGACCTGATCCTCATCGGCCTCGGCCTCACCCTCTATCCGCTGCCGATCATGGCCTTCATCATGGCGGTCTCCGCGCCCCGGGGTGTGTGGAACGGACTGGCCTTCGTTCTCGCCTGGCTCGCCTGCCTCGTCGCTGTGATCACCATCGTCCTGGCCCTGACCGGCGGACAGCCGCCCCCGCCCAAGTCACCCCCCTCGACCGCCGCACTCGCCGCCAAGCTGGCCTTCGGGATCGCCCTGGTCATCTACGGCCTCTACCGGCGCCACCTCCGCGGCACCGCCCGCGACTCCGCGGCGCCCTCGGCGCCCGATTCCCCCTCCCCACGGACTTCCCGGATGTACCGCGGCACGATCTGGTCCTCCGCGGTCGTCGCCGTGCTCCTTCAGCCCTGGGGCATGGTCGGCGCCGCCGCGGCAACCGTCGTCCAGGCCGACCTCTCCCGTGCGGAGTCCTTCCTGGCCCTGCTCGGCTTCTGCATCCTGGCCTCCTTCAGCCTCCTGGCCATGGAAACGTCCCTCGTCCTCGCGCCCCAGCCGACGCACCTGGCGCTGACAAGACTGACCACCTGGCTGCAACGACACCAGGAACAGGCCATCATCGTGCTCTGTCTCCTCCTAGGACTGTGGGTGGCGGCAAGAAGCCTCTACCAGCTCACCAGTTGACACACTTCACGGCGCCCAAGGGCGGGAAGACGCACTCCGTCGGCATCCGACCCGTGTGCGAATGCCCGAGTTCAACGCTCCGTGGTCAGCACCGAACCAGCACGGGTGTCGGCACGCCACCGTCAAAGTAGGGCGCACCACGTAGACCTGGCACCTGCCCATTGGCCCAGCAAGCGCCGCTCGGCGGGGCTCCGCAGCCTGGCATGGGGACGGCGCGCACTCTCCCACCCAGAACTATGGTGTCCCACCACATACGCCGGTGACCTGCGCTTTTCTACGGTGTGGCGACACGAAACAGTCCCCGTCACCCGCTCGGAAGTGGTGCACATGGCCGCCGCAAAAACCGCTCCCACACCCCCCGGTTCCCTCAAGCGCATCGTCGCCGCCAGTCTCATCGGCACCACCATCGAGTGGTACGACTTCTTCCTCTACGGCTCGGCCGCCGCGCTCGTCTTCAACAAGCTGTTCTTCCCCGACTCCGACCCGCTGGTCGGGACGCTGCTGTCCTTCCTGACGTACGCGGTCGGGTTCGCCGCACGGCCGCTGGGCGCGCTGGTCTTCGGGCACTACGGGGACCGGCTCGGGCGCAAGAAGCTGCTGGTGCTGAGTCTGCTGCTGATGGGCGGGGCGACCTTCGCCATCGGTCTGCTGCCGACCCACGCCACCATCGGCTCGGCCGCGCCCCTGCTGCTCACCGTGCTCCGCCTGGTGCAGGGCTTCGCGCTCGGCGGTGAGTGGGGCGGTGCCGTGCTGCTGGTCTCGGAGCACGGGGACGCGAAGCGGCGCGGGTTCTGGGCGTCGTGGCCGCAGACCGGGGCGCCGGCCGGGCAACTCCTCGCGACCGGAGTGCTGTCCGCTCTGACCGCGCTGCTCTCCGAGTCCGCGTTCCTCTCATGGGGCTGGCGCATACCGTTCCTGCTCTCCGGTGTGCTGGTCATCGTCGGCCTGTGGATCCGTCTCTCGGTCGACGAGTCGCCCGTCTTCAAGGCGGCGCTCGCCGCCGCCGCCGAACGCCAGGCCGCCGCCGGCGTGGTGGAGAAGATGCCGCTGGTCGCCGTCCTGCGCCACCACTGGCGCGACGTGCTCATCGCGATGGGCGCCCGCATGGCGGAGAACATCAGCTACTACGTGATCACCGCGTTCATCCTCGTCTACGCCACGACCTCGGCGGGCCTGAGCAAGCAGACCGCGCTGAACGCCGTCCTCATCGCCTCCGCCGTCCACTTCGCGGTGATCCCCGCGTGGGGCGCGCTCTCCGACCGGATCGGCCGCCGACCGGTCTATCTCATCGGAGCCGTCGGTGTCGGCGCCTGGATGTTCCCCTTCTTCGCCCTCATCGACTCCGGCGGCTTCGGCGCCCTGCTGCTCGCCGTCACCGTCGGACTCGTCCTGCACGGGGCGATGTACGCGCCGCAGGCCGCGTTCTTCTCCGAGATGTTCGCCACCCGGATGCGCTACTCCGGGGCCTCCATCGGAGCGCAGTTCTCCTCCGTCGCCGCGGGCGCCCCGGCGCCGCTGATCGCCACCGCGCTGCTCGCCGACTACGGCAGCTCGACACCGATCGCCCTCTACGTGATCGCGGCCGCGCTCCTCACGGTCGTCGCCCTCGCCTGTGCCAGCGAGACCCGCGACCGCGACCTCTCCGAGGTCGCCGAGGACGCGGCCCCGGCCGCGGCCCCGGTGCGCGCCGACGTCTGATCCGGGCACGACCGGGCACATGGCCCCCTTCGCCGCGCCGGTGGAGGGGGCCCGCTGATGTGCCGGGCCGGCTTCCTGCCCGGCATTCGTGTGGAACACGCGTCTCGCGGCATCGACAGGGCATCACCGGGTAGGCGGACGGTACACGGCCCGAAGAAGGAGACGGACATGTCCGGATTGATGGCACGTATCAAGCAGTTCACCCGCAGCCCGCAGGGACAGCGGGCGATCGCGTCGGCGCGGCGGGCTGCCGCGGACCCGCGCAAGCGCTCTCAGGCCCGCACCCTGCTCGGCAGGCTGCGCGGGCGGCGGTGACCGACAGCCGGTGACGAGGAGCGGAGGGCAGACGTATGGCCAGGGGAAGGCTGACCCGGTGGGAGCGATCTCTCGAGCGCTGGCAGAGCGCTCTGCTCTCCAAGGCCCGCCGGCGCGAGCCCGTCGAGCTGCTCGACGCGCTGCGCCGTGAGTGCGACGCCCACGCCGTGGTGTGCAGCGAGAGCAGAGTGGTCGTGCCCAACGCCTACGAGGTGGAACTGGACACGAAGGTCCACGAGACGTTGATGCGCCACGGCGGCGCCGACGTGGGGCAGGCGCTGACGGACGACCTGGCCCGCCACGGCGAGCGGAAGGGGTACGAGTGGGCCGGGCCGCTCGCCGTACGCGTCACCCCGACGCGACGCCCGTCCGGCGACCCGTACCGCGTGAGCAGCGGCCCCATGGCGCACGTGCGCGCCGACGCCTTCCCGGCGGCCGACTGAACCCCCGGGCACGGCGGCGCCGGCCGGCCCTGGGGCGGCGGCCGGCGCCGTCGGTCTGGGGTGCGCCGTCGACCGGAAGACTGTGAAGAAAGTGGCGGCCCGGGGTGGCGATCGGTCTTCGTCGGCGGATTCCCCCCTGAGGTGGAGCGAGAGGTCTGTGCCATCCGTTGAACCGATGGGTAACTTCCGGCAATGCCCGGGTTTCTCGGCGTCGAGACTCCGGAAAACCGGGACACAAGGGTGGTTTGCGCCGCCGAGGATCCCGTTCATGAATTCGGACGGGCGGGGTAGGGTCGAGCCCGCGAAGAGCGACCGAAAGACGTTCGAGGCGAGGCAATCCGATGGACGGCAGTAATGGGGGCGGGGGCTGGTTCAGTCCAAGTCCCAGCAGGAAATCGACCGGTACGGCACAGGGAACTCGGACGGAAGAAGGCCCGATACCCGCGGGCCCCGCGGCCAACGGCCACCCCATACCCGACCGTCCCGTGCCCGACGCTGTCGGCGGTCAGGACGAAGGCGGTTCCCCCGAGGCCGTCCTGATCCGTCGGACCATGGCCGAGATCGAGCCGATCGCCGACAAGGTCACGTCGTATTTCTACGCGCTGCTCTTCCTCCAGCACCCGGAACTGCGCGGCCTGTTCCCCGCGGCGATGGACGCCCAGCGCGACCGCCTCTTCAAGGCGCTGCTCACCGCGGCGAGACACGTGGACGACGCCGACACCCTCACCACGTACCTCTCCCACCTCGGTCGCGGTCACCGGAAGTACGGCACCCGCCCGGAGCACTACCCGGCCGTGGGGGAGTGCCTCATCGGAGCCCTCTCCCGCCATGCCACGCGGAGCTGGAGCCCCGAGACGGAGGCCGCCTGGGTCGGCGCGTACACCGCCATCTCCCAGATCATGATCGACGCCGCCGCCGAGGACGAGCTGCGGGCACCCGCCTGGTGGGAGGCGGAGGTGGTCGCGCACGAGATGCGGACGGCCGACATCGCGGTCGTGACCGTGCGCCCCAACCACCCGTACCCCTTCCTCGCCGGGCAGTACGCCGCGCTGGAGACGCCGTGGTGGCCGCGCGTCTGGCGGCACTACTCCTTCGCCTCCGCGCCCCGCTCCGACGGGCTGCTCTCCTTCCACGTCAAGGCGGTGCCGGCCGGCTGGGTGTCCAACGCCCTCGTGCACCGCGCCCGTCCGGGCGACGTGATCCGCCTCGGCGCCCCCGCCGGGTCGATGACCGTGGACCACAGCACCGACAACGGGCTGCTGTGCGTGGGCGGTGGCACGGGCATCGCACCCATCAAGGCCCTGATCGAGGACGTGGCCGAGCACGGCCGCCGCCGCCCCGTCCAGGTGTTCTACGGCGCCCGCCGCGACCACGACCTGTACGACATCGACACGATGCTCCGGATGCAGCAGTCCCACCCCTGGCTCTCGGTCCGCCCGGTCGTCGACGACGGTCCCGGTGGCGACCTCTGCGGCCAACTGCCCGACGCCGTCTGCCAGTACGGCCCATGGCACACCTATGACGCCTATCTGTCCGGCCCGCCGGCGATGATCCGTCGCAGCGTCGACACCCTGGTGGGGATCGGCATCCCCTCCCACCGCATACGGCACGACTCCATCGAGGAACTGGTCGGAGCAAGGAATTGAGCACTTTCGAACAGGCCGGGCAGCAGCAGGCGGCGGCGGTGCGCACGACCCGTCCCGGCAGCGACGGCGAACATTTCGTCCAGCAGCGCATGGGCACGACGGAGCGGGCCGACAAGTTCTACGCCGAGCAGGTCCTCGACCGGCTCAACGCCCGGATGCGGGAGTTCGCCGCCCGCCAGGAGATGTTCTTCCTGGCGACGGCCGACCGGCACGGGGAGTGCGACAACACCTTCCGGGCCGGCCCGCCCGGCTTCCTCCAGGTCCTCGACGAGCTGACCGTCGCCTACCCGGAGTACCGGGGCAACGGCGTGCTCGCCAGCATCGGCAACATCGAGGAGAACCCGCACGTCGGCATCCTGATGGTGGACTTCCTCCGGGACCGCATCGGACTGCACATCAACGGCAGGGCGCGGATCGTCGCCGACGACGTCATGCGGCGGGCGCATCCCGGGCTCGCCGTGGATCCCGTACCCGGCCGCCGCGCCCAGCTGTGGGTGGAGGTCACGGTCGAGGAGGCGTACATCCACTGCGCCAAGCACATCCCCCACCTGCAGAAGGTGCCGGTCCAGGGCGGCAGCCGCGCGTGGGGAACCGACGACTTCAAGCGCAAGGGCGGCGACTTCTTCGGAGCCGGCGCCGAGGCGGCCGAGCGGGGACCGTTCCTTCCCCCGCCCCGTGCGGACGCGGAGGCGTGGCGCGAGGAGGCGTCGAAGGCCCTGGCGAGGGCGGAGCGACGCACGGGCGCCACGCGCGACGAGGTGTTCAGCGGCTGGTTCAGCAGAAACGCGGGAAACGTGTCCGTCTGAGGCGGGTGACGTACGCCCCGTCGGCGTCCCCGCACCCGCGGGGGCGCCCCGGCGGCACCGCGCCGCACCCGCACCCGGCGCGCCACGGCGCGCCGGACCGGCCCCGCGACGCCGTCCCGAATTTTTTTCTGGCGTTCACAAAACGCGGGCCCCTTCCGTGCTACAGTCGACAGCAGTTGCAGTTGTGGTTCCCATAAGACTTCAAGTGCCCGAGACGATCTCGCATCGTCGGGCACTTTTGTATTTTCGGTGCTTTTTCCGGACGGGGTAATCATCGCGGCGACGCCGGGATTCGCACAGTGCGGGCCCGGGTAATGCCCCGAAGGAGATATGGCATGGCTACTGGCACCGTGAAGTGGTTCAACTCGGAAAAGGGCTTCGGCTTCATCGAGCAGGAGGGTGGCGGCCCCGACGTCTTCGCCCACTACTCGAACATCGCCACCCAGGGCTTCCGTGAGCTGCAGGAGGGCCAGAAGGTGAACTTCGACGTCACGCAGGGCCAGAAGGGCCCGCAGGCCGAGAACATCGTTCCCGCCTGACGCACACGCTGAGGCGTAACGACGCAGCTGGGGTCCCCACCGCGAGGTGAGGGCCCCGGCTCGTTCGTTTTTCCACGGTCCGGCTCACTGAACCGGATCCGCAATTCACCCGGGCGCCTTTTCCGCCCAGGCCCCCGTTCATTCCCCGTGCATTCGCTCCATGGCCGCATCGAATTCCCCGAAACCGCCATGTCGAGGAAGGTGTCCATGAACCGCTCGTCCGCGACGAACCGTCCCTCCGTGAAGCGTTCGGCCCGCTCCGACGAGTTCGCGCTCCCGGAGACCCTGACGCCGGCCCTTCCCGCCGCGGCGAGCTTCGGTGACATGGAGCTGCCCACCGCCCTGCGGAACGTGCTCGCCGAGCTCGGCGTCGAGACGCCGTTCCCCATCCAGGCGGCCACCCTGCCGAACGCCCTCGCGGGCCGGGACGTGCTGGGCCGCGCCCGCACCGGATCGGGCAAGACGCTCGCCTTCGGCCTCGCGCTCCTGGCGCGGACGGCCGGACAGCGGGCGGACGCCAGAAAGCCGCTGGCCCTGGTCCTCGTCCCCACCCGCGAACTGGCCCAGCAGGTCACCGAGGCGCTCACCCCGTACGCCGGCGCGCTGAAGCTGAGGCTGGCCACCGTCGTCGGTGGCGTGTCGATCGGGCGGCAGGCGACCGCGCTGCGCACCGGGGCGGACGTCCTCGTCGCCACCCCCGGCCGCCTCATGGATCTCGTCGAGCGCAAGGACTGCCGCCTGGACCGGGTGGCCGTCACCGTCCTGGACGAGGCCGACCAGATGGCCGACATGGGCTTCATGCCGCAGGTCACCGAACTGCTCGACCAGGTGCGCCCCGACGGCCAGCGGATGCTGTTCTCGGCCACGCTCGACCGCAACGTCGACCTCCTGGTGCGCCGCTACCTCCAGGACCCGGTCGTCCACTCGGTCGACCCCTCCGCCGGCGCCGTCACCACCATGGACCACCACGTCCTCCAGGTGCACGGAGCCGACAAGTACGCCACCGCCACGGAGATCGCCGCTCGGGACGGGCGCGTGCTCATGTTCCTGGACACCAAGCACGCCGTCGACCAGTTCACCCGGCACCTCCTGGGCAGCGGGGTACGGGCCGCGGCCCTGCACGGCGGCAAGGCACAGCCGCAGCGCACCCGGACCCTGGAGAGGTTCAAGACCGGCGAGATCACGGTGCTCGTGGCGACGAACGTCGCGGCCCGCGGCATCCACATCGACCACCTCGACCTCGTCGTGAACGTCGACCCGCCGGCCGACCACAAGGACTATCTGCACCGCGGTGGCCGTACCGCCCGCGCGGGCGAGTCCGGCAGCGTCGTCACCCTGGTGACGGCGGGCCAGCGCCGGGACATGGCGCGCGTCCTGTCCGAAGCGGGCATCCGCCCCCTGATCACCCAGGTCCGCTCCGGCGAGGCCGAACTGAGCCGCATCACCGGCGCCCAGGCCCCCTCCGGCGTCCCCCTCGGCGGCAACGCGCCCGCCACGGACCGCACCAAGCGCGGCGGCGCAGCCTTCCGGGGCATGGGAACCGTCCCCGGGAAGCCGGGCCGCGCCAAGAACGAGTCCCGTCGGGCCGCCGAGGCCCGGCAGACGGCCGAGGCCCGCAAGGCCGCCCGCATCCGCCGCGGCGCGTGAACCGCGGCGCATGACCCGGCGGGCTTGAACCGGGGTGCGTTACCCGCGGCGCGTGACCCAAGGGGCTTGAACCGGGGTGCGTTACCCGCGGCGCGTGACCCTGGGCGTGAACCCGGCCGCGTGAGGGCCGAGGGCGTCAGTCCCGACGGGTGACCCCACGCGTGTGACCCCCGACGCGTCACCCCCTGGAGGCGTGCCCCACGCCTACCCCCCCGGCAGCGAGACCGCCCCGCCGCCGGGCCGTTCGGCGTACCCGTAGGTCCCCACAAGCGCGGGCATGGACTTCTCGTACGACTCCATGGACTCTTCGTCGCACCCCGCCACGACCGGCCCGCCCGCCCCTACGGTGAACCCGGCCGTGAGGACGCCCCCTTGGTTCCGCGTTCATGACCTGTACCGCGCCCCCACGCGTCGACGACACGCCCCCGTCCCCTCACCCCGCTGATCTTGGGCTCGCTCGGACCACCGTCCCCCATCCCGCAGAGGTGCTCGGACCCATGACTGAACTCCATCGGCGCCGCTTCCTCCAGATCGCCGGCGCCATGGCCGGCGCCACCGCCGGCTTCACCGCGCTCGGCGGCAGCATCGCCCGGGCCGCCGCCATCCCCGCCGCCCGGACCTCCGGCACACTCGCCGACGTCGAGCACATCGTCGTGCTGATGCAGGAGAACCGTTCCTTCGACCACTACTTCGGCTCGCTCAACGGGGTCCGCGGCTTCGGCGACCCCCGCCCGGTGACCCTCCCCAGCGGTAAGCCGGTCTGGTACCAGGCGGACGGCAACAAGGTGGTGCTGCCGTACCACCCGACCGCCGACGACCTCGGCATGCAGTTCATCGCGGGCCTCAACCACGACTGGGCCGGCGGCCACAGGGCCTTCAACAACGGCAAGTACGACCAGTGGATCCCCGCCAAGTCCGCAGGGACGATGGCGTACCTGACCCGCGACGACATACCGTTCCACTACGCGCTCGCCGACGCGTTCACCGTCTGCGACGCCTACCACTGCTCCTTCATCGGCGCCACCGACCCCAACCGCTACTACATGTGGACGGGTCACACCGGCAACGACGGCACCGGCGGCGGCCCGGTGCTCGGCAACGACGAACTCGGCTACGGCTGGACGACGTACCCCGAGCGCCTGGAGCGGGCGGGGGTCTCGTGGAAGATCTACCAGGACATCGGCGACGGCCTGAACGCCGCCGGCCACTGGGGCTGGATCGACGACGCCTACCGCGGCAACTACGGTGACAACTCGTTGCTGTACTTCAACTCCTACCGCAACGCCCAGCCCGGGAACCCGCTCTACGACAAGGCCCGCACCGGCACCGACGTCAAGAACGGCGACGGGCTCTTCGACATCCTCCGCGCGGACGTCGCCGCGGACCGGCTGCCGCAGATCTCCTGGATCGCCGCCCCTGAGGCGTTCACCGAGCACCCCAACTGGCCCGCCAACTACGGCGCCTGGTACATCTCCCAGGTGCTCGACGCGCTCACCTCCAACCCCGAGGTGTGGAGCAGGACCGCGCTGTTCATCACGTACGACGAGAACGACGGCTACTTCGACCACGTCGTCCCGCCCTACCCGCCGGCCTCCGCCGCCCAGGGGCTGTCCACCGTCGACACCACCCTCGACCACTTCCCCGGCGACTCCCGCTACGCCGCGGGCGTCTACGGCCTCGGCCAGCGGGTGCCGATGATCGTCGTCTCGCCGTGGAGCAAGGGCGGCTACGTCTGCTCCGAGGTCTTCGACCACACCTCGATCATCCGCTTCATGGAGCGGCGCTTCGGGGTCACCGAACCGAACATCTCGCCCTGGCGCAGGGCCATCTGCGGCGATCTGACCTCGGCCTTCGACTTCGGTCTCGAGGATGCGACGCCCGAGGTGCTGCCCGACACCAGCGGCTACCGGCCGCCGGACGGCGACCGGCACCCCAGCTACGTACCGAAGCCGCCCGCCAAGCCGGCCCTGCCCCCGCAGGAGCCCGGCGCCCGCCCCACCCGGGCGCTGCCGTACGACCTCGTCGTCGACGGATCGGCCACTCCGTCGACCGGCCGCTACACGCTCACGTTCGGCTCCGGGGCCAGGGCGGGCGCGTTCTTCCACGTCACCGCACGGAATCGCACCGACGGGCCGTGGACGTACACCACGGAGGCGGGCAAGACCCTGTCCGACACCTGGAACAGCGCCTACTCGCAAGGGGTCCACGACCTGACGGTGAGCGGCCCCAACGGTTTCCTGCGCACCTTCAGGGGGCCGGGCAAGACCGCCGGGCCCGAGGTGACGGCTCGTCACGACGGGGCCACCGGCTCCCTGTCGCTCACCATGACCAACCCCGGCGCCGTCGACGTCCACCTGACGGTCACTCAAGCACGCGCGTACGGCGGTCAGTCGCAAACCTTCAAGGTGGCCAGAGGGGCCACGGTGCGCCACACCATGGATCTTCGCGGCAGCAGGCGGTGGTACGACGTCACCGTCGTCTCGGACCGGGAGAGCACCTTCCTGCGGCGCTTCGCCGGACACGTCGAGACCGGCGCCACCGGTGTCAGCGACCCCGGGATCGTCACGGGCTGAGCGCCGAGGGGGAGTCGGTGCGGCCGGTCAGACGGTGACGACCCGCACCCCGGCATCCGTGAGGTGCCGCACCGACTCCGCCGGGATCGCCGCGTCCGTCACCAGGACGTCCACCCGGTCGAGGCCGCAGATCCGGGCGAAAGCGCGCCGGCCCATCTTGGAGGAGTCGGTGACCACGACGACCCGGCTCGCGTGTTCGGCGAAGAGGCGGCTGATCGCCGCCTCGTCCTCGTGGTGGGCCATGACACCCAGCTCGGGGTCGACGCCGTCGACCCCGAGGACGACGACATCGAGTACCACTTCGTCGAGCACACTGGCGGCCAGCGGCCCGACCAGTTCATAGGTCTGCGGGCGGGCCACACCGCCGGAGACGACGATCTTGATCTGCGGGCGAACCGCCAGCTCACCGGCGATGTTGAGCGCGTTGGTGACCACGGTCAGCGCGGGGGCGGGCGACGCCCCGTGCGTCTCGGCCCGGCCGGTGCCGAAGCGCAGCGCCAGCGCCCGGGCCACCTCCGTCGTCGTGGTGCCGCCGTTGAGTCCCACGACCTCGCCCTCGTGGACCAGGTCCGCCACCGCGGCGGCGATGCGCTGCTTCTCGGAGGCGTGCCGCGACGACTTGTAGCGCAGCGGCAGTTCGTACGAGACCCCCTGCGGAACGGCCCCGCCGCGGGTGCGGACGAGGAGGCGCTGCTCGGCGAGCTCGTCCAGGTCCCGGCGGATCGTGGCGGGGGAGACGGCGAGCGCGGACGCGGCCTCGTCGACCTCCAGCCTGCCGGTGGACGCGAGCAGTTCGAGGAGCGTGTTCCACCGCTCGTGTTTGGACATGATCGCGATTTTAGCGCCGTACGCCGTCCGGGCCCTGGACCGTACGGCCCGGCTCAGGGATACTGCGCACCATGTCGTTGCTCGAAGGTGCTCGAAATAGCGAACCTGTGAGCATGATCGAGCATCGCTTGTCTGTGAAGGAGCCGTACGTGCCCACCTCGGGACCCTCCCGCACCGCCGCCGAGATCGCCTCCCAGCCCGCCACCTGGCGCCGGGCCGCCGAGACCCTTCCCCGGCACCGCGCGGCCCTGCCCCGGCGCGGGGAGCGCGTCGCCGTGGTCGGCTGCGGCACCTCCTGGTTCATCGCCCAGGCCTACGCACAGCTGCGGGAGACCGGCGGGCACGGTGAGACCGACGCCTTCGCCGCCTCCGAGTTCCCGCTCGGTCGCGGCTACGACCGGATCCTCGCCATCACCCGCTCGGGCACCACCACCGAGGTCCTCGACCTGCTCGGCAAGGTCAAGGGCTCCCTCGCGACCGGCGCGCTCACCGCGGACCCGGCCACGCCCGTGACGGCGGCGGCCGACGCCGTGGCCGTACTCGACTTCGCCGACGAGGAATCGGTGGTGCAGACCCGTTTCGCCACCACCGCCCTCGCCCTCCTCCGCGCCCACCTGGAGGCCGAGTCCGCCCTGCCCGCCGGTGTCCGTACGGTCCAGGAGGCGGCCCGGCACGCCGAACGGGCCGTCGCCGAACCGCTCTCCGACGCGATCACCGAAGCCGAGCAGTTCACCTTCCTCGGCACCGGATGGACCTACGGCCTGGCACTCGAAGCCGGGCTCAAGATGCGCGAGGCCGCCGGCGCCTGGACCGAGGCGTACCCGGCGATGGAGTACCGCCACGGGCCGATCAGCATCACGGCGCCGGGCCGCGTCGCCTGGGTCCTCGGCCCCGTCCCCGCCGGTCTCGCCGACGACGTGGCCCGCGTCGGCGGAACCCTGGTCGCGGAGTCCGGAGCCGCGCACGGGGACCTCGACCCGCTCGCCGACCTCGTCCGCGCGCAGCGCCTCGCCGTCGCCCTCGCCGAGGCCCAGGGCCAGGACCCGGACCGGCCCCGCAACCTCACCCGCTCCGTCGTGCTGCCCTCCACCGACCGGGAGAACGGCTGATGCCCCTGACCACCACCGGCTCCGTCGTCCTCGGCGCGCGCGAAGGGAACGCCGGAGCCGGCGCGTTCAACGTCATCCAGATCGAACACGCCCAGGCCATCGTCGCCGGAGCCGAGGCGGCCGGCCGGCCGGTCATCCTCCAGATCAGCGAGAACACCGCCCGCTACCACGGCTCCCTGGAGCCCATCGGGCTCGCCACCCTCGCCATCGCCCGCCGCGCGACGGTCCCCGTCGCCGTCCACCTCGACCACGCCGAGTCCCCCGCGCTGGTCCGCGAGGCGGTCGAACTCGGCTTCCACTCCGTCATGTTCGACGCGTCCAGGCTTCCGTACGAGGAGAACGTCGCCGCCACCCGCGAGATGACGGACTTCTGCCACCGCCACGACGTCTGGGTGGAGGCCGAACTCGGCGAGGTCGGAGGCAAGGACGGCGCCCACGCCCCCGGCGTGCGCACCGACCCCGACGAGGCACGCGCGTTCGTCGCCGCCACCGCCGTCGACGCCCTCGCCGTGGCCGTCGGCAGCTCCCACGCGATGGTCACCCGCGACGCCGTCCTCGACTTCGCCCTCATCGGCCGGCTGCGCGAGGCGGTGCGCCTTCCCCTCGTCCTGCACGGATCGTCGGGCGTCGGCGACACCGACCTCGCCCGGGCCGTCGGCGCGGGGATGACGAAGGTGAACGTCTCCACCCACCTCAACAAGGCGTTCACCCGGGCCGTACGCGACCGCCTGGAGGAGCGGCCGGGGACGGTCGACCCCCGCCGCTATCTGGGCCCGGCCAGGGACGCGGTCGCCCGGGAGGTCACCCACCTGCTGGGAGTCCTCACGGCGGACGCCGAACTCATTCGCACGTGACGCGGTCGCGCGGGGTGTAGTGCGTGCGGAACGTCTCGCGCCCGACCTCCGCGCCGTCGTCGCGGAACACCCGGTCGACCGTGATGTCGAAGCCCTCCAGCGGGGTCTGCGGCTCGCAGTGCGGGCCGGTGCCCTTCCGCTCGGAGGGCTCCTTCAGCTTCGTCCGGGGGCCCTCCACGGCCAGCACCTCGTCGTACTTCTTGGTGCCGTAGAAGGTGACGGTCACCGAGGAGTCCGTGGAGGTCGCCTCGATGTAGATGCCGTGGCCGGAGTCGTTGCGGAACTTCAGGTCCAGCGTGCCCCACGCGACCGTCGCCTCCCGGCCGGCCGGGTAGCGCTCGATGTAGAAGGAGTGCGCCCCGTACTCGACCGGCTTCACCCCGGCGAAGAAGACCGCGTTGAAGACGGTCGTCGCGACGGCGGACACCCCACCGCCCGGAGCGGAGTGGTACTGACCGTCGAGGATCATCGTGCCGTCCACGAAACCGTTGGCCTTCGTGCGCTCGCCGACGGTCCGGTTGAAACTCCAGACCTCACCGGGCCGCACGAGCGAGCCGTTGATCAGCTCGACCGCCCGGCCGATGTTGATCGTCCGGTACGGCGCCGGGGGGAAGTTGACCGTGAAGGTGGACATCCGCTCCTTGATCCCCAGCTCCTCCACCGACTCGGCCGTCAACTCCGGCTGGATCAGCTCGGTGGCGACGGGCGCGGTCCGGGCCGCCGCCCCCGTCCTCGGCAGCAGGGGGAGCACGGCGTCCTTCAGCGCCTTGGCGGACACCTCGTGGCCGGGCCGGCCGTCCGACTCCACCACCACCCGCCCGTCGCGCACTCCCAGCTTCGCGTCGACCGGGCCGTCGGCGATCGAGTCGAGCGGCCGCGCGACGTCCGGATCGCGGATCAGCGCTTCCGCGTCGAGCGACGCGCCCAGCCGGCCCTTGCCGTCCGCCTTCACCTTCAGATGGTCGCCGAGCGTCGCCGGGGCGATCCGCAGCGGCTTGCCGACGGCGGTGAGCGTGACCGGGCCCGACATGGCCGGTGTCGCGAACTCCTTCATGAACCGGGCGACTTCCGCCGCGCCGACCTGGGGAGGGGAGACGGCGGCCGGCAGCGCCACAGGATCCCGGCCGGTGGCGGGATAGGCCGCGCGCAGCGCGTCGACGGCGCCCTCCCTGTCCAGCTTCACCCCGTCGCGCGGCGGAGTCGCGACCGCCCTGCCCTCCTTGAACGCGACGGCGCCCTCGACCGTCGTACGGTCGTGGCGCTTCGCCACCTCGGCCATCGCCGTACGGGCCTTGGCCTCGTCGAAGGCGACGACGGGTTCGACGTCGCGGTCACCGGAGGAGAAGAGGCGGCTGATCACCGTCACCGGATCGCGGGAGGGGTCGGCGGCCCGCTCGGCGGTCCGCGCCGCGTCGACCGTCAGCCCGGCGGCGGCCGGAGCGACGATGTCGGTGCGGTCACCGACGCGTACGGGGAGGGGCGCCGTCCAGGAGGCGGGCGCCGCGGAGACCAGCCGGTCCCGCGCCTCGGCACGGCTCATTCCCCCGATGTCCACGCCGCTGACCCGCGTGCCCTCGGATATGTCCTCCCCGGTGGCGACGAGCCCGGCGACGTACAGCCCGCCCGCGACGACGACGACCGCTCCGGCCGCCGTCGCCGCGATCCGTATGCCACCGCGCTTACGCCTGCGCCCGCGGCCGCCGCGAGGTGAGGGGGCCGCGGCCTCACCGGTACTGGAGCGACGCACACACCCTCCCGCAGCAGTCGGAGTCCCGGTACACCGGCGACGGTACGCCGGGAGATCGTCCGGCGCACCTCAGACCGCTCCCACCTGCAGCGATGTGCTCGCCAGGCTCGCTGGGCGGCGTCCGGCTCAGTCGTCCGCCGGGCCGTCCAGCAGGCCGTCCACCGGGTCGACGAGCTCGCCGGCCCGCGCCACGCGCGCGTACCAGTGGGCGCTCGACTTCGGCGTACGGGCCTGCGTCGCGTAGTCGACATGGACCGCGCCGAACCGCTTGGCGTAGCCGTACGCCCACTCGAAGTTGTCCAGGAGCGACCACAGGAAGTAGCCGCGGACGTCCGCGCCGTCGGCGATCGCCCGGTGCACCGCCGCCAGATGGCCGTGCACATAGGCGATCCGGTCCGGGTCGTGGACCGAGCCGTCCGCGCCCACCTCGTCCTCGTAGGCCGCGCCGTTCTCGGTGATCAGCATCGGAAGGCCGGGGTAGCGGGCCGAGATCCGGCTCAGCAGGTCGTACAGACCGCTCGGGTCGACCGCCCAGCCCATCGCCGTGCGCTCGCCCGGCGCCTGGTGGAACGCGACGTCGTCCGCGCCCGGCCACGGGGAGTGCTCGCTCGCCCCGTGCCCGTCGTCCTGGGGCTTCTCCATCCCGCCCGTGACCGCCGACACCACCGTCGGCGTGTAGTAGTTGATGCCGAGCGAGTCCAGCGGCTGCCGGATCGCCGCGGTGTCGCCGTCCCGTACGAACGACCAGTCGGTGAGGGAGGCCGTGTCGGCGAGCAGGTCCTCCGGGTAGGCGCCGTCGAGCAGCGGCCCGAGGAAGATCCGGTTGCCGACCGCGTCGATCCGGCGGGCCGCCTCGCGGTCGGCCGCCGACGGGGTCAGCGGCCGGATCTCGTGCAGATTGAGGCTGATGGAGAGCCGGGCCCGGCCGGGCAGCGCCGAGTGCAGCGCCTGGGCGGCCAGGCCGTGGGCCAGATTGAGATGGTGGGCGGCGCGCAGAGCGGCCACCGGGTCCGTACGGCCCGGGGCGTGGACGCCCGAGCCGTAACCGAGGAAGGCGCTGCACCAGGGCTCGTTGAGCGTGGTGAAGCGGGTGACCCGATCGCCGAGCGCGCCGCCGACGAGCGACGCGTACGCGCCGAACCGCTCGGCGGTCGCCCGCTCGGGCCAGCCGCCGGCGGCCTCCAGCTCCTGCGGCAGGTCCCAGTGGTAGAGGGTGACGACCGGCTCGATGCCGGCGCCGAGCAGCTCGTCGACGAGCCGGCGGTAGAAGTCCAGGCCCTTCTGGACGGCCGGACCGCGGCCGGTGGGCTGGACCCGGGGCCAGGAGACGGAGAACCGGTACGCGCTCAGACCGAGGTCCGCCATCATCCGTACGTCGTCGCGGAACCGGTGGTAGTGGTCGACGGCCACGTCACCGGTATGGCCCTCGAACACCTTCCCGGGCGTGTGCGAGAAGGTGTCCCAGATGGAGGGAGTACGGCCGTCCTCGGCCGCGGCGCCCTCGATCTGGTACGCGGCGGTGGCGGCGCCCCACAGGAACCCGGCGGGGAACCGGCGGACCGTGGTGAGGGGGCGGGGATCTGTCGTGGTCATACGGAGGTACTCCCGAGTGAGAGGAGGAGTGGGGAGGGGGAGGGGTGGGACGGGGCGCCGGACGATCGGGAGGCGCCTGCGACGGGCGGGGCGGGTCAGTTCTTGACCGCGCCCGAGGTGATGCCGCCGACGATGTGCTTGCCGAGCACGGCGAAGACCAGGAGCAGCGGCAGCGTCGAGATCAGCGCGCCGGTCAGCACGACGGCCTGGTCGACGGTGTGGTTTCCCGAGCCGAGACCGGCCAGGGCGACCTGGAGGGTCGGATTCCCGTCCGGGGTCAGCGCGATGAACGGCCAGAAGAAGTCGTTCCAGGCCTGCACGAAGACGAGCATCCCGAGGACCGCCATGGCCGGCCGGGCCACCGGGAACACCACGTGCCAGATGATCCGCAGGCTGTGCGCGCCGTCCATCCGGGCCGCCTCGACGAGCTCCACCGGCAGCGCCTCGATGAGGTACTGCCGCATGAAGAACACGCCGAAGGCGGCGACCAGCGAGGGCAGTACGACCGACTGGAGCTGGTCGACCCAGCCCAGGTCGGTGATGATCCGGTAGAGCGGGATCACGCTGAGCTGCGGCGGAATCGTCATGGTGGCGACGACGAGCGCCAGCATGGCCCCCCGCCCCTTGAAGGGCAGCTTGGCGAAGGCGAAACCGGCCAAGGTGGAGAACATCACGGTGGACAGGGCCACCAGGCCGGCCACCACGGTGGTGTTGACCAGCGCCTCGCCCATGTCGACCTGGTTCCAGGCGAAGGAGAGGTTGTCGAAGAGGCGGGGGCCGGGCAGCAGCGGCGCGGGCGCCTCGACGACGCGCTCGCCCGAGTGGGAGGCGGCGACGAGGTTCCAGTACAGCGGGAAGAGCGACAGCAGGGCGGCCAGGCCGAGCAGGATGTAGGTCAGCGGTCCGGCGTGGTGCTGGCGGCCGGCGCCGGAACGGCCGAAGCGCCTCTTCCCGGTCTCTTCGCGGACGCGCTTCCTACCGGTCTCTTCGCGGACGCGGGTGCGGGTGTACGTCATGAGGTCAGGCCCCCAGCTTCTTGCGGTTCGCCCGCGACACGAGCGTCTGGACGGCCCCGATCAGCAGCAGGAGCAGCAGCATCACCCAGGCGATCGCGGACGCCTGCCCCAGCGCACCGGTCACCCAGCCCTTCTCGTACATCAGCAGGCTGAGCGTCTGGAACTGGTTGCCGCTGCCGCCACTGATGCCGAGGCTGCCGCCGAAGATCATCGGCTCGCCGAAGAGCTGGGTGGCGCCGATGGTGGAGACGATGATCGTGAAGAGGATCGTCGGGCGGATCGACGGGATGGTGACGCTGAGGAACTGGCGCCAGCGCGAGGCGCCGTCGAGGGCCGCGGCCTCGTACAGATCCTGGGGCACCGCTTGCATCGCGGCCAGATAGATGAGCGCGTTGTAGCCGGTCCAGCGCCAGGTGACGATCGTCGAGATGGCGATCTGCGACGGCCACTTGGACGACTCCCAGTCGACCGGGTCGAAGCCGACCCAGCCGAGGACGGTGTTGATCAGGCCGTAGTCGGTGTTGAAGAGCTGGGCGAAGACCAGGGTCGCCGCCGCGATCGAGGTGGCGTACGGGGCGAGGACGGCGACCCGGAAGAAGCCGCGGCCGCGCAGCTTGTAGTTGAGCAGATGGGCCAGGCCCAGGGCCATCAGCAGCTGTGGCACGGTCGAGACGACGCCGATGGTGAAGGTGTTGAAGAGGGCGTTCCAGAAGAACTCGCTGTCGGTCAGGGAGGTGTAGTTCTCCAGGCCCTTCCACTGCGCGTCACCGCCGAGCTCCACCCGGTGGAGCGAGAGCCAGCCGGTGTAGAGCAGCGGGAAGAGCCCGAAGGCCGCGAAGGTGAGGAAGAACGGGGCGACGAAGGCGTACGGGCTCAGCCGCAGGTCCCACCGGTACAGCCTGCTGCGCCAACGGCCGGGCGGGGCCGAGGGCTTCGGGACGGCGGGGGAGGGGTGCGGGGCGGGCGGCGGGGAGCCGTCGGCCGCCGCCCGGACGGAGGTGGCCACGAGGGGCGTCCCTTCGGATGTCGATGCGTCGGTCGTGCGTCGTGCGTCGGGTGCGGGGTGGGTGTGGGGCGTCGTGCAGTGGCGTCGTGCGCCGCACGCGGGCGCGTCCCGCGCCGCGTGGGGCGCGGACGGACGGCCGCCCGGCGGGGAGCGCCGGGCGGCTCCGGGTCCGTCTGGACTCGCCTACTGGTCGATCTTGTCCGCGACCAGCTTCCTGACGTTCTCCCAGGCCTTCGCCGGGTCCGTGCCGCGCTGCTCGATGTCGAGGACGCCGTTGTCCGTGATGAAGGTCTTCACCTGGCCGTCCCAGCGGCTGATCGGGGCCGGGGTGATGCCGGCGGCCGCCGACGAGTAGATCTTTCCGACCGGGGTGTCACCGAAGTACGGCAGCCTGGCGTCCTGGACGGTCGGGGAGGAGAGCGTGTCCTTGGTGGAGGGGATGTTGCCGTTCACGCCGAAGACCTTGGCGTGCTGCGCGGGGGCGGTGAGCCAGGCGGCGAGCTTGGCTGCCTCCGTGGCGTGCTTGCCCGACTTCGGGACCGCGAGGAAGGAGCCACCCCAGTTCCCGGCCACGGGCGGTGCGGCGATGTCCCACTTGCCCTGGTTGCCGGGGCCCGCCTGATCCTTGATGATGCCGGTCATCCAACTCGGGCAGGCGACCGTGGCGAACTTGGAGTTCTTGAAGGCGGCGTTCCAGCTGCCCTTCTCGTCGAACTGGCGCAGCTTGGCGGTGATTCCGCTCCGCGCGGCCTCGACGGCGGTGTCCCAGGCCTTCTTCACACCGGGGCTGTTCTCGTAGTCGAGCTCGCCCTTGGTGTTGGCGTACTGGATCGGCTGGCTGGAGACGACGGCGTTGAACAGGCCGCTCGCTGAGTCGTGGAAGGAGGTCCCGTCCGGGGCGCTCTTCTGGTAAGTCTTGCCGGTGGAGAGGAACTTCGACCAGTCGCCGGCCCACAGGGCTGCGACCTGTTCGCGGTCGGTCGGCAGCTTCGCCTTGGCGAAGAGCTCCTTGTTGTAGCAGATGGCCATGGGGCCGATGTCGGTGCCGAGGCCGATGACCTTGCCGTCGGGGGTGGTGGCCTGCTTGACCTTCCAGTCGAGGAACGCCCCGAGGTCGGCGCCGCCGACAGAGCCGAGGTCGGTCCACTTGTCCGCCATCGCCGGACCGGTCGCCTCGGCGATGTAGCCGACCTCCAGAGCCTGGATGTCGGCGAGACCGCTGTTGCGCGAGAGGCGCAGCTTGAGCGTGTCCCAGTACTTCTGGCCGTCCGCGACGTTCGACTCGACGATCTTGATGTGCGGGTTCATCTTCTCGTACTCGGCGTAGAGCTTGGCGCCGGTCTTGTCGTCGTAGCCGAAGGAACCGAAGGTCCCGATGCGCAGGGTGATCTCTCCGTCGCCGGAGGCCTCGTCCGAGCCTCCGCCACCGCAGCCGGTGAGCAGGACCGTGCAGGCCGCGAGCCCGGCGACCATGGCGGTTCTCGTTCTGGAAGTGCGCATGCGACTCTCCTCGTCCAAGGCGATGGTGGGAGCGCTCCCACTCCCCACTCGCCCGAAGGTTGCTTCCCGGCGGGGGCGGGTGTCAAGGGGTGTGCGCGGATCCGGGGTCGAAGGTGTGGGAGCGCTCCCACTGTTGATAGGGTCGCGGGAGCACTGGGCTGCGAGGGGAGACGGCGGATGGTGGTGAGCGGGCGCCAGACCGGCAGGCCCACCCTGGAGGAGGTCGCGGCCAGGGCGGGTGTCGGCCGTGGCACGGTCTCGCGGGTGATCAACGGCTCCCCGCGCGTGAGCGAGCAGGCCAAGGCCGCCGTCGGCCGGGCCATCGCGGAACTCGGATACGTACCCAACCGGGCGGCCCGTGCGCTGGCCGGCAGCCGTACCGACGCGGTCGCCCTGGTGATCCCCGAGACCGAGGCGCGGCTGTTCGCCGAGCCCTACTTCCTCGACATCATCCGTGGAGTGAGCGCCGAACTCGCCGATGCGGACAAGCAGTTGCTGCTCACCCTGATCCGCAGCGACAAGGAGCGGCAGCGTTTCGAGCAGTATCTCGCCGCCCAGCGGGTGGACGGGGTGCTGCTGGTGTCGGTGCACGGCGACGACCCGCTCCCGGACCAGGTGCGGGAGCTCGGTCTTCCGGCCGTGCTCAACGGCCGCCGCACCGAGGAGGAGACCGTCGCCTATGTGGACTCCGACAACGTCGGGGCGGGCCGCTCGGCGGTCGCCCATCTTGCCGGCCGGGACCGCCGCCGCATCGCGACCGTCACCGGCCCCCTCGACATGTACGTCGCCCGCTGCCGGCTCGACGGCTACCACCAGGGCCTCGCCGAGGCCGGGCTCGCCCCCGACGAGGAACTCGTCGCCACCGGCGACTTCACCGAGGAGGGCGGCCGGCGGGCGATGCGGGAGCTGCTCGCGCGCCGCCCTGACGTGGACGCGGTCTTCGCCGCCTCGGACGTGATGGCGGCCGGTGCGCGCGGCGCGCTGCGCGAGGCGGGGCGGCGGGTCCCCGAGGACGTCGCCCTGGTCGGCGTCGACGACTCGGCGGTGGCGCGGCACATGGATCCGCCCCTCACCAGCGTGCGCCAGCCCATCGAGGAGATGGGGCGGACCATGGCGCGGCTCCTGCTCCAGGAGATCGCGGAGCCCTCGGCGGACCAGCCCCGCCGGGTGCTGCCGACGGAGCTGGTGGTCCGCGCCTCGTCCTGAGGCGCGGACATCGCGTGGGCCCGCCGGATCGCCGTTCCGCTCCCGGGCGGGTCGGTGCTTTTCGGCGCCCCCGGTGCCCCGCGCGCACACCGCAAGCCGGCGTCCGCGGTGCCCCGCGCGCACACCGCGAGTCGGCGTCCCCCGGCCGGTCAGCGCACCCCGAGCAGCCGTCCCCGGCAGGGTCAGCGCACCGCCAGCAGGTGTTCCAGGGCCAGTTGGTCCAGGCGTTCGAAGGCCATCGAGCGTTCGGCCGCCGCCGTCGCGTCGAACTCCTCGTACGCCGAGCGGTCCGCGAGCAGCTCCGCCAGGCCGGCGGCGGCCGTGGGGGTGGCGAGCTCCGGAAGCCGGGAGGCGGCCAGCGCCTCCTGGACCTCCGGGTCCGCCCGGAACGCGGCGGCACGGTCCTTGAGGATCAGATAGTTGCGCATGCAGTTCTTCGCGGACTCCCACACCCCGTCGAAGCCGTCGGTGCGCACGGGCTTGAAGTCGAAGTGCCGGGGCCCCTCGTAGCCGGCCGTCTCCAACAGGTCGACCAGCCAGAACGCCTGGCGCAGATCGCCCGCCCCGAAGCGGAAGTCCTGGTCGTACTTGATGCCGGACTGGCCGTTGAGGTCGATGTGGAAGAGCTTGCCCGCCCAGAGCGCCTGGGCGATGCCGTGCGGGAAGTTCAGCCCGGCCATCTGCTCGTGGCCGGTCTCCGGATTCACGCCGACCAGGTCCGGCCGCTCCAGGCGCTCGATGAACGCCAGCGCGTGGCCGATCGTCGGCAGCAGGATGTCCCCGCGCGGCTCGTTCGGCTTGGGCTCGATCGCGAAGCGGAGCCGGTACCCCTGTTCGGTGACGTACTGGCCGAGCAGGTCGAAGGCCTCCTTCATGCGGTCGAGGGCCACCCTTACGTCCTTCGCGGCGCCGGACTCGGCGCCCTCCCGTCCGCCCCAGGCGACGTACACGCTCGCGCCGAGTTCGACGGCGAGGTCGATGTTCCTGATCGTCTTGCGCAGGGCGAACCGGCGTACGTCGCGGTCGTTGGCGGTGAAGCCGCCGTCCTTGAAGACGGGGTGCGTGAAGAGGTTCGTCGTGGCCATCGGCACCTTCAGGCCGGTGCGGTCCAACGCGGCCCGGAAGCGCTTGACGGCGGCCTCGCGCTCGGTCTCCGAAGAGCCGAACGGGATCAGGTCGTCGTCGTGGAACGTGACGCCGTACGCGCCGAGCGAGGCAAGGCGTTCGACCGACTCGGCCGGGTCGAGCGCCGGCCGGGTGGCGTCACCGAAGGGATCGCGGCCCTGCCAGCCGACGGTCCACAGGCCGAAGGTGAACCGGTCCTGGGGGGTGGGGGCGAAACGTACGGACATGGTCCGGCCCTTTCGGTCGAAGGCGGTCGGAGGTCTGGGCGACCTATTTGTTTTGTGCGATAACTAATACGCCACCCGGGCGCTCCCGCGCCAGAGTGAGGCGCGGATCCGACGTTCCCTACGGCCGCGCGTGACGACGACGAGGACGACGAGAGGCGAGGCCCATGCCCGCGCAGCACCCCGTGGTGATCGGAGTGGACAGCTCCACGCAGTCCACCAAGGCCGCCGTGGTGGACACCACGACCGGCGCCCTGCTCGCCGTCGGCAGGGCCCCGCACACCGTCAGCGGCACCGGGGGCGCACGCGAGAGCGACCCCGGTCAGTGGTGGACGGCCCTGGTGGAAGCGGTCGGACGAGCGCTGAAGGAGGCGGCGGTGCCCGCGTCCGCCGTCACCGGGATCGCGGTCGCGGGGCAGCAGCACGGCCTGGTCGTCGTCGACGCCACGGGCCGCCCGCTGCGGCCCGCGCTCCTCTGGAACGACACCCGCTCCGCGCCGCAGGCGGCCGACCTCACCGCCGAGCTCGGCGGCCCCGGGCCGTGGCTGGCGCGGACGGGATCGCTGCCGGTCGCCTCGATGACGGCCGCCAAATGGCGGTGGCTGCGCGAGAACGAACCGGCCACCGCCGACGCCACGGCCGCGGTCCGGCTGCCGCACGACTTCCTCACCGAACGCCTCACCGGCATGGGCGTGACCGACCCCGGGGACGCCTCGGGCACCTGCTGGTACTCCACCGCCGACCACGCCTACGACCCGGACCTCCTCGCCCTCCTGGGTCTCGACCCGGCCCTGCTGCCCGCCGTCGCCCCGACGGGAGCCGCCCGGGTCGGCACCCTCACCCCGGCGGCCGCCGAAGCGCTCGGGCTCCCCGGCACCGTCGCCGTCGCCGCCGGGACCGGGGACAACATGGCGGCCGCCGTCGGACTCGGCCTGGGAGGGGCCGGGCTGCTCGACCACCCCGTGGTGAGCCTCGGCACGTCGGGGACCGTCTTCGCCGCCACCCGCACCCGCCCCGCCGCGCCCGGACTGGCCGGGTTCGCCGCCGCCGACGGGACGTACCTCCCCCTCGGCTGCACCCTCAACTGCACGCTCGCCGTGGACAGGTTCGCCGACCTCCTCGGTCTGCACCGCGAGGACACCGCACCCGGCGGCGACGGCGTGGTCGTCCTGCCCTACCTCGACGGCGAACGCACCCCCGACCTCCCGCACGCCACCGGCCTGCTCACCGGCATCCGCCACACCACCACCCCGAACGCGATCCTGGCCGCGGCCTACGAGGGCGCCGTCTTCACTGTGCTGCGCGCACTCGACGAACTCCTCACCGCCTGCGGCGCGAACCCCGCCGACCCGGCGGTACGGGACCGTCCCCTGCGCCTGATCGGCGGCGGCGCACGCGGCCGCGCCTGGGCGCGGACCGTCCGCCGGCTCTCCGGGCGCCCCGTCGTCGTCCCGGCCGCGACCGAACTCGTCGCCCTCGGCGCGGCGGCCCTCGCCGCCGGGGCGGCGAGCGGTGACGACCCGGTCGCGCTGGCCACCGCCTGGGACGCCGGCGCCGGCGACCTCCTTCCGCCTCTGGCACGGGACCGGGAGACCTGGGACCGGATCGCCTCGGTCCTCGACGCGGCCGCACCCGCCCTGCCCGCTTCGGCCGCCGGCGCGGCCGAAGGCGCCCGGACATGGGTGCTCTAGGCCCCCGCGTTCGGTGCCTCGTCCCCCGTGATCGGCTCTCGGCGTGTCGTTCGGGTGCCTCCAGCGGGCGGAGAGGGGCGCCGCGGGGTGGAATCGGGGCATGGCTCCTCTACACAGGGTCGGTACGCGCCGCCGTGTGATACCGCCGATGGAGGTCGGCGACTGGTGGTACTCCGCGGTGGCCGCCGAAGCACCCGATTCCTTCAACGGGCGCATACGCAGACGGATGCGGAACGCCGCCCTCGGCGCCGTCCTGCTCCTCTCCGTCGTCTACGCGGGCCTCGTGCTGACCGCGACCGGACAGCGCTGGGAGAACACGGCCACCGCCGGCCGGCTGACGGACGCCAGGCTCTCCGCCGAGCAGGTCGCGCACCGGATCCCGCACGAGATCGCCCTCTCCACCCTCGGCCTCGCCCTGCTGCTCCTGGCGGTGACCGGCATCCTGCGCAAGCGGTACACGGCCACCGCGGCCGCCCTCGGCGTGGTGATCGCCTCCACGGCCCTCGCCGAGCTGCTCCAGCGGTACGTGCTGCACCGGCCCGACCTCGTCGGCGCACCGGCCCACCTCCTGGACGGCGGCTTCCCCAGCGGGCACACCACCCTCGCCCTGAGCGTGACCCTCGGCTTCGCCCTGGTCGTGCCGTACCGGCTGCGCGCCATCGCCGTCGGGGCGTGCGCCGTGTGGGCCACGGCCCTCGGGTTCCACACCGTGGCCGCCGGATGGCACCGGCCGGCCGACCTCATCGGCGCCCACCTGTTGGTGCTCGCCATGGTCTGCGGGACCGTCACCCTCCTCGCCCGCAAGAGGCGGGTCCGCCCCGCGCCCCGGCACCGCGCCCCCCTCCGTACCGCCCTCGTGACCGTTCCGGTGATCCTGGGCGTCCTCGCCTGCCTCGGCGCGGGCGTCCTCCTGCTCACCCGCTCCCTCGGCGTCCCGCTCCCGGTCGACCCGTCGACCGCGCGCCTCGCCTACGAGTCCGGGCAGCTCCTCGCGGCCGGCACCGGCCTCGCGACCGCCCTGCTCCTCCTCGCCCTGCTGCGCCATGTCGACCTCGACGGCACCCCCGTACAGCACCGCCGGATCCCCGAGGAGAGCGACGTGGAGGACGAGATCACGGGGCCCTTTCCCGTGGAGCACGATCACGAGATATCTTGATGTCGAGCAATCTCGCAGACGCAGACGTGGAGCGGAGCACCCGGTGACTGACTCGACCATCATCTACACGCACACTGACGAGGCGCCCGCCCTGGCGACGTACTCGTTCCTGCCCGTGATCCAGGCGTACGCCTCGACCGCGGGAATCAATGTCGAGACCCGTGACATCTCCCTGGCCGGCCGCATCATCGCCAGCTTCCCCGAGCGTCTCGAAGAGGGGCAGCGCATCGACGACGCCCTCGCCGAGCTCGGCGAGCTGGCCAAGACGCCCGCCGCCAACATCATCAAGCTGCCGAACATCTCGGCCTCCATCCCGCAGCTGAAGGCCGCGATCGCCGAGCTGCAGGCCCAGGGCTACGCCCTCCCGGACTACCCCGACGACCCGCGCACGGACGAGGACAAGGACGTCCGCGCCCGCTACGACAAGGTCAAGGGCAGCGCCGTCAACCCGGTCCTGCGCGAGGGCAACTCCGACCGCCGCGCCCCCGCCTCGGTCAAGAACTACGCCAAGGCCCACCCGCACCGCATGGGCGCCTGGAGCCCCGAGTCGAAGACGAACGTCGCCACCATGGGCGAGAACGACTTCCGGTCCACCGAGAAGTCCACCGTCGTCGCCGAGGCCGGAACCCTGCGCATCGAGCACGTGGCCGCCGACGGCACCACCACCGTCCTGCGCGAGTCGGTCCCCGTCCTCGCCGGTGAGGTCGTCGACGCCTCCGTCATGCGCGCCGCCGCGCTGCGCACCTTCCTCAGCGAGCAGGTCGCCCGCGCCAAGGCGGAGGACGTCCTCTTCTCCGTGCACCTCAAGGCCACGATGATGAAGGTCTCCGACCCGATCGTCTTCGGCCACGTCGTACGCGCCTTCTTCCCGAAGACCTTCGCGAAGTACGGCGAGGCGCTCGCCGCCGCCGGTCTGTCCCCCAACGACGGCCTGGGCGGGATCCTCAAGGGCCTCGACTCCGTGCCGGACCTCGGCGCGGAGATCAAGGCGTCCTTCGAGGCCGAGATCGCCGAGGGCCCGGCCCTCGCCATGGTCGACTCCGACAAGGGCATCACCAACCTGCACGTCCCCTCGGACGTCATCGTCGACGCCTCCATGCCGGCCATGATCCGCACCTCCGGCCACATGTGGGGCCCGGACGGCCAGGAGCACGACACCCTCGCCGTCCTCCCCGACAGCAGCTACTCCGGCGTGTACCAGGCCGTCATCGACGACTGCCGCGCCCACGGCGCCTTCGACCCGTCGACCATGGGCTCCGTCCCGAACGTCGGCCTCATGGCGCAGAAGGCCGAGGAGTACGGCAGCCACGACAAGACGTTCGAGATCGCCGCGGCCGGCACCGTCCGCCTCGTCGACGCCTCCGGCGCCGTCGTCCTGGAGCAGGAGGTCGCCGAGGGCGACATCTTCCGCGCCTGCCAGACCAAGGACCTGCCGATCCAGGACTGGGTCAAGCTCGCCGTCACCCGCGCCCGCGCCACCGGCGACCCGGCCGTCTTCTGGCTCGACGAGAGCCGCGCCCACGACGCGCAGCTCATCGCCAAGGTCAAGCAGTACCTGCCGCAGCACGACACCGAGGGCCTCCAGATCGAGATCCTCTCCCCGGTCGAGGCGACCAAGTTCTCCCTGGAGCGCATCCGCCGCGGCGAGAACACCATCTCCGTCACCGGCAACGTCCTCCGCGACTACCTGACGGACCTCTTCCCGATCCTGGAGCTCGGCACCAGCGCCAAGATGCTCTCGGTCGTCCCGCTGATGAACGGCGGCGGTCTGTTCGAGACGGGCGCCGGCGGCTCCGCGCCCAAGCACGTCCAGCAGCTCGTCAAGGAGAACTACCTCCGCTGGGACTCGCTGGGCGAGTTCCTCGCCCTCGCGGTCTCCTTCGAGCACATGGCCACCACCACGGGCAACGCCCGCGCCCAGGTCCTCGCCGACACCCTCGACCGCGCCACCGGCACCTTCCTCAACGAGGACAAGTCCCCGAGCCGTCGCCTCGGTGGTATCGACAACCGCGGCAGCCACTTCTACCTCGCCCTGTACTGGGCCCAGGAGCTGGCCAGGCAGACCGAGGACGCGCAGCTCGCCGAGGCCTTCGCCGGCCTGGCCAAGACCCTCGCCGAGCAGGAGGAGACCATCGTCTCCGAGCTCATCGCGGTCCAGGGTTCCCCGGTCGACATCGGCGGCTACTACCAGCCGGACCCCGCCAAGGCCTCGGCCGTGATGCGTCCGTCCGCCACCTTCAACGAGGCCATCGCCAGCCTCGGCTGATCCCGGCGCACACGCGTGGCCCGCCCCGGCCCGGACCTCCGTCCGGACCGGGGCGGCCCTGTCGGTGGCGGATGGGCCGTCCGGGTGTGAACCTGGATGGATGAGCTGGGCATCATGGACGACCGCCGGGGTCTATACCGGGCGTGGTGGGGTGCTGACCGAGGAGGCCGGCGCGCTCACCGGTGACGTGACCGTGCACACCACCTACGCGGACGGTGAGGCACGCGTGGCCGTGCAGTACAGCGGCGCGTCCGACTGGTTCACCATGTCGGGCAGTCCGGTGCCGTGCGCCTCCGAGCCGGAGAGCCGCGAGATACACGAAGCGGTCGTCGAAGCCGTACGGGCGGGCAACGCGGCGGTCGTGCCGTACCGGCCGCCCTCACCCACCTGACCGACCGCCGCCCATAACCGTTATCGCGCCCCCTCCCACGGGTCTCCTCACCACGGGGACGGACCCAGGGACGAGGGAGCAGACACATGCACAGCGACGAGCACGCCACGGCAGGCCTGGTGGCGGCGGCCGCGGCCGGGGACGCGCACGCCCGGGAACGGCTGATACGCGACCACCTCCCGCTCGTCCACAACATCGTCGGCCGCGCGCTCGACGGCCACGCCGACGTCGACGACGTCGTGCAGGAGACCCTGCTGCGGGCCCTGGACGGACTGTCCGGCCTGCGCGACCCCGCGCGGTTCCGCTCCTGGCTGGTCGCCATCGCCATGAACCAGATCCGCAGGCGGTGGCGCGAACGGCAGAACGGCCCGCTGCCCGGCCTGGACCGGGTGTCCGAGATCGCCGACCCCGGCTCCGACTTCACCGACCTCACCATCCTGCGGCTGGGGCTCTCCGGGCAGCGCCGCGAAGTGGCCGAGGCCACCCGCTGGCTGGACGAGAGCGACCGCGAACTCCTCGCCCTGTGGTGGCTGGAGGCCACCGGCGAGCTGACCCGCGCCGAACTGGCCGAGGCGCTCGGCGTCACCCCGCAGCACGCCGCGGTCCGCGTCCAGCGGATGAAGGGCCGGCTCGAGACCGGCCGGACCGTCGTCCGGGCCCTCGCCGCCACCCCGCCGTGCCCGGGTCTGGCGGAGGTCGTCGCCGGATGGGACGGCCGACCGGCGCCGGTGTGGCGCAAACGCGTCGCCCGTCACCTGGAGGCCTGCGACGCCTGCGCCGGCTCCCGCTCGGGACTCGCCCCCGCGGAGGGGCTCCTGGTGGGCCTCGGCCTGGTGACACCCCTGCTGGCAGTCGAGGGGGCACCGCACCCGCCGGTCGCCGCGACCGAGACGGTCGCCTGGGCCGGTCCGGCACCGGGCGCGTCCGTGGCGGGGGAGGGGCTGCCGGGTCCCGTGCCGACCGCACGCGGCGTACGAGGGCGGGGCCGGGCCCGTGGTACGGCACGGCGGGCCGTCCTCGCCGGCGCGGCGGCGCTGGGCGCTCTGGGAGGCGTCATCCTGCTCGTCCCGTCACCGCCGCCGGCCCGTACCCCGGAGCCCGCCCCGGCCCTGGCGGCCCCCGCCCCGGCTCCCACGACCGCCCCCGCCGAGCCGTCGCCGAGCACCGCCACCCGGGCGAGCCGGACACCCGTACCGGCCTCCGCGACGCCGGCGCGGACCCAGCCGCCGACCGTCGAGGAACGACTCAACCGGCTGGTCAACCAGCGCCGGGCGCAAGCCGGTTGCGCCCCGCTGCGGACGGACCCGCGGCTGACCGGGGCCGCGCGCGCGTACGCCCGGGACATGGTCCGGCGCGGCTACTACGCCCACAGCAGCCCCGAGGGCGCCTTCGCGGACGCGCGGATCTCGGCCGCCGGCTATCCGTGGAGCCGCTGGGCCGAGAACCTGGCGCGCGGGACGACGGACCCGGCCGACGTCTTCGCGGGCTGGATGGACGACGGCGCGCACCGGCGGAACATGCTGGACTGCCGCTACCGGGACACCGGGGTCGCCGCGGTCCCCGGACCGGACGGCACGGTGTGGGTGCAGAAACTGGCCACCCCGTCGTCCTGAACCCGCACCGCCACCCGCAGTGCCGTGGTCACCGCTTGGCGGCGAAGTTCTGCACCCACCAAGGGCCATTGGGGCTGAACCGCACCCCGACGCCGATGTCCTTGAAGGAGCAGTTGAGGATGTTGCGCCGGTGTCCGTCGCTCTCCATCCACTCGCGCATCGCCTGCGCGGCCGTCTTCGGCCCGCGGTGGATGTTCTCGGCCCAGGTGGACCAGGAGTACCCGGCCGCGGTGATCCGGTCGCCCGCGTTCCGCCCCTCGGGGCTGTTGTGGTCGTAGTAGCCGCGCTCGGACATGTCGTCCGCGTGTGCCTGGGCCGCCGAGCGAAGCCGGGCGTCGGAGCGGAGCGCCGCGCAACCGGCCTTCGCCCGCTCGGTGTTGGCGAGGGAGATCACCCGGTCGACGTACCGCGCGATCTGCCCCGGCGACGCCGGGTTCGCCGGTACCGCCTCGGCCTCGGCCATCGCACGCAGCCGCGCCGGGGCCGTGGGCGCGGTGCGGGCCGTCACCTCCCGCCGGGTCGGCGCGGGGCTCTCGGCGGGCGCGGAGGACCGGCCGGCCGAGACGGACGCGGAGGATACGGCCGAAGGGGTGACAGGGGCCGCCGGAGGTTTCCCGCCCGGCGCCGGGGCCGACGGGGTGGAGCTCCCGGCCGGTGGCGCGACAGCGGCCCGGAGCCCGGTGGTACGCCCGGCCGCGTCGGCCGGGACGCCGTGGGACGCCACGTAGGCGCCCGTCGTCACGGTGAGGACGGCCGCGGCCGTACCCGCCATGGTCACAGCGGTACGGAAGGACGTCGCCCGGCGCGCGTGCCGTCCCGCACCACCCCCTCTGCGATGGCGGCCGCCGCCCTTGGCCGGCCGGTCGTACGGGACGCGATCGTCGTGGTGGTGCATGGGCTCCGCTCTCTTTCAGGACACCGGACGGTCCGGCGCGGGGGAGAGCCGCCGGGGCGACGGCACTAGGGGGTGTCTTGCCGATCAGGCCGGGCTCGCGTGCCCTGGCACCGCTCCCCCGTAGCCCTTCGGGCACGGGAGGGGCCCCACGCCGCGTTGCCGTCGGTCGCCGACTCCCCCGTAGCCCTGCGGGCACGGGAGGCGCCCCCACCGCGTTGGCTCCCTCCTCCGCCTTGCGATCCGTCCCCTCGGCCCTGGCGGGCCTGGGGAGACCCCATGCACCAGACCCCGCTCCCTGATCCGGCCTGATCGACAAGACACCCCCTCACACTGTCCTGCCCCGGAGCCTTCGACACACCTCGTCAATCCGCCGAGTCAACCCACCACGCCGAGCGGCCGCACCCGGGTCACCCGTCGTGCGGAACGACCGCCACCGGGCACGGCGCCAGGTGCAGCGCGGCGTGCGCCACCGACCCGATCCGGGGCCCCACCGCCCCGCGCCGGGCCCGCCGCCCCACCACCAGGAGCCGGGCGTCACCCGAGGACGAGAGGAGCACCTGCCCCGCGCTCCCGATCTCCACATGCTCGGCCACCGGCACCTGCGGGAACCGCTCCCGCCACGGCGCGAGGGCCTCGCGCAGCGCCTTCTCCTCGTACGGGACGAGACCGCCGGCCTCGTCGGCGAGCGCCAGCGACCCCGGGCTGTACGCGAACAGGGGCGGCAGGCTCCACGCCCGTACCGCCCGGACGGACGCTCCTCGCGCCGCCGCCGTCTCGAAGGCGAAGCGCAGCGCCGGGGCGCTGTCCTCCGGCCCGCCCAGCTGCCCCACGACGATCACACCGCCCCGGCCTTCGGCCCGGCTGCCGCTGCCGCCGTCACGGGAGCGGACGGCCACCACCGGACGGGTGGCGGCCGCGATGATCTGCTGTCCGTACGAGCCGAGCAGGAACCCGGCGACCGCCCCGTGTCCGCGCGAGCCGATGACGAGCAGTTCCGCCCGCGCCTCGGTGCTCGTCAGGGCGGAGACCGGGGTGTCGGCCAGTACCTCGGCGGTCAGCCGCACCTCCGGGTGGCGCCGCGCGAGTGCCGCCTCCGCGTCCCGCAGCACGTCCTGGGCGGTCCGTTCCTGCCCCTGCCGGTCCGGCAGGAACGGGATGTCGAGCGGCTCCCACCGCCACGCGTGCACCAGGCGCAGCGGAAGCCCCCGGTGCAGGGCCTCGCGGGCGGCCCAGTCGGCCGCGGCGAGACTCTCCGGCGAACCGTCCACTCCCGCGACGATCTCACGACTCATCAGGATGCCTCCGTAAGCTCCGTACCTCTGCGGCGGTTGCGGCCCGTCGGCCGCGGCCCGTCTTCTGCACTGCCGTCCAGCCTGGGCCCATCGGCTCCCGGACGAGGGGGCCGGACGCCCCGACACGACGGCACGTCGCACACCCCGCCCACGCGCCCGGATGCGGCGCACGCGCGGGGCGTGCGCCGCATCCGGTGGCGTCCGGGCCTCATCTCCCGGCCCGGACCCGCGTCACCAGTCCTTCCTGATCTCGAACCGGTAGTCGCGCCGGTCGAGGACGTGGCCGTCGCCGTCGACGAGCGCGGCGTAGACGTCGTACAGTCCGCGGGCCCGTGGTCCGCTGGGGACGCGCTCCGGGGGAAGCGCGAGTTCGTACGGTCCACCCCGCCGGAAGTCGCCGAGCAGCACCTCCCGGACGCCCACCTCGGCGCCGGACCTGCTGCGTACGTCCAGAACCTTCAGGCCTGTCACGAACGGTCCGTCGACACGGAAGTGCACCACCGCGCGGCACTCCGTGCCCTCCTTCAGCGTGAAGGGCGGAGCTGCCGTGCCCGGTGGAGACACCGGTACCGCGATGGGGTCCCGTCCGGCGAACTGGAGGGACAGGCCCAGCAGTTCCACGGCGCGCCCGTCGCGGACCGGAGCCGACTCGGCCGCATCGGCGAGGGAGGCCATGAGGCGCTCGCTACTCGTGCCCGTGCTTCTTCATCCGCCGCATCGCTTCCGCGGCCTTGGACCTGGCCTTGCCGGTGACCTCCTCGGCGCGACCCTCACCCTTCATCCCCGGGTCGCCGACGGCGCCGCCGACTGCCTTCTTCATCTTGCCCTTCATCTCCTGGGCCTTGCCCTTGGCCTTGCTCATGACGTCGCCTCTCTGCGCATGCCCCTCGGGGGCCAGGTGGTGACGGGTCGCGGCTACCCCGATTCGCCTCGCGCACTCGCCGTCCGGGCGCCGGGAACGGTGCCGCGCATGGCCCGCCGCCGAGCGGGCACTCGGGGTGTCAGAGCCGAGAAAGGGTGGTGGGACCATGTCCGGAACGAGGGAGCCGGCTGCGGACGTTCCGCGCGTGACGCCGGTCACCGGCGGACCGCTCCTGGTCGAGGGGCCGGTCGAGATCGTCATGCCGGACGGCACCGTGACGCTGTGCGAGCGCCCCGTGGTCGCATTGTGCACCTGCCGGCGCACGCTCCGCGCCCCGTTCTGCGACACGAGCCATCGCAGCCGCTTGCGGCGCGACCGGCGTAACGCGGGCGACGGCGACGGCTGAGCGCGCCGCCCGGGACCGGGGCGGACGCCTGAGGCGAGGGAGGCGGAGGGAACATTGCCACTGTTCCCTCCGCCTCCCTCGCCGGTTTTCACGGCCGCAGCAGGGTCTTCACCATCCCGTCCTCCTTCGCCTGGAAGGTGGCGTACGCCGACGGGCCCTCCTCCAGCGGCAGCACATGCGTCGCGAAGCCCTCCACGCCCAGCGGATCCCCGCCGTCCAGGAGCGGCATGATCTCGTCGACCCAGCGCCGTACGTTCGCCTGACCCATCCGCAGCTGAATCTGCTTGTCGAAGAGGGTGAGCATCGGCAGCGGGTCCGCCATGCCGCCGTACACCCCGACGACCGAGATCGTCCCGCCGCGCCGCACGATGTCGATCGCCGTGTGCAGCGCCTGCAGCCGGTCGACCCCGGCGAACTCCATCAGACGTTGGGCGACCGGGTCCGGCAGCATTCCGGTGACCCGCTGGGCCGCCTTCGCCACCGGTGAGCCGTGGGCCTCCATGCCGACCGCGTCGATCACCGCGTCGGTGCCCCTGCCGCCGGTCATCTCCCGGATGACGTCGGCCAGCCCCGCCCCGTGCTCGCGCAGGTCGACGGTGGTCACCCCGCGAGCGGCGGCCCGGGCGAGCCGTTCGGTCACCAGGTCCACGCCGATGACCACCCCGGCGCCCTGGTGCAGCGCGATCCGCGCGGCCATGTCCCCGATCGGCCCGAGGCCGAGGACGGTCACCGAGCCGTCGGGCGGCACGTCCGCGTACCGCACCGCCTGCCACGCCGTCGGCAGGACGTCCGACAGATAGACGAACCGTTCGTCGGGCGGGCCCTCCGGCACCTTCACCGGCAACCGGTCGGCGAACGGCACCCGCAGGTACTGCGCCTGGCCGCCCGGCACCTGCCCGTACAGCTTGGTGTACCCGAACAGCGCGCCGCCCTTGCCGTGCTCGCGCACCTGCGTCGTCTCGCACTGGGAGTGCAGGCCGCGCCCGCACATGAAGCACTCGCCGCACGAGACGTTGAACGGGACGACGACCCGGTCGCCCGGCGCGAGCGACGTGACCTCGGGACCGACCTCGACGACCCGTCCCATCGGCTCGTGCCCCAGGATGTCCCCGGGATCGAGAAACGGTCCCAGCGTCTCGTAGAGATGGAGATCGGAGCCGCAGATGCCGGTGGACGTGATGCCCACGATGATGTCCGTCGGCTCCTCGATCTTCGGATCGGGCACGGTGTCCACCCGGACGTCGCGCCTGCCGTGCCATGTCAGCGCCCGCATGGGACACCTCCTTCTCGACGCCCTCTCGCCGCGGCGCCGTCGCTGTGACGCCCCGAGCCGTGCGGGCGAGTGCCCGGCGACGAGGGGCCGAAACGGGTCGGGGGTCGCGCCGGCCGCCTCAGCCGACGCGGCGACCGGTGAGCGGAGCCGTGGCGTCGCCGCTGCCCGCCCGTACGCCGCGCAGGAAGGCGCGTACGGCCTCCACCGAGCTCACCGTCGGTTCCCAGTCGAGCTCACGGCGCGCCCTGTCCGTGGCCAGCAGGGGCAGCCGCAGCACCGCGTCGAAGAGGTCGGGCGAGGCGGGCGCGACCCGTAGCTTCCAGGCCGCGGAGAGCGCGCCGCGCACGGCGCTCCGCGGGACCCTGACCGTCCGGGCGTCCAGCAGCCCGGCCAGCGTGTCGGCGTCGATCACCGGGTCCGCCGCCAGGTTGAACGCGCCCCGGACGTCGCGCAGCAGCGCCCGTACGTAGGCGTCGGCCGCGTCGTCGGTGTGCAGCGTCTGGAAGCGCAGGCCCTCGAACTCCGGGACCAGCGGCAGGAGTTCGGGGCGGAGCAGAGCGCCGGGGAAGAAGCGGCCGGCGAAGATCCGGCGCTGCTCGCTCGCCGACTCCTCCTTGAAGAGAAAGCCCGGCCGCATCCGCACCACCCGGGTCAGCGGATGGTCGCGCTCGAAGGTGTCGAGGACCCGTTCGAGGTATGCCTTCTCGCGGGTGTACGCGGCCCCGGGCCAGCCGTGCGTCGGCCACGACTCCGAGACACCGGGGCCCGTCTTGGGGCCGGGGGAGTACGCCCCGACCGACGAGGCGTGCACCAGGACCGGCACCCGGCCCGCCGCGACCGCGTCGAAGACGCGCAGCGAGCCGAGGACGTTGGCCTTCCAGGTCTCGACCGGGTCATGGGTCGGCTGGAAACGCCAGGCGAGATGGATGACGGCGTCGGCGTCCTCGACGTACTGGGCGAGCCGTGGCTCGTCGCGTTCGAGTGAGAGGTCCACCTCGGCCCACTCCGTCTTGGGGAGGGTCAACCCGGGCCTGCGGCGGGCCAGTCCGAGGACGGAGGCGACCCGCGGCTCCCGGGAGAGTGCCCGGACCACGCTCGTACCGACATTGCCGGTGGCGCCGGTGACGACCACCTTCAGGGCCTCGCTCGCGTTCATGGGACAGACCTTCCACTACGGAGTGTGTCCGAACGGGTCGCGCAGATGAGCGTCCGACCGGACTATAGAGCGATGGAGGGAAGGGGGGCGTGCCAGGAGGACAAGATGTTGCTGCCCGACAAGAAGATGATCGACCGGCTGCTCCGGCACTACCGGGCCCAGGAGCGAGTGGTTCTCGCACGGCCGGGGGACCTGTCGACGCGCAGGCGCTTCGAGGACACGGCGTACACGCTGTGTGTCCTGATGGGAGAGCGGACCGCCCGCGAGGCGGTGCACGCGGCCGAGCGGTACGTCGGCACGGGAAGCCGCGCGCCCCGCAAGACGCTGGAAAGCCTTCCCGGCGCCTGACCGCCCCCTCAGGAGGGCCCGGCCCCCAACCGGGACCGCCCGGACCCTCCTGAGGCCCCGGCACCCGCCGCGCCCGCCCCGAGCGGACCGCGCGCTGCCCAGGCGCTCGCGCCGATCCCGAACGGACCGCGCGCCGCCGAGGCGCTCTCGTCCGTTCCGGGTCGCCCGGTTCGTGCCGCGCCTGCCGAGCTCGCCGCGCCCGGCCGGGGTCGGCGTCGGCCGCGGCGTCACGACGACCCCGCGTCCTTCCCAGGCGTCGAACGCCCGCCCGGCCGCGCGGAGGTGCCCGGTGCCGGCCTCACGTCGGGACTCGTCACCGCCCCCGGCCGGCCGTCGCCGCCCGTGCGCCCGACCGGCTCGCGCACACCCTCGGAGTGGGGGCGGGACGCAGGTTCGGGTGCTCCGGTGGACTGCCGGTGCCCCCGCGCGCGGCCACCGTCGGCCTCTGCGGCGACCTCCGGCGCCCGGACGCCCCTCGCGGCCTCACCGTCCGCCGACGCCTTGCCGTCGAGCGGCAGGTGATAGACGGCGTACGCCCGGCCGATCACCGGCTGGGCCACGTTCCGCACCCGGATCCCGCCCGCCGTCATCCCGTGCTCCGTGCCCAGGTGGGCGTGGCCGTGCACGGCCAGATCCGCGCCGCCCTCGTCCATGGCCTCCGCCAGCAGATAGCTGCCGAGGAACGGATAGATCTCCGGCGGCTCCCCGGCCAGCGTGTCCGGCACCGGCGCGAAGTGCGTCAGCGCGATCCTCACCCGGCAGCCGTCGGCGCCCAGTTCCTCCAGCGCATGGCGCAGCCCGACCGCGCTGCGCCGGGTGTAGCGCACGAACGCCTTCATCTCGGGCTCCCCGAACTCGCCCGCGCTGCGCCCCGCGAAGCCGCCGCAGAACCCCTTCGTACCGGCCACCCCGATCTTGTGGCCCGCCACGGCCAGCACCGCCGCCGAACCCTCCAGGACGATGACGCCGGCCGAGCGCAGGGTGTCCATCACGCCCGTCTCCTGGTCCGAGTGATAGTCGTGATTGCCCAGCACGGCCACCACGGGCACGCCGAGACCGGCGACCTCCCCGGCCACGACCTCGGCCTCCTCGACGGTCCCGTGACAGGTCAGATCACCCGCCAGGAGCAACAGGTCCGCTCGATCGGAAAGCGTCTCGAACGCGGGCCGCAACAGGCCATGACTGTCCGGCCCCAAGTGGATGTCCCCGACCGCCGCCACGCGCAGGACGTCGCTCCGCTCCTCCGTCCTCGTACTCATAGCAGCTCCTCGGAACGGTCCGGGGCGTCGGCGCAGACCACGACGAGATCGGAGCGGACCGGATGCCCGCCCAGCATCTCGTGCGCGATGCGCAGGATCTGGTCCCGCCGCGCCGCGGTGGGCACGGTCCCGGAGAGCAGCACCGCGCCGCCGCGCATCTCGATCCGTACACCCAGCTCGGCGACCTCGTCGCCCGCGAGCCGGTCCCGCAGATGGGCGATCAGGTACTCGTCTTCGTCACCGTCCCTCATCGGTGGCCTCCCTCCCGGGAATCACGTCCAGCCGCTCCAGCAGGTACAGAAAGGCGTCCGGCATCGGGGCGTCCCCGTGCTCCCTGCGCACCCGGTCCCAGTCCACGCGCTCGCGCAGGCCCCGGGCGACGGGCAGCAGCGCCCCGAAGTCGCAGTGGTGCTCGGAGAGCGCGGCCAGCCGGCTGCTGACCAGGTCCGTGGGGGCGAGTACCGGCATGTGCACGGAGTCGACGGGCAACTGCTGGGCCCGGTCGAGCAATTCCGTCGTCACCGGGCGGTCCGCGAGCGAGAAGATCAGGTCGATCTGCTCGCCCCGGGTGCGCGCCTTCACGAGCCAGTCCTCGGGCGGCTCGATGATCTCGATGCCGTTCTCCTCAAGGATGCGGACGACCGCCTCCGCGTCCTCGCGGCGCACCGCGAAGTCCGTGTCGTGCTGCAGTCTGACCGGAATGCCGTGCGCGTACACCGCCACACTGCCCACCAGGGCGAAGGGGCAGCCCGACTTCTTCAGCAGCGCGGCCACCTGCTTGGTGGTCTCCAGGATGGCCTGGGTGTGGTCCGGCGGCAGGCTCTCCGGCGCCCCTCCCGCCCGGTCCCGGCCGCGGCTCCCGGCCGGGGCGGGTGCCGCGGCGGAGAGGCGGTTCGGGTCCGACGCCGTGTCGTGCGAGCCGGTCCGGATGGCGTTGTTCCGGGCCGGGCCTTCCATCAGGTTCATGGCCGGTACTCCGTCCTGCTGAGGTCCATGCCGAGGTTCAGGGGCGGGAGCCATGCGGGTACCCAGTCGTCGGGAAATGATCCGTCACCGCTTCCTGGTCGATTCGAGGCAAGGGTCGAGTTTCGCGCCGTTGGGTGGGTAGAGGCCGGTGAGGCGCGTGAAGACGCGAAGGGAAGGCGGTGACCCATGGAGGCCGAGAGGTTCGCCGTCGAAGCCGTCTCCGGGAAGGAGCCCGGTTCCGTGGTGCTGACCCTCCGGGGGGAGCTCGACCACGACACCGCGGACACCTTGCGGGCGGCGCTGGAGGAGACGAACGGTACGGGGCGGGCGACCGGCCCCGGCGCGAGGGCCGGTCCACCGGACCGACCCGGCCGGGCGCGCCGGATCGTCGTCGACTGCTCGGCTCTGACGTTCTGCGACTCCTCGGGTCTCAACGTGCTGCTGAAGGCCCGCCTCCACGCGCTGGAGTCGGGCGGGAGTGTGGAGCTGGCCGGGCTGCGCCCGCCGGTCGCGCGCATGTTCGAGATCACCGGGGCGCGGAGCGTCTTCCGGGTGTACGAGGACGTCGCGGAGGCACTGGCGGACCGGCGGGCGGGCGGGTAGACGCGCGAGGGCGGAGGCACTCATGGACCAGGAAGCCACGGCCGGCGAAGCCGTCGGGGAACACGAGGGCCAGATTCGACGGCTCCTGCTGTTCGGCACCCGAGGTGTCGTGACGCGCTGCCGCGACTTCACCGCCGAGGCGCTGGCCGACTGGGGCTGGACGCCGGCCGCGACCGAGGAGGCGCGGGAGCGGGTGGACGATGTCCTGCTCCTGGTCTCCGAGGTGGTCACCAACGCCTGCCTCCACGCAGGCGGCCCCGAGGAACTGGTCCTGCGCCACACGCGCGAACGCCTCCGGGTCGAGGTCGCCGACGCGAACCCCGACCATCCGACGCGCCGCCTGCCCAGGTCCGCTTCCCTTCCCGGCGGGCACGGCCTGATGGTCCTCGACCGGCTGGCCGGGGACTGGGGGTCGGAACCGCGCGAGGGCGGCAAGGTGGTCTGGCTGGAGATCGACCGCTCCGCGGACCCCTGAGGAAGGGCGGTGCGGCTCTCGCCGCTCCGGCCCTTCAGGGGGTATGTGTGACCAGGAGGTACGTGAGACCGCGCTCCAGGCGTCGCCTCAGGCGTCCGTGCCCTCCTTGGCGTCCTCCAGGAGGCCGGTCCTGAGCTCGCCGAGGATCTTGGCGAGCAGCCGGGAGATGTGCATCTGGGAGAGGCCGAGCCGCTCGCCGATCTCCGACTGGGTGAGTTCGTCGCCGAAGCGCAGTGCCAGGATCCGCCGGTCCCGCTCGTCGAGCTGGGCGATCAGCGGTTTGAGCGACTCCAGGGAGTCGATCAGCTCGAAGGAGCGCTCCTCCTCGCCCAGGCGCCGGGCCCCCGCCGTGAGCGACGTCTCCTCGTCACCGGCCGGGGTGTCCAGGGAGCGCGCCACATACCCGTTCGCGGCCTGCTCGCCCTCGGCCACGCTCGCCTCGTCGACCCTGAGGTGCGCGGCCAGCTCGGCGCGGCTCGGCCGGCGGCCCAGGTCCTGCTCCAGCGTGTCGATCGCCTTCGCCAGCTCGATGCGCAGCTCCTGGAGCCGGCGCGGCACCTGGACGGCCCAGCTCGTGTCCCGGAAGAAGCGCTTCATCTCGCCCACGATCGTGGGGAGCGCGAACGCCGAGAACTCCACGTCACGGCTGGTCTCGAACCGGTCGATCGCCTTGATCAGGCCGATGGTGCCGACCTGGATGATGTCCTCCGTGGGCTCCGCCCGGTTCTTGAAGCGCCGCGCCGCGAACTTCACCAGGCTGAGGTTCAGCTCGACCAGGGTGTTGCGGACGTACGCGTGTTCCGCCGTGCCCTCCTCCAGTGCCTCCAAACGGGTGAAGAGCGCCAGGGAGAGGGTCTGGGCGTCGGCCGTGCTCACTTCGGTGGGCCGGTCGATCTCGGGCAGTCCGTCCAGCGCCCGCCGCCGCACCTCGGCCGGCTCGGCCGGCTCGCGTGGCGCGGCCCCCGGGAAGGTGGCGGCAGCCGGGGCGGCGGACTGGGGTCGGGCGATGTGCGAAGTGGACATGATGCTCCCTCGACGGGTGGCGCAGCCCTTCGCCGTCCGGGGGAGGACGCCGAAAGGCCGTCGTTCGAGAGTCCTTAGGGAGAGATTCCCTTTTGGGATGAATTGACACCGAATGTGCGGGAAACGGCCACGTATGAAGCCCTCACAGCAGCGCGAGACGGCGCGGGCTCGGCGGTTCCCCCTGACCGGCGGGCCGGGCGTGGTGGCCGAGTGCCGTGATCTCACGCGCCAGGCGCTGCGGGAGTGGTTCGGGCAGGCCGGAGCCCCGGGGCAGACCGCCGCCGAGGACGCCCTGCTCCTCGTCTCGGAAGTCGTCACCAACGCGTACACCCATGGGGGCGCCCCTTACGAGCTGTACCTGCACCGCACGGACGGCCGGCTGTGGGTCCAGGTCAGCGATATCAACCCCGAACCCCCTCACCCCCGCGGACCGCACCGGCCCGCACGGTCCTCCGGACACGGGCTGTACCTCCTGGAGCGGCTCTCCGCGGCCTGGGGCTGCCTGCCGCGCTCCAGGGGCAAGGCCGTCTGGTTCGAGGTCGACGTCCTGGGGCGGGCGGCCGAACCCGGAGCCGACGGCGGAGACAGGGCGGACGGGGCCGAACGGGCGGACAGGGCGGGCACGGCCGAACGGGCCGGCAGGGCCGAAAGGGCCGCCGACGGCGGCGAGGGCGGCCACCGGGTCACCGAGGCCGACGGGGCCCTCCTCAGCCGGACGGCGCGGCAGGCACCACCGCCCGACGCCGGGCCCGCTCGCCCGGCCTGATCCACTCGGCAGCCCTAGAGTGGAAATGCGAACCGGGCCACCGCGGTGCACCCCGTACCGCTCCCGCGTCGCCGCGAGGCCGTGATGGACGTATCTCCCCGCACCACTCCCGCCGCCGGGCCCGCCGAGCCGGCCGGCCCGGGCGAGTACGGGCTCAGGGAACTGCTGGCCGGACTCACCGCCGTACGGGACGGCGACCTCTCCGTACGTCTGCCGGAAGCCGCCGAAGGCATCCACGGGCAGATCGCGGTCGTCTACAACGACATGGTCGATCAGCTCTCCCTGGTCACCTCAGAGGTCACCCGGGTCGCCCGCGAGGTCGGCGGGCAGGGCCTCCTCGGCGGGCGGGCCCGCGAACCCCGGGTGCACGGCGTCTGGCAGGAGCTGACCTCGGGCGTCAACACCATGGCCGACAACCTGACCTCCCAGGTCCGGTCCATCGCACAGGTCGCCACCGCCGTCGCGGGCGGCGACCTGACCCGCAAGATCCGCGTCGACGCGCGGGGCGAGATCCTGGAGCTCAAGGAGACCATCAACACGATGGTCGACCGGCTCTCCTCCTTCGCCGAGGAGGTCACCCGCGTCGCCCGCGAGGTCGGTACGGAGGGCAAACTCGGCGGCCAGGCCACCGTCCGCGGGGTGTCCGGCACCTGGAAGGACCTCACCGACAACGTCAACTCCATGGCCGACAACCTCACCAACCAGGTGCGGAACATCGCCCAGGTCACCACGGCCGTCGCCCAGGGGGACCTGACCAGCCGGATCGACGTCTCCGCGCGGGGCGAGATCCTGGAGCTCAAGACCACGATCAACACCATGGTCGACCAGCTGTCGTCGTTCGCCGCCGAGGTCACCCGCGTGGCCCGGGAAGTCGGTACGGAAGGAAAGCTCGGCGGCCAGGCGGAGGTCGAAGGGGTCTCGGGGACCTGGAAGCGGCTCACCGAGAACGTCAACGAGCTCGCCGGGAACCTCACCCGTCAGGTCCGCGCCATCGCCGAGGTGACCAGCGCCGTCGCCGAGGGTGACCTCACCCGCTCCATCACCGTCGAAGCCCCCGGCGAGGTCGGCGACCTCCGCGACAACATCAACGCGATGGTCGAGTCGCTGCGGGCCACCACCCGCGCCAACGAGGAACAGGACTGGCTCAAGACCAACATCGCCCGGATAGCCAGCCTCATGCAGGGCACCCGGGGCCTGCCCCACATTGCCGAACTGATCATGACCGAGGTGCCGCCGCTGGTCGCCGCGCAGTACGGCGCCTTCTTCCTGGCCCAGCACGACGAACGGGGCACCGAACTCGTCATGACCGCGGCGTACGGCGCCCCGGAGGACCCCGGCGACCCGCCCCGCCGCTTCCGCCTCGGCCAGTCGCTCGTCGGGCAGGCGGCACGGGACCGGCGCACCCTCGTCGTCGACCGGGTGCCGCCCGGCTACGCCACCATCGCCTCCGGCGCCGGGCACGGCGAACCGGGCATGCTGATCATCCTGCCGATCGTCGTCGAGGACCAGGTCCTGGGCGCCGTGGAACTCGCCTCCCTCCACCCCTTCACCCCCATCCACCGCGACTTCCTCGAACAGTTCGTCGACACGGCGGGAGCCGTCGTCAGCTCGCTCGTCGCCAACCTCCGCACGGACGAGCTGCTCGGCCAGTCGCAGCGGCTCACCGACGAACTGCGCTCCCGCTCCGAGGAGTTGCAGGCCCGCCAGCAGGAACTCCAGCGTTCCAACGCCGAACTGGAGGAGAAGGCGGCGCTGCTCGCCGAGCGCAACAAGGACATCGAGTCCAAGAACCTCGTCATCGAGCAGGCGCGCCAGGAGCTGGAGGCGCGTGCCCAGCAGCTCTCCCGTACCTCCATGTACAAGTCAGAGTTCCTCGCCAACATGAGCCACGAGCTGCGCACGCCGCTCAACAGCCTGCTGATCCTGGCCCGGTTGCTCGCCCAGAACCCGGAGGGGAACCTGACGGAGAAGCAGGTCGACTACGCCGAGGTCATCCACTCCGCCGGCTCGGACCTGCTGCAGCTGATCAACGACATCCTCGACCTGTCGAAGGTCGAGGCGGGCAAGATGGAGATCCGGCCCGAGCCCTTCGCGCTGCACCAGCTCCTTGAGTATCTGGAGGCGACCTTCGTCCCGGTGGCCGACGAGCGCGAGCTGGAGTTCTCCGTCACCGTGGGGCCGGGCGTACCGGACGAGCTGACCACGGACGAGTCGCGGCTCCGCCAGATCCTGCGCAATCTGCTCTCCAACGCGATGAAGTTCACCGACAAGGGCCGCGTCGAGCTGACCATCGACCGCGCCGAGGGCGACGAACTGCCGCCCCGTATGCGCGAGAACGGCTCCGCCCTCGCCTTCCGGGTCAGCGACACGGGCACCGGGATCCCGCCCGAGCGTCTGGAGAGCATCTTCGGCGCCTTCCAGCAGGGCGACGGTACCGGCGTGCGCGGCTATGGAGGAACCGGCCTCGGCCTGTCCATCAGCCGCGAGGTGGCCGGGCTGCTCGGCGGCGCCATCGATGTCCAAAGCACCCCCGGGCGCGGCAGCGTCTTCACCTTCTTCCTTCCCGAGCCGCGGCTCGGGAAGCTGCCGGGGCGTGACGGCGGGCCGGACGCCGTCGAAGGCGGCCGCGCCGAGTCCACCGGCCGGCCCGGGCCCCTCCCCGAGGGCGCGCCCGACCCCCGTACGGCAGGTCGGACCGTGCTCGTCGTCGACGACGACGTACGCAACGTCTACGCACTCACGGAGGTGCTGGAGGGCCACGGCGTCCGCGTTCTGCGGGCCGACGGCGGCCGCTCGGGTCTGGACCTGCTGAGCAGCCATCCCGAGGTGGAACTCGTCCTGATGGACGTGATGATGGCCGGTATGGACGGCTACGCCGCCACCGAGGCCATCCGGGAGCTCCCGGGCCGCGCGGAGCTGCCGGTCATCGCCGTGACGGCGAAGGCGATGCCGGGCGACCGCGCCCGGGCCCTCGCGGCGGGCGCCAGCGACTACATCGCCAAGCCCGTCGACGCGGAGGAGCTGATGACCAAGGTCCGCCAGTGGCTTCCGTCCTGACACCGGCCACGGCGCTCGGCGACTCCGGCGGCGGCCGCGACCACGTTCACGGCACCGGCACCGGCACCGGCACCGGCACCGGCATCCGCGTCGGCTGCGGCCCCGACCGCGGTCCCGGGCCCTGACCCGTCAGCGCACCCGTACCGCGACGATGCTGGTGTCGTCGTCCGTGTCCCCCGCGGCCGCGCTCAACAGCCGTTCCACCAGCTCGTCCAGGGAGTGGCGACTCAGCCGTTCGGCCTCCGCGACGAGCAGTGCGAGTCCCTCGTCGAGGCCGTCGTGGCGCCGTTCGATCAGCCCGTCCGTGTACAGCAGCAGCGTGTCGCCCGCTTTCAGCCTGGCGTGCCGCTCCTCGTACTCGTACGCCGGCACCGCGCCCAGCAGGACGTCGTGCGGGGGGTCGAGCAGCCGCGCCTTCCCGTCCCGGATCAGCAGCGGCGGCAGATGCCCGGCGCTCGACCAGACGATGCCGTGGTCGGCGGGGTCGTACAGCGCGCAGACGGCCGTGGCGGTGGGGTGGCCGCTGGTGTGCAGGGTGACCTCGTTGAGCCAGCGCATCAGGCAGCGGGGGGAGTTGCCGGTGAAGGCGAGCCCCCGCTGGGCGTTGCGGAGCGCCACCATGCCGTTGACGGACGTGATGCCGTGGCCGGCGATGTCGCCGACCGCCACCAGGACCTTTCCGCTCGGCAGCGGGAGGACGTCGTACCAGTCGCCGCCGACGCGGTACTCCTCCGCCGCCGGCCGGTAGCGGGCCGCCGCCAGCAGACCGGGCAGCTCCTGCAGATCGGCGACCTCGGGCACGATGGCCTGCTGCAGCTGCAGGGCCAGTTGGTGCCGGATCTCCGCACGGCCCTGTACGGCCGTCAGATGGTCGAAGGTCGCGTTGAGCGCCACCTCCGTCCGGCGGCTCGCGGACACGTCCTGGTACACCCCGGCGATCCCGCTCACGGCCCGCCCGTCGAGCAGCGGTTCGGCCGCCACCCGCACATGGCGTACGGTCCCGTCGTCCAGCAGGATCCGCAGCACCGTCTGCGCCCCCGTGCGCCGCTCGGTGAGGGTCTTGAGCAGCCCGGTCAGCGCCACGCCGTCCTCCGGGTGCACCCGGCCGCGCAGCCCGAGCAGGGGTACGGGCTTCTCGGCGCGGGCCATGCCGAAGATCGCGTACGCCTGTTCCGACCAGATGGTCTCCCCGCCGGTGAGGCTGTCCTGGAACGTGGCCACGCTCTGCAGACGGGCGACCGCCCGCCCGGTCGCGAGACCCGCGTCGCTCGCCGTGTGCCACAGCACCACCGTCCGCTCGGGACCGGCCGGCAGCACCCGTACGTCGAACAGGTGCGGCGAGCCCCCTTCGGAGAAGTCCGACAGGGGCAGCAGTGCCGCTCGTTGCATCCGCGCGCTGCGGTGGGCGCGGCGCGCGAGATGGGCGAGATCGGTGTGGATCCCGGGCAGGGCGAGGGCGAGGGAGCGGTCCTCGGGAGGGGGAGCGGCCCCCAGCGCCTCCACGGCCTCCTCGTTGAGGTGCTCGATCGTGGGAGCCGTCGACGACGGCGGCGTGTGCAGCAGCATCGCCGGATGGACCAGCGCGTCCAGGACGTCGGCGAGTACGGGGGTGGCCGGCGGCGCCGCCTCGGCCGCGTCCAGGACGGTGCCCGCCACGTCCATGAGGCCCATCAGCGCCCGCTTCACCGGGGGGTCGAGGCTCTGCGGCCCGGGCCAGCAGACCAGGGCGAGGCCGACCGTCGCCCCGCGCAGGCGCAGGGGGAGCAGCGCCCGGGCGGCGCGCGGTCCGGAGCCGGGCAGCACGACGTCGTCGCGCCCCGACTCCAGCCAGGCGGCGGACCCGTCCGCGAGGACCTCGTGGAAGAGGGCCGGTCCCGCCGGGGGGATCCACTGCCAGAACGCCGCCTCGGCCGCGCTCACACCGGCGTGTCCGGCGAGCCGCAGACAGCCCGAGTCGACGCAGCGCCAGAGCCACAGACTCTCCGCTCCGAAAGGCGACAGGCCGCCTTCCAGCAGGGTCCGGGCCGCTTCGCCGACGGTGTCGGCGGTCTCGGCGGCCGCCACCGTGCGGCGGGCACGGCGGGCGTCGACGACATGGTCCGCGAGGGCTCGGGACGCGCCGTCGTCCGGCGGGTTCTCCGGCGCCGTCACTCCGGCTCCGGACACCACCGGAGGGTGCGGCGACGGTCCCGCGACGGCGTTGACGACGTCCGCGGCGAGGTCCTCGACCGCAAGACCGGTGGCGTGGGCCAGGGCGTCGAGGTGGGCGGCCGCGTCGGCGGGCGAGGCGCCGAGCTGGGCGGCGAGGACGCCGGTGGCCAGGTCCAGAAGGTGCCGGCGGGTGAGTTCGGCGCGCAGTCGGCGGTTCTCCGCGCGGAGGCGGCCGGTGCTGTCCTGGCCGGACCGAGCCTTGTCGGCCCCTGGAGGTGTCGCCGCGGGCGTCGTCGTCACGGCTCCTCCGTCCCTGCACCGCACGGTCGTCCGGAATCATCGTGTCCGCTCAGGATTCTACCCGCGAGGGGTGATTGTCAGATTGTGTGGGGAGGGTGACCGGGGGCCGGGATGTGTCTGAACGGTGCTTCTCCGGGTAGTCGCCGCTGCAGAACGGATGAGGATCGCCGGAGCTCCGCCTCCCGCGCACCGGCCCGGCCCGGACCTCCATCCGCGGAGACGACGGACCCGGACCGGACGGCGAGGACCCGAGGAGGTGTCGGCGATGGAGGAGGTACGGCTCTCACCGCGCGAACGGCGCATCCTGGCCGAGATCGAACGGGAGCTGGGGCGAGAGTGGAGACCAGAGCCGGGAGAGGACGCGTCACCGGAACGGCCGCCGGAGCGCGGACCGCGGACCACGCGGCGCGGGAGCGGGCAGCCGGCCGGCACCCACCGTCGTGACGGACGTGACCGTCGTGGCCAACGTGACGGAAGTGACCGGCGGGACCGCCGTGACCGCATGGCCGCCGTGGGCACCGCACTGTCGGGGGCCCTCGCCCTCACCCTTCTGGTCTCCGCGGTCGTGACCGGGGCGCCGGTCCTGGTCTGGGCGTTCGCTGCGGTGTGGGGCGTCACGCTGGTCTGCCTGCTGCGCCTGGTGATCCACTGGTCGACGAAGACGAGGACGAGAACATGAGCAGTGTGACCGAGACGGCCACCGGGAACGCGGATCCGGCCATGACCGCGCCCGGGCTGCCCGCCGCCCGCGGCGACGTGTCCGAGGCGGTGCTGGTGTATCTGCGCGGCGACGCCGACCGGCTCCCCGACGCCGCCGCGACCGCACGCCTCGACCCGTACGGCGAGGACCTCCACCTCGCCCTCCACCTCTGCTACGAACTTCACTACCGCGGCTTCCCCGGGGTGGCGGACGAGCTGGAGTGGGACCCTCGTCTGCTGGAGCTGAGGGCCCGTCTGGAGGCGGTCTTCCACACGGCCCTGCGGGAGGAGTGCGGCACCACCGACGACGTCGAGGAGGCGCTCGGCGAGATCCTCGTCGAGCCGGTGGGCGGCACCGGCGCCTCGCACTTCCTCGTGGAACGGGGTGAACTCTGGCAGTTGCGGGAGTACGCGGCGCTGCGCTCGGTCTACCACCTCAAGGAGGCCGATCCCCACGCCTGGGTCATCCCGCGGTTGCGGGGGCGTGCCAAGGCGTCCATGGTGGCGGTGGAGTACGACGAGTTCGGCTGCGGTCGAGCGGAACGGATGCACGCGCGTCTGTTCGCGGAACTCATGGCCGACCTCGGACTGGACACGACGTACGGTCGCTATGTCGACGCCGCCGGGGCCCGGACCCTGGCGACCGTCAACCTCATGTCGCTGTTCGGCCTGCACCGCGCCCTGCGCGGAGCTCTCGTCGGTCACTTCGCGGCGGTCGAGATCACCTCGTCGCCCGGCTCCTCCCGGCTCGCACTCGCCCTCGAACGGGCGGGGGCGGGGCCCGCGGCGGTCCGCTTCTACGAGGAACACGTGGAGGCGGACGCCGTCCACGAGCAGCTGGTACGCCGCGAGGTCGTCGACGGCCTCCTCGAGGACGAGCCGGAGCTCGCGGCGGACATCGCCTTCGGGATCCGCGCCACCGGCCTGCTGGAGGACCGGCTGGGCGACGCCCTGGTCGACGCCTGGTCCGAGGGAAAGTCGGCACTCCGTCAACCGCTGGACGCGTGAACCTCGGCGCGTGAAAGCGGGCGAAAAGGGCAAATGTGTCGTGGGGTCCGCCGGATCGACGGCGCGGCTCCACGAACCGACGCAGACCGACGGCAGACCGACGACAGACCGACGACAGACCGCTCATGCAGCTCATGCACGGTGGAAAGGAACGGACGATGCCTCGCGGATCGAGTCCGAAGCGGGAACGGCAGTACGAACACATCAAGGAGAGCGCCCAGGACCGGGGCGCGAGCAAGAAGCGTGCGGAGGAGATGGCCGCCCGCACGGTCAACAAGGAACGCGCCCGCTCGGGCGAGTCCAAGACCGCCAGCAAGACGTCCACCGAGGACATGTCGTCCTCCCGGCGGGGCGGGAAGCGCTCGCACAGCGGGTCGGAGGGACCGACCTACGACCAGCTGTACGCCGAGGCCCAGAAGAAGAACGTCCACGGCCGCTCCTCCATGAACAAGGAGCAGTTGAAGCGCTCGCTCGGCAAGTGACCCACCGGCCGCCGGGACGTCTCCCCGCGTGACCCGTACGAGAGCGCCGCGCCCCGGCCACCGCCGGCGCGCGGCGCTCTCGTACGGCCGTCACGCCCCGCCGTCGTCCCGTCCGGTCGACCGGCGCCGCCACAGCCACAGGGAGAGCGCCGCTCCGAGGGACGAGCCCACCAGCGCGAGCGGGAGCCCGGCCCACGGACCGGAGGGTACGGCCTCCGGGGGCACGGTGTTCGCCGCCGCGGCGACCGCCGCGTCCCTCGGCGCCGCTTCGGCTTTCGCCGGTTCGGGCGCCGCGGCCGCCCGCGCCGGCGCGGGCGGCCCTGAGGGCTCCCCGCCCGGTGCCTTCGGTGCTCCCGCCGCCGGGCCCGCCTGCTGGGCCTCACCGGCCGGCCCCGCCTTCAGCGGCTCGGGCCGCAGGGAGCCCACCGGATGGACCCGGCCCGCCGCGGCGAATCCCCAGTCCAGCAGGGCACGAGCCTCTTCGTAGACGGCGAGCCCGCCGCCCGACCGGGGATTCATCACCGACACCACCAGCGTCCGCGAGCCCCTGCGCGCGGCGGCGATCAAGGTGTTGCCCGCGCCGCTGGTGTAGCCGTTCTTGACCCCGATGATCCCCGGATAGCGCGCCACACCGTTCGCCCCGGTCAGCAGCCGGTTGGTGTTGCGGATGCCGTACGACCAGGACCCCGCCGGAAACCGGGCGTAGGGGGTCGAGCAGTACCGGATGAACGCCGGGTCCCGCAGCCCGGCACGGCCGAAGACCGCCAGATCGTACGCGGACGACACCTGCCCCGGAGCGTCGTAGCCGTCGGGCGACACCACGCGCGTGTCGTACGCCCCCAGGGCCCGCGCCTTCACCTGCATCTGGCGGGCCATGGAAGCCCATCCGCCGTTCATCGCCGCCAGCACATGGACCGCGTCGTTGCCCGAGCTGAGGAAGACGCCGTTCCAGAGGTCCGACACCTTGTACGTGTATCCGGCCCGCACCCCGACGAGGCTGCTGCCCGGTCCGATGCCGGTCAGCTCGGACTCCGCGACGGTGTGCAGCCGATCGTGGTCGAGGCGCGGCAGCGCCGTCACGGCGAACAGGGCCTTGAGGGTACTGGCCGGGGGCAGCCGCCGGTGGGCGTCGCGCGCCGCGAGCACCTCGCCGGTGGCGACGTCGGCGACCAGCCATGACCGCGCGGAGACGGAGGACGGGAGGGCGGGCGCGCCCGGCAGTGGCTCGACCTGGGTCCCGTTGAGATGGAGACGGGCCGCGTCGATGAAACGGGCGACGGGAGGCGTGGGTTCGGTGACGGAGGAAGCCGTGGCCGAGGGGGCCGGCAGCACGAGCAGCAGCGCCGCGGTACCGGCGGCGGCATGACGGACAGCTGACGTGACGATCATTCAGCCACCGTAGGAAGCGGCGGCCGTACCCGCAGATCGAAGTGCGCCGACCGGCGTACGGCCGGAGCCGGACGGCCCCGGCGCAGGGACGGGCGTCGACGGCTCCGACGCGGGGGCCGGGCGTACGGGAGGGGCGGCCGCGCGTGTACGGGAGGGGGCGGGCCGGACGGGCACCGGAGGGGCGGCGGCGCGTGCAGGAGGGGTGCGAAGTGCGCGCGCCGCAGGGGCGGGGCGAGTGGGGTCACGGGGTGTCAGTGGGGCAGGGCATGCTGGTGACGTGGCATCACTCCCGTACCAGAGCAACCCGGTTCCGGCGGAGCCCGGCGCACCGCGCGCCTCCGGCGTCGCCGGTCCGCCCGGCGTGCCCTTCGGAGGGCCCGCGCCCCGGGCCGCCGACCGGCAGCCCCGGCCCGCCCCCGTCGGCCACATGATCGTCTGCGGTGACGACGTGCTGGCCCACCGGCTCGCGGGCGAGCTCCACGACGTCTACGGCGAACGGATCACCCTGCTCGTCCCCACTCCCAGGGAGCCCGAGCGGCAGGCCCCCGGCCGGCAGGGCCTCGCCCAGGCGCTCTTCGGCCGGGTGACGGCGGCCGTCATCCGCGGCACCGTGGGCGAACAGCGCGGCGCCACCCCCGGCCGCTCCATCCGGGTGGTGGAGACGGCCGAGGTGGACGACACGGTGCTCCTTGAGGCGGGCGTGGAGCAGGCGGCGGCCCTCGCCCTCGTGCACGACGACGACGAGACCAACATCCGTGCCGCGCTCGCCGCCCGGCGTCTCAACCCCCGGCTGCGTCTGGTCATCCGCCTGTACAACCGCAAGCTCGGCCAGCATCTGGAGACCCTGCTCGACCAGGCCGCGGCCGTCGCCGAGCCCTGCCTGGATCCCAAGCTCCTCGACGCCACGACCACCGTCCTCTCCGACGCCGACACCGCGGCCCCGGCGCTCGCCGCCACCGCCGTCGCCGGCACCAGCAAGGTCGTCCAGGCCGGTGGCCTGCTCCTGCACGCCGTCGAACGGCCCCCGTCCACCGACGGGCAGGCCGCCGACCCGGGGCTGTGCACGCTCGCCCTGCTGTCGGCGACCACCAACGACCCGGCCGGCTGCGAGGGCTCGGAGCACAGCGGCGACGAGGGCCCGCGGCTCCTGCCCGACGACCGGGCCGTCGCGGCGGCCCCCGGCCGCGGCACGGTCGCCCTCGAAGCGATCAGCTACGCCGGTCCCACCCTGTCCGCGAACCGGTTCGGCGCCTCCGCCCTGCCCGTCGCCTCGCTCTTCTCGCGACGGCTGCGCTGGTCCCTGGCGGGCGTGGCGGCCGCCGTCGGCGGCATCGCCCTCGCCACCTGGCTCACCACCGGTGACCATCCCCTGCACGCCGCCTATCTGACGCTCCTGGACATCTTCGCGATCGGCGAGCCCGCCGTCGGCGAGGCGACCAGCCGCCAGGTGCTGCAGATCCTCGCCGGGTTCGTGGGGCTGCTCCTGCTGCCCGTCCTGATCGCCGCGCTCCTCGAAGCCCTCGGCACGTTCCGCACGGCGACCTCGCTGCGCCGCCCGCCGCGCACCCTCTCCGGCCATGTGGTGCTCCTGGGGCTCGGCAAGGTCGGTACGCGTGTTCTGGCGCGGCTGCGCCGACTGGACATCCCCGTCGTCTGCGTGGAGTCCGATCCGGAGGCGCGCGGCATCGCGCTGGCCCGCCGGCTGCGTGTGCCGACGGTCATCGGGGACGTCACCGAGGAGGGCGTCCTCGAAGCCGCGCGCGTCCACCGCGCCCATGCTCTGCTCGCCCTGACCAGCATCGACATCACCAACCTGGAGGCCGCGCTCTACGCCCGCTCGGTCAAACCCGACCTGCGTGTCGCCCTGCGCCTGTACGACGACGACTTCGCCACCGCCGTCCACCGCACCCTGCGCACGGCCCACCCGGACGCCCTCACCCGCAGCCGCAGCGTCTCGCACCTGGCCGCACCGGCGTTCGCGGGCGCGATGATGGGCCGCCAGATCCTGGGCGCCATCCCGGTCGAGCGCCGGGTCCTGCTCTTCGCGGCCGTGGAGGTGGCGGACAACCCCCTCCTCGCGGACCGCACGGTCGCCGAAGCGTTCCGCCCCGGCGCCTGGCGGGTCATCGCCCTCGCCACCGGCTCCGCGCCCCTCGGGCGCCCGGGCGCCGGCCTCCTCTGGCAGCTCGATCCCAGCCGGATGCTGGCGCCCGGCGACCGGGTGGTGGTCGCCGCCACCCGGCGCGGCCTCGCCGAACTCCTCGGCAGGCGCCCGCGGCAGCCCGTACCGGACGCCGCGGGCGGAGCCTGACCGCGCCCTTCGGCGGCCCCACGCCGCACGTCCTCGCTAAGGGAGCCTGCCCCTGTCCGCCGCGGGGGAGGCGCGCAGGGACGAGACCAGGTGGAGCAGATGCGCCTCGTTGCCGGAGAGGCCGGCGGCCCGCAGCGCCTCGTCCGCCTCCGCCATGGGGTGGGTGAGCATCGCCCCGGCGTACGGAGCGAGGCGAGGGTCGGTCAGGACCGCCTGGGTGGACTCCAGCAGACGAAGGTACGCCTGGGCGGCGGCGCGTTCACGGGCGGTGATCGTGGTCATGTCGGGCTCCCTCTCGACAGGTTGGCGCCTCCCACCCTCTCCTACGGGTCTGACAATCGGCTTCGGGCTTCCTCCCGCCCCTCCAGGTGCGAGGCGAGGCGGTCGAGGAAGACCCGCTGGCCCGAGACGAGAAGCGGAGCGGCCGCCACGGGCGTGAACCAGCCGACCCGGTCGATCTCCGGGAACTCCCGCATGACGCCCGAGCCGCGCGGCCACTCCATGGTGAACGTGCCAGGCACGATCCGGGTCGGGTCGAGATCCGCCTCGACCGCCCAGACCGTGACGGTCTTTCCGTTCGCCTGGCGCGCCTCTCCGAGCGCGATCGGTTCACCGTCGGGCGCCGGCAGGCCGAGCTCCTCCTCGAACTCGCGCCGGGCGGCCGCCTCGGGCGTCTCCCCGTGGCCGTACTCGCCCTTCGGGATCGACCAGGCGGACACGTCCTTCGACGACCAGAACGGTCCGCCCATATGGCCGATGAGGACCTCGATCCCCCCGTCCGCGGTTCTGCGGAACAGAAGGAGCCCAGCGCTGCGCTTGTCCGGCATGCCGTCCAGTGTGGCCGAGCGGGTCAGATCCCGCAGCTGCTCGCCGACCAGTAGCGCGAGGCCCTGGTGTCGACGTGCGCGTGGTCACCGTGGCCCGGGTAGCCGGGCCCGAGGATCCCGTTGAAGCCGTGGTTGCGGGCCTGCTTGGCCAGGGTGCACAAGGAGGGCGAGCCGGTCAGGTCGATGCCGTCGCCGTACAGATGCCGGCTGTCGGACGAGCCGCCGACCGCCGAGTTGCAGGCGTACGAGCGGAAGCCGCTGCTCACGGAGATCGGTACGTCGCCGAGCGCGTGGCGCATCGCCTCCAGTTTCCACATCGCGCGCAGGGCGTTGGACTTGGCGGTGGCCGCGCTGACGGCGCCGCCGGAGAAGTCGCTGTTGCACTTGTTGAGCTCGGCGTAGGTGAAGTGGATGGGCGTGCAGTCGGCGTCCTGGAGCGCGTACAGCTTGGAGAAGGTCGAGGGGCCGGCGACGCCGTCCGCGGTGAGTCCGTACGCCTGCTGGAAGCGGGTCACGGCGGCTTTGGTGGCCGGGCCGTAGGCGCCGTCGACGGCGAGCACGGCACCGTACCCGGGGTAGCCGACCACCCGGATCTGAAGCTGGGTCACATCCGGCCCGGACATGCCGGAGGAGAGGGTGCGGCCCCAGGTGTAGCACTCGTCGGCATGCGCCGTACCGGATGTGGCGACCGTGCCCGCGAGGGCGGCGACCACCAGCAGGACCATGGAGAGCAGCGATCTGAGCGTGCGCCGGACCATGACACCTCCGTGTCGGAAGACGGAATTCCTGTCATGAGCATGAGGTTGCCGGGGGAGTGGGGTCAACGGCGCGGCACATATGCCACAGGACCAGGCCTCTGACGCTACGGACGGATCAGGGCCTCTGACGCAAGACACCCCCTACGGACCGGAGCTCACCACCACCGGTCCGCCCGCCGGATCCACCTCGCGCGTCCAAGCCGAGGACAGGAGCACCGAACGCCACGGCCAGACCCGGCCCTCCAGGGTCACGCGGTGCAGCGACCGGCCGTCCTGGGCGACGCACACGACGGGCCGGTTCAGCGGGGTGTCCGTACGCAGCAGGAAGGGCCGCCCGGGAGACCCGTCGGTGATCCGGTTCGGCACCACCCACCGCAGCGGCCGCTCGACCACCATCCGTACGCCGTCCTCGGGCCATGGATCACCGGCCAGCCGGCGCAGTACCGCCTCCGCCGCGGCGAGTCCCTCGGCGGCGGCCGTCCCCGCCGACTCGACGCCCCGCAGGGCGTTGCCCGCGGCGAACACCCCCGCCGCCGTGGTGCGGAGGGAACCGTCGACGGCGGGGCCTCGGGTGCCCGCGTCCAGCGACACCCCACCGGACCGCGCCAGTTCGTGGTCGGGGATCCAGTCCCCGGTGAACACCACGGTGTCGCAGCGGATCGTCCCCGCGCGCCCGTCGCCGCGCAGCACCCGCACGCCCGCGAGGCGGCCCCGGCCGAGCAGCTCCGTCACCGTGGCCCCCGTCAGCAGCGGAGGGGGTGTGGCGCCGGACACGGCGGCGAAACGGCGCGGCCCGCGCCCCTCCTCCGTCACCATCGCCGCCACCTCGAGACCCGCCCGGCGCAGCGCCCGTACCGCGTGGTGGGCGACCGGCTCGGCGCCGACGACCACCGCCCGCCGGCCGAGCCGCTCCCCGCGCACGCCGTACCGCACCAGCGACCACTGCAGCTCCCCGGTGGTGAGGATCCCCGCCGGCCGCGACCCCGGCACAAGCCGCGCACTCCTCGGGCGTTCCCGCGCGCCGGTCGCCAGCACGACCGCGCGCGCCGTGATCGTCTCCAGGCCGCTGGAGGCGGTGACGTCCAGCGTGAGCGGCCCGGCCCAGCCGGTGGCCATCACACCGGTACGCACCACGGCCCCGGCCCGTACCGCCGCCGCGACCGCGCGGCGCGCGTACGCAGGTCCGTCCACCGGGCGGCGTCGCCCGGTGGCGCCGAAGCCGTCGTGGGCGCAGTGGCGCGGTACCCCGCCGGCCTCCTCGTCCCGTTCCAGGACCTCGATCCGGCCCGCGCCCGCCGCCGCGAGCCGGGCGGCCGCGGCGAGCCCTGCGGGCCCCGCGCCGACGACGAGCACATCGACCGACCGGGCCACGGAGAAGTTCCCCGACCGGGCCTCGGACAGGTTCGGCGAGCGGTGCGCGGCGGAGTCCGCCGGGCGGCCCACGGCGGGATTCACGGCCTCGCCTCCTCGAACATCGCCCGTACCGTCGCCCCGCAGGAGAAGCCCTGGCAGCGCCCGCCGCGCGCCCGGGTCCGCCGGCGCAGTCCGTCGAGCGTGGACGGCGGGATCGTCGACGCGAGCGCGTCCCGGATCTCCCCTCGGGTCACGCGTTCGCAGGGGCACACGATCGACCCGAACTCCGGGTCCCGCGCGATCAGTTCCGCGTCCCGGTACGGGCGGGGGAACGCCTCGCCCAGGTTCGGCATCCGGACCGGGGCGAGCGTGCGCGCCGCCCCGAGCTCCAGCCCCTCCTCCGCGAGCAGCTCCACGACATGGGCGGCGAGGGCGAGGGAGGCCGTGAGGCCGGTGGAGCGGATGCCCCCGACCGTGACGTACCGGAGCCCGGGGTGCGCCGTCACCTGGAAGTCGTCGTGCTCGGTGGCGGCACGCAGACCGGCGTAGACGGCGGTGACCTCCTCGTCCAGGAGGGCGGGCAGGATCCGGCGGCCCTGGGCGCGCAGCGAACTCAGGCCCTCGGCCGTCGAGCCGGTGGCCGTCTTGTCGTCCAGGTCCTCGGCCGTCGGCCCGAGCATCACGTTCCCGTAGACCGTGGGCGCCACCAGGACACCCTTGCCGAGCCGGCCCGGCACGGGCAGCAGGATGTGCCGGACCAGGCCGCGCGCGAACTTGTCGAAGACGATCAGCTGTCCGCGCCGGGGTGTCACGGTGAAGTCGCGTCGGTCGAAGTGCGCGTCGAACTCGTCCGCGTGGAGGCCGCAGGCGTTGACGACGTACCGGGCGCGCAGCACCCCGCGCCGGGTGATCAACCGGTGCGGCGCTCCCGGACGGGCTTTCTCGACCGGGCAGTCGAGATGCAGGTCCACCCCGGAGCGGACCGCCTGCGTGGCGTACGCGAGCGTGGTCGTCCAGGGACAGATGACCGACTCCCCGGGCACCTCCAGCGCGCCCAGCGCTCCGGCGCCCAAGTGAGGCTCCCGCGAACGGAGTTCGTCGGCGCCGATCAGCCGGGTCGTGCGGTGGCCGTTGCGCACCGCCTTCTCGGCGAGGTGGGGGAGCGCCGCCCACTGCTCCTCGTCCCAGGCGACGAGCAGCGCCCCGAGGGGCTCGACGGGGATGCCGGTCTCCTCGGCGTACGCGCCGAGCCTGTGCCACCCGTCCCGTACCAGACGCGCCTCCAGCGAGCCGGGCACGGCGTCGAAACCGGTGTGCAGGATCGCGGTGTTGGCCTTCGACGTGCCGTCGCCGACATCACCGGACGCCTCGACGAGCGCGACCCGCAGCGAGTGGCGGGCCAGTTCACGTGCCAGCGCGCAGCCGACCACTCCGGCGCCGACGACGGCGACGTCGTACGCGGCCCCGGGCGCCGAGGTGTCCGGCAGCACCCCCGTGCGCGTCACCACTCCCCGCGCCACCGCTTCGCCCGTCCCAGCCTCCCGCTTCATGCGCGCGACGCTCCCGGGGAGCCGTCGAGGAGCGAGGTCACGGCGGTACGGAACCGGCCCATGCGTTCGCTCGCCTCCGTGCCGTTGATCCGGGGCTCGTACACGGCCGACGGTTTCCACTCCGGTACGGCCTCGTGGACCGCGAGCGCGGGATCGTGACCGAGCCGCGCGACCGCTGCCACGCCGAGCGCGGTCGCGTCCGGCAACGCCGACACCTCGACCGGCAGTTGAAGAAGGTCTGCCTGGGTCTGCATGAGCAGCGCGGACCGCGTGAGCCCGCCGTCCACCCGCAGCGTGGTCAGCGGTGTGCCGAGCCCGGCCGCCGCCGCTCCCGCGAGCTCCACCACCTGTGCGGCGATCCCCTCGCACAGGGCGCGCACCAGATGCCCGGCGGTCGTGTCCAGGCCCAGTCCGTGCAGTGAGCCGCGCACGTCCCCGCGCCACCACGGCGCGGCGAGCCCGGCCAGGGCCGGTACGAAGGTGACGCCACCGGTGTCCGGCACCGTTCCGCCCACGGCGTCGAGGTCCTCCGCGCCGGACAGCACTCCCAGGTCGGTCAGCCAGCGCACGGCCGACGCCGCCGTGTACACCTGCCCGTCCAGGCAGTAACTCGTCCGGCCCGCCAGCCGCCACGCCACACAGCTCACCAGCCCCGCGTCGCCCCGGCGCGGGACCGGGCCGGTCTGGGCGAGCAGGAAAGCCCCGGTGCCGTACGTGCACTTGGCGGCGCCCGGCTCGGTCACCCGCTGGGCGAGGAGCGCCGCCTGCTGGTCCACGAGCAGGCCGGTGAGCGGCAGCGCCGGACCGAAGGCGGTGGTCGTGCCGACCGGAGTGTCCGAGTCCACCACCCGGGGCAGCCGTTCCCCGCCCAGACGGTAGACGTCGAGGGCGGGGCCGGACCAGGCCGCCGTGTCCAGATCGAGGAGTCCGGTGCGGCCGGCGGTGGCGGTGTCGGTGACGAACTCACCCGTGAGACGGTGCACGAGCCAGGCGTCGCTGGTCGTGACCACACCGGCGCCGGTGAGGTGGCGACGGATCCAGGCCATCTTGGGCGCGGCGAAATAGGGGTCGAGCGGCAGTCCGGTCCACTTCTTCAACTCCTCCGCGTGTACGGAGAGTTCCTCGCAGAGCGTGGCGGCCCTGCGGTCCTGCCAGACCAGGGCGTCGGTCAGCGGCTCACCGTCGGCCGGGTCCCAGGCGAGGACGGTCTCTCCCTGGTTGGCCAGGCCCACCGCCACGACCGGGGTGCCCGCCCGGGCCAGGGCCGCGCGCCCGGCGGCGACGACGGAGTCGTACAGCTCCTGTGGATCGACCTCGACCAGGCCGCCCGGCAGATACCGGGGCCGTACGGGCGCCGATCCCGTGCCGATGACCCCGCGCTCGGGACAGACGACGAGCGCCTTGGTCCCCGAGGTGCCCTGGTCGACGGCGAGCACCGGCCCCGTCATCGTCGTACTCCCGTCCTTGAACCCGCGAACCGCGTCGACCTGCCAGAGTGATCGACAAAGCGGAAAGCCTGGTGCACCCCACGGCGACGCGTCAAGCCGTCACGGCACGGACCGCCTCCCTTCTTCTCCGTCGCTGACTCAATGTCAAATTCGGTCAGTGGCGGAATAGTTACGATCAGGAGCGAAAGTGGATCGCGATCGTCCAACGGGCTCTATAGTGATCGCCGATCAACGGCCGGGACGCCCGCCGGGGACTGACCACCCCTCCACCCCCACCGAGGAACCATGTCGCCCACAGCACCTCCCGCTCCGTGAGGGGCGGACAGGGTTTCCGGCCCGTCTACCACCCGGCGGGCCATGACCACGCCCTGCGCAACGCCGTCCAGGACGTGCGGACGGGCCGCTGGCTGTCGATGGCCCGGCTGCTCGACGAGACGTCCGACTGGTCCGCCTGGACACGGCGCACCCAGGTCCTCGCCGCCGTCGCCGCCGGCACCGACGTCGTCCACGCCTGGCGCGCCGAGCAGCCGGACAGCGCGGCCGCCGTCGTCATGCACACGCGGGTCGCCGTGGAACGCGCCGTACGGGCCCATCGCGCCGCCCACCCCCGCACCGGTGAACTGTGGCGGACGGCATGGGACGCCTGCCGGTCCGCCGCCGAACGGTCACCCGCCGACCCGGTGCCGTGGATCTGCCTGCTCGCCCTCGCCCCGCTGGACGGACAGCAGGACAGGGAGGAGTACCGGGCGGAGCCGCCCGCCGCCGTACTCCCGCCCGGACCGTGGGGACTCCTCGCCGAGACCGAGAAGCGCGACCCGTACAACCGGGAGGCGCACCACCGCATGCTCCAGTTCTTCTACGCGCGAGGGCGCGGGCCGCTCTCCGAAGCCCTGAACTACGCGCGGTGGGCGGCTTCGACGGCTCCCGTCGGCTCCGCCCTCCACGCCCTCCCGCTCTACGTCCGGGTCGAGCGCTACCGGCGCGAGAGCGGCCACGAGCGCGCGCTCGACCTGCACTGGGTCGCCGAGGACGCCGTCCGGGAGGCCAGGGGCGCCCTGGACAGCTGGTTCCTCTTCTGCGCCACCACCGAGGCGTCCCCCCTCGATCTGAACCACCTGGCCCACGCGCTCTTCGGCGCTCAGCACTTCGACGACGCCGCCCGGGTCTTCGAGGCCATGGGGCCGTACTACACGGTGCTGCCCTGGGCGTACCGCACGGCGCGCCCCGACGACCGGGCCCTCGCCGAGGAGGTCTTCCTGCGCGCCCGCGCCCGCTGCCTCGCCCACTGACCCGCTCTCGCTCGCCCCGCTCTCGCATCGCACCCCCGCTCACTCCCCGCTCACCCCTTCCCCCGGAGGTTCCGGCATGTCCCGCACCGTCCCCGTCGACGACGACATACGCACGTCCGTACCGGGCCAGGACGACGAGGCCCGGCTGAGAGAGCTCGGCTACCAGCCCGTCCTCGCCCGCCGCATGGGCGGTTTCGGCAACTTCGCCATCAGCTTCTCCGTCATCTCCATCCTCTCCGGCTGCATGACCCTCTACGGCTTCGGCCTGGGCACCGGAGGCCCCGCCGTGATGATGTGGGGCTGGGTGGGCGTCGGCCTGTTCGTGCTCTGCGTGGGCATGGCGCTCGCCGAGGTCACCAGCGCCTACCCGACGTCCGGCGCGCTCTACTACATGGCGGACCGGCTGGGCGGACGCCGCTGGGGCTGGTACACCGGCTGGCTGAATCTGCTCGGTCTGCTCGGCGCCATCGCGGGCATCGACTACGGCGCCGCCCTCTTCACCGGGGCCTTCCTCAACCTCCAGTGGGGCATCGTGCCCACGGCCGGATCCACCTTCCTGATCTTCCTCGCGATCCTGCTCCTGCACGCCGTGCTCAACCTGTTCGGTGTCCGCCTGGTCAGCGTGCTCAACTCGATCAGCGTCTGGTGGCACCTGGCGGGCGTCGCCGTGATCGTGGGCGCCCTCGCCTTCGTCCCCGACCGCCACCAGTCCGCCGAGTTCGTCTTCACCGAGTTCGTGAACGACACCGGCTGGGCCAACCCGTTCTACGTCGCGGCCGTCGGTCTGCTCCTCGCCCAGTACACCTTCTCCGGTTACGACGCCTCCGCCCATCTCTCCGAGGAGACCTCCAACGCCTCGGTCAGCGCGGCCAAGGGCATCGTCCGCGCCATCTGGGTCTCCTGGATCGCCGGCTTCGCGCTGCTCGCCGGACTCACCTTCGCCATCCAGGACTACGCGGGCACGCAGAACAGCGCCACCGGAGTCCCGCCCGCCCAGATCCTCCTGGACGCGCTCGGCTCCGGCGGCGCCACCGCCCTGCTGCTCGTGGTGATCGTCGCCCAGTTGTTCTGCGGCAACGCGGAGGTGGCCGCCGCGAGCCGGATGGTGTTCGCCTTCAGCCGCGACAACGCGCTGCCCGGCTCGGCGCTCTGGCGCAAGGTCAGCAGCCGCACCCAGACCCCGGTCCCGGCGGTCTGGCTCTCGGTCGCGGTCGCCGCCCTCCTCGCCGTGCCCTCGCTGTACTCGGCCACGGCCTACGGAGCGGTGACGGCCATCAACGTCATCGGCATCACCCCCGCCTACGCCATTCCGATCTATCTGCGCCTGCGGGCGGGCAACCGCTTCACCCCTGGCCCCTGGAACCTCGGCCGCTGGAGCCGGCCGATCGGCTGGACCGCCGTGATCTGGGTGGCCGTGGTCACCGTGCTGTTCTGCCTGCCGCAGAAGTCGCCGGTGACCGTCGACTCCATGAACTACGCGGTCATCGCGCTCGCCGTCGTCCTCGTCCTCGCCAGTGTGTGGTGGTACGTCGCCCGCCGCTCGTACGGCACCCCCTCGACGTACGGCAGCGCCCGCGAGGAGGCGGAGCTCGCCGAGGGGATCGTGTAGGGGGCCGGCCGGGCCCGAGGGCCGGGCCTGCATGGGGCGACGCGGGCCGACTCCGCCCCCCCGCAGGCCCGCGCCCCCTCGGCTCAGGCGCTGAACTCGTAGGTCCAGGCGGCCGTCTGGGCGGCGAAGTCGATGTCCGTGATCTCCAGCGTGTGGCCGTGCTGGTCGCTCACCACGCGGTGGACGACCAGCCGGGCCGCGCCGGTCGCCCCGACTCCCGTACCCGGACCCCCGGGCACGGCGATCGACTCGCGGCGGGTCAGCCGCAGCCCGGCCTGGTGCATCCAGTGGTAGAGCAGCCGCAGATCCGGCTGCTGGGCGGTGTCCTGCCCGCGCCGGTAGCGCGCGAGCTGGGGGATCTCCGCCAGCGCGGGCCGGGAGAACCAGGAGACCGACCGCTGCAGCGGCACCCCGCGGGGGCTCAGCACCACATGCCGGTGGACAAGCGTGGGTTCGCCCGGGGCGAGCGCGAGTCGGCCCCCCAGTGCCGCCGGTGGCGCCTCCCAGGCGAGGGCCGCCCGGACCAGCGCGTCGGCCGCCTGCGCACCTCCGGGAAAGGACTGACGGCGGGCCGTCAGCAGCGGGACGTGTGCCTGCGGTTCGGCTCCGACGGCGAACGTGCCGCGCCGGTCGGTCACCACGAGCCGCTCCTCGCGCAGCAGTTGGAGCGCGCTGCGGACGGTCTGGCGGTTGACGTGGTAGCGATGGGCGAGTGAGCGCTCGGACGGCAGTCGGCTGCCGGGTGCGATGCGCCGGTCGGTGAGGTCGTCCCGCAGGGCGGCGGCGACCCGGAGGTAGAGCGGTACCGCGGCCACCTGCTCGGGATCGGGCTCAGCCATGTGCAGACCCTTCTTTGCTCAGGGTGATCACGTGGGTCGTGTGAGTGATCATTCCTACCATTGGTCTAAACCATTGGGAAGGGGTGTGCGGCGAGAGTGGCCGAAACGAGGACCGCGCTCCGTAGGCGCTTCCACCGGAATCGGGGGCGAAGAGGCGGCTGAGGCCGCGCTGCCGACACCACCCGATCGGGCCGAAAAGGGCGGGGCGACCCGCAAGGCCCCTGGATCCGTGCGACATGGCTCTGCGCCCAGCTCGGGGGCGCACCGGGCGGGTGGCAGTCCCGGCTCATCCGAACCGGGCGGTACGCGTCGACGCGTGCTACACCTCGCGCCGCATCGGCGGCTCGGGCGGCGTCCACGGGATCGGGCCGAACAGGACGGCGCGGGCCACCGCGGGAGCGAACAGTGCCGTCATCGGCGCCGTCAGCGTGAGGACGGAGCGGAACGCCGCCCCGACGACCGGGTCCCCGCCGTACCGCTGCTGCAGACGGCCCAGGTACCAGCCCACCGGCTTGTCCACCGCGCGCGAACCCATGGCGTTGCCGGTCGCGCCCGGCATCTTCTTGTCCGCTCCGGCGGAGATGTCCCAGGCCTGGCGTGAGGCGTCGAACAGCGCCTTCTGCACCACCCGCGTGGTCGCCGTGCGCTTCGGGTCGGCCAGGGCCCGGCGCAGGGCGACCGCGCTCAGCGCGGCGACCGCCATGCCCTGGCCGTAGATCGGATTGAAGGTGCACAGCGCGTCGCCGGTGGCGAGGAAGCCGGCCGGGCGACGGCCCGGACGGTCGTAACGGCGGCGGACGTTGGCGGTTCGGCGGAAGCCGAACACCGAGGAATCCGGCTCGGCCCTGGCCAGCCACTCGCTGACCACGGGGTGCGGCAACCGCTTGGCGAACTCCTCGAATCCCGCCTCGTCCGTGGGGGGTTCGTCACCGCGCAGACCGGACAGCGTCACCATGTGACGACCGCCGCCCAGCGGCAGGACCACCGCGCCGTAGACCTGGTCGGGGTTGGGCACGATGTTGAAACCCAGCGCGTCCGACGTGTCGTCCTCCGGAGCCCGGTAGACCCGGGTGGCATAGGCGAGGCCGGTGTCGATGGTCTCCTCGTGCGGCGCCTCCGCGCCGATCGCGGCCAGCCAGTCGGGCGCGCGCGTCCCACGGCCCGAGGCGTCGACCACGAGGTCGGCCTCCAGTGAACGGGTCTGCGTCCCGGCGTCCTTGCCGCGCTCGCGCAGCAGCACCCCGCGCACCCGGGACGAGTCTCCCGTCAGGCCGACGACCTCGGCGCCGCCGACGGTCTCGATCCGCGGATCGGTGAGCACCCGCCGGCGCACCAGCCATTCGAGCTGCTCGCGCGGTCCGGTGTAGAGGGAGGTCGTCGCCGCCGTCCTGCGGAACCACCGGCCGTTCTGCAACTGCACCATGTCCGCCGGCATGCCCACCTTGGGCGCGCCGAGTTCGTCGAGCTCCGCGAGGAACCCCGGCAGCAGCTCCTCGAACGCCTGCTGTCCGCTGTCGAGGAGCACATGGGTGTGTCTGCTCTGCGGGGTCCCCGGCCGCGCGTCAGGACCCTCCGGAAGGCGGTCGCGCTCGACGACCGTCACTTTCTCCGCGTACTCGCTCAGCACCCGCGCGGCCAGCAGGCCCGCGAGACTTCCCCCGATGACCACCGCGTGACGTGTGCCGCGGCGCTCCAAGTCGTCGTCCATCCCCGCCCTTTCCGGTTCGTGGATCTACGACTGACCAGTATCCACGGTCTCCTGGGGGACGTCGCGGGTGCCGAGCCGAAGGTGCTCGATGTGGTACACGGCCTCGTCGAGGAGCTGGGCCACATGGTTGTCGTAGAGGCTGTACTCGATCCGGCGGCCCTGCCGGACACCGGTGACCAGGCCCAGCGCGCGCAGCAGCCGCAGCTGGTGGGAGACGGCGGACTGCTCCATGTCGACGGAGTCGGCGAGTTCGGTCACGCCGCACGGGCCCTGGCGGAGCTTGGTGAGGATCATGAGGCGTGAGGGCGTGGCGAGCGCCTGGAGGGTGGCGGCGATGGTGGCCGCGGACTCCGCGTCCAGGTGGGTGGCCGGGGTCGTCTCGCCGTTCGCTCCGTGTCCCATGGGCTCATCGTAGCGGCGCTCATATGTAGATAGATGAAGACCTCTTCATGTGTTCCGGTATGGTGGTGCTGTTCGTCCGCCCCGTCCCCGTGTGCGAAGAGGTGTACTCCCATGGCATCCCCGGTGCTCGACAGCCCGGCCACCCCTGCCGCGACAGCCCCGCCGCCGACCCGCGGAACCCGTCTGGCCGACCTGCCCGAGGTCCGCTGGGCGGCGCTCTCCGCCCTCGCCTTCCTCTGCGCGCTGCCGCTCGACCTGGCCGGCGCCCCCGCCTGGGCCTGGGGACCGCTCTACGCCGTCTGCTACGTCGCCGGAGGCTGGGAGCCGGGCTGGGCCGGACTCCGGGCGCTGCGCGAGAAGTCCCTCGACGTCGACCTGCTCATGGTGGTCGCGGCCATCGGCGCCGCGGCGATCGGCCAGTACCTCGACGGCGGGTTGCTCATCGTCATCTTCGCCTGCTCCGGCGCCCTGGAGGCGCTCGCGACCCGCCGTACCGCCGACTCCGTACGGGGTCTGCTCGACCTCGCCCCCGAGAAGGCGGTACGCCTCACCGGTGCCGGTGATGGCGGCGGCGAGAGCGAGGAGCCGGTGGACGTCGCCGAGCTGAGGATCGGCGACATCGTCCTCGTACGGCCGGGAGAGCGGCTGCCCGCCGACGGAACCGTGCTCCACGGCGCGAGCGACGTCGACCAGGCCACCATCACCGGCGAATCGCTGCCCGCGCCCAAGGCCCCCGGCGACGAGGTCTTCGCCGGCACCCTCAACGGCACCGGCGCGCTGCGCGTCCATGTCGACAAGGACGCCGGGGACTCCGTCATCGCCCGCATCGTCGCCCTCGTCGAGGAGGCAAGCGCCACCAAGGCACCCACCCAGCTCTTCATCGAGAAGATCGAACAGCGCTACTCCGTCGGCGTCGTCGTCGCCACCCTCGCGCTCTTCGCCGTCCCGCTCGCCCTGGGCGCCGACTTCACCACCACCCTCCTGCGCGCCATGACCTTCATGATCGTGGCCTCGCCGTGCGCGGTCGTCCTCGCCACCATGCCGCCGCTGCTCTCCGCCATCGCCACCGCCGGACGGCACGGCGTGCTCGTCAAGTCCGCCGTGGTGATGGAACGGCTCGGGGCCGTGGACCGGGTCGCGCTCGACAAGACCGGCACCCTGACCGAGGGGACGCCGCGGGTGATCGAGGTCCGGGGCGACGAGGACGCGCTCGCGCTCGCCGCCGCGGCCGAGCTGCCGAGCGAACACCCCCTCGCCCGCGCCGTGGTGGCCGCGGCGCGCGAACGCGGACTGCGTATCCCCGAGGCCCGCGACTTCGCCTCCGTGCCGGGGGAGGGCGTACGGGCGCGGGTGCAGGGCCGCGAAGTGCGGGTGCGCCGCGCCGAGGGAGAGCACGACGACACGGCCGTCGAGGTCGTCGTCGACGGCGCGCCCGTCGCGGTCCTCGTCCTCGCCGACCGGCTGCGCGACGGGGCGCCCGAGGCGGTCGCCGCCCTGACCCGGCTCACCGGCACCGCGCCCACCCTCCTCACCGGCGACAACGCGGGCGCCGCGGCCCGGGTCGCCGGACGGGCCGGCATCACGGACGTACGCTCCGGACTGCTGCCGCAGGACAAGGTGGCGGCGGTACGGGAGTGGGAGCGCGCCGGCTCAAAGGTCCTGGTGGTCGGCGACGGCGTCAACGACGCCCCCGCCCTGGCCGCCGCCCACACCGGCATCGCCATGGGCCGGGCCGGCTCCGACCTGGCGCTGGAGACCGCCGACGCCGTCGTCGTACGGGACGAACTGGCCACCGTTCCCACCGTCGTGGCCCTCTCCCGCCGGGCGCGCAGGCTGGTCGTCCAGAACCTGGTGATCGCCGGCACCTGCATCGGGGCCCTGGTGGTCTGGGACCTGGTGGGCCACCTCCCGCTGCCGCTGGGCGTGGCGGGGCACGAGGGCTCCACCGTCCTGGTGGGGCTCAACGGGCTGCGGCTGCTGCGCGACTCTGCCTGGCGGAAGGCGGCGGAGCGGGGGTGAGTCAGGCGTGCACGGCCTGCGGCGGGGGAGGGGCGGGGGCGGCGTGCTCGTGCTCGCAGACCTCGTCCAGGCCGTGGACGGCCCACTCGGGGAATGGGTCCGGCCAGGGGCCCGTCTCCCCGTCGGCGACCAGGCACCGGGCGAGCTCCGTCTGCAGCGCGTCCTTCCGCAGCTCCGTACCGATGAAGACCAACTCCTGGGCGTCGCCCGGGCCCTGGTGCTCGACGTCCAGGACTCCCGAGGGCTCGAAGCGGGCCACCGCGCCCGCCTGGGACCACAGCCCGGTCACCCGCTCACGGCCCGCGAGCCGGAAGAAGCCCTTGGAGCGCAGGATCCGTCCATAGGCGCCGCTGTCCATGCCCTCCGTCACGAAGTCCCACAACCGCCCGGGATGGAAGGGCCGTTCGGCGCGGAAGACGGTGGAGGAGATGCCGTACTCCTCCGTCTCGGGGACGTGGTCGCCGTTCAGCTCGCGCACCCAGCCGGGCGCCTGCTGGGCGCGCTCCAGGTCGAAGAGCCCGGTGCCGAGGAGCTCGGCGGGCCGCAGCCGGCCGTGGGTGGCGGAGACGATCCGGGCGGCCGGGTTGAGCCGCGACAGCGCGGCGCGCAGCCGGTCGGCGTCCGCCGGTCCCACCAGGTCGAGCTTGTTCACGACGATGACGTCGGCGAACTCGATCTGATCCATCAGCAGATCGCTGACGGTCCGCTCGTCGTCCTCGTACGGGGCGAGGCCCCGATCGGTGAGCCCGTCGCCGCCCTCCAGTTCGGGCAGGAAGTTCGCCGCGTCGACCACGGTCACCATGGTGTCGAGCCGGGCCAGATCGCCGAGCGTGGCGCCGTCGTCGCGGGGGAAGGCGAAGGTGGCGGCGACCGGCATCGGCTCCGAGATGCCGCTGGACTCGATGAGGAGATGGTCGAACCGCCCCTCGCGGGCCAGCCGGTCGACCTCTTCGAGGAGGTCGTCGCGCAGGGTGCAGCAGATGCACCCGTTGGTCATCTCGACCAGCCGTTCCTCCGTACGGGAGAGGGCGGCGTCCCCGCCCCGGACCAGCGCGGCGTCGATGTTGATCTCGCTCATGTCGTTGACGATCACGGCGACGCGCAGGCCGTCCCGGTTGGACAGGACGTGGTTCAGCAGGGTCGTCTTGCCCGCTCCGAGGAAGCCGGAGAGGACGGTGACCGGAAGGCGCGGGTCCCGCGCTCCGGCGGGTGTGCGCGCGGCGGCCGTCGTCGTCGCCGTGTCCGTCATCGCGCTCAGCCCTCGGGGCGCAGCAGGCCGCGCTCGTATGCCTTGGCCAGGCGCTGCGGCACCCGGTAGACGACGCCGTCGACCGTGATCGGGACCAGCTGGGGCGTGGTCGCCTTCCACTGGGCGCGGCGGTGGCGGGTGTTGGAGCGGGACATCTTCCGCTTGGGTACGGCCATGGGGAAACGGACCTCCATCGTCGGGACGTGACGGCCACGCTATCTGAAAATGGTTCCCATTAACAAAAGTGGCCCTGGCCCCGGAACTTTCGTACAGCCAGGACCGCCGAAGTCGGCGACGGTAGAGGCATGCGCGGACACGAAGTGGGGCCCACCCCCATGGATCGCGATGCCGAGACGGCTGGGAGGTCGCCCGCCCCCTCGGCGGCGCATCCCTCGACGGCGTCCGGATGGCCGGATTCCGTGACCGCTTCGCCGCCGGACTGACACGCACGTACTGCGCCCGGTCAGGCCCGCATCCGCGGCGAGCGCGTCGAGTGCGTCGAAGTGTGCTTGTCACCCCGGGCCGCCTACGCGCTGCTGGGCGTCTCCCCAGGCGAACTGCACGGCTCACTCATCGGACTCGAGGACCTGTGGGGGCGGCGCGAGCGACGCCTCCGCGAGCGGTTGACCGACGCCACGACGTGGCAGGAACGCCTCGCGCCGACGGACGAGTTCCTCAGGAAGCGGGCTGCGGGGGCACCGTCGATGTCGCCCGAGGCCGCCGCCGCCTGGGACACCATCGTGGCCCGTCGAGGCCGGATCGAGGCCGTGGCCGACCGACGGCAGGCCGCGTGCCGCAGGTACCCGTCACGGCAGATCCGCCGGGCACACCCCCTAGGTCGTGTCCGGAAAGTCTCGCCTGGTCCGCGACGCCCTGCACGCGCGGTCGCTGCGTCGGCCACAAGCCCAAGTAGCTCCGCTACGAGGGCTTCCGGCCGCCTCGCGATCGCACGCACCGGACGCCGCAGACCCCGCCCTCCGGGCGGACGGCGATACTTTCCGGACACTCCCTAGCGCTCCAGCTCGCTCAGGGCGTGCGTCAGCCACTCCACCCAGAAGCGCTCCAGATCGATCCCCCCGCGCAGGACGAGATGCCGCAGCCGGTCGGGTTCGCTCTCCCGGCGTGCGGGTGGGAAGTCCCGTACCTCGATCGCCCGGTATTCCTCCAACTGCCGCTGGTGCAGGGCGAGATGCCGCCGCAACTCCTCGACCATGCCGGGAGCGCCCACGACCGCCGCCGCGCGCATCCGCAGCAGCAGCGCGGACCGCATCGGCTTCGGGTCCTCCGTCCTGGCCACCCAGCCGGTCAGCTCGGCGCGGCCCGCGGGCAGGACTTCGTACTCCTTCTTCTGCCCGCGGGCCGGGGCCTGGACGGGCAGGGCACGGATGTGCCCCGCCTGCTCCAGCTTGCCCAGCTCGCGATAGATCTGCTGATGCGTGGCCGACCAGAAGTAACCGATCGACCGGTCGAAGCGGCGCGTCAGTTCGAGGCCGGAGGACGGCTTCTCGAGCAGCGCGGTCAGGATCGCGTGCGGGAGGGACATGCGCGCAATCCTAAATTCGCCCCGTGCCCGTCACAGGGCGGCGGCGAGGCGGGTGCCCTGGTCGATGGCGCGCTTGGCGTCCAGCTCGGCGGCCACGTCGGCGCCGCCGATCAGGTGCGCGCTACGGCCCGCGGCGACCAGCTCCTCGTACAGGCCGCGGCGCGGTTCCTGGCCCGTGCACAGCACGATCGTGTCGACGGGCAGCGTCCGCGGAACACCGTCGACGGTGAGGTGCAGACCTTCGTCGTCGATCCGCTCGTACGACGCACCCGCGACCATGGTGACGCCGCGGTGCTTCATCTCGGCGCGGTGGATCCAGCCGGTCGTCTTGCCCAGACCGGCGCCGACCTTGGAGGACTTGCGCTGGAGCAGGTGGACCTGGCGCGGCGGCCGGGGCCGCTCGGGGGTGCGCAGCCCGCCGCGCGTCGCGTAGCTGGTGTCGACACCCCACTGGCGGAAGTACGTCTCCGCGTCCTGGCTCGCACCCTCGCCGCCGTCGGTGAGGAACTCCGCGACGTCGAAGCCGATGCCGCCCGCTCCGATGATCGCGACCCGTTCGCCCACGGGCGCGCCGTCGCGCAGGACGTCGAGGTAGCTGACCACGCTCGGGTGGTCGATGCCCTCGATCTCGGGGGTGCGCGGGGTGACTCCGGTGGCGACGACCACCTCGTCGTACCCTGCGAGGAGTTCCGGCGTGGCCGTGGTGTTCAGCCTGACCTCGACGCCCCGGGCGTCGAGCTGGACCCGGAAGTAGCGCAGCGTCTCGTCGAACTCCTCCTTGCCCGGGACCCGCTTGGCGATGTTCAGCTGGCCGCCGATCCGGTCCGAGGAGTCGAACAGGGTGACGGTGTGGCCGCGTTCGGCGGCGGAGACCGCGCAGGCGAGCCCGGCGGGGCCGGCGCCGACGACGGCGATTCGCTTGGCCCGGCGGGTGGGGGAGAGGACCAGTTCGGTCTCGTGGCACGCGCGCGGGTTCACCAGGCAGGAAGTGATCTTCAGGCTGAAGGTGTGGTCCAGGCATGCCTGGTTGCAGCCGATGCAGGTGTTGATCGTGTCGGCGCGGTCCGCGGCGGCCTTGGCGACGAAGTCGGGGTCGGCCAGGAACGGCCGGGCCATGGAGACGATGTCCGCGCGGCCCTCGGCGAGGATCTGCTCGGCGACCTCGGGGGTGTTGATGCGGTTGCTGGTGACCAGCGGCACGGAGACCGCGCCCATCAGCTTCTTGGTGACCCAGGTGTAGGCGCCGCGCGGCACGGAGGTGGCGATGGTCGGGATACGGGCCTCGTGCCAGCCGATGCCCGTGTTGATGATGGTGGCGCCGGCCGCCTCGATCTCCTTGGCGAGCGCGACGACCTCGTCGAGCGTCGAGCCGCCGGGGACCAGGTCGAGCATCGAGAGCCGGTAGATGAGGATGAACTCCTCGCCGACGCGCTCGCGGATGCGGCGCACGATCTCCAGCGGGAAGCGGACCCGGTTCTCGTAGCTGCCGCCCCAGCGGTCGGTGCGCTGGTTGGTGGCGGCGGCGATGAACTCGTTGATCAGATAGCCCTCGGAGCCCATCACCTCGACGCCGTCGTACCCGGCGGCCTTGGCGAGTTCCGCGCAGCGGGCGTAGTCCTCGATGGTCTGCTCGACCTCGGCGTCGGTGAGCTCGTTCGGTACGAAGGGGCTGATCGGCGCCTGGATGGGGCTGGGCGCGACGAGGGCGGGGTGGTAGGCGTACCGGCCGAAGTGCAGGATCTGCATCGCGATCCGGCCGCCCGCCTCGTGCACGGCGTCGGTGATGAGCCGGTGCTCGGCGACCTCCTCGTCCGTGCTGAGCTTGGCCCCGCCGTCCCAGGGGCGACCGACGTCGTTCGGCGCGATACCGCCGGTCACGATGAGGCCGACACCGCCTCGGGCGCGCTCGGCGTAGAAGGCGGCCATCCGCGCGAAGCCGTTCTCGGCCTCCTCGAGACCGACGTGCATGGAGCCCATGAGCACCCGGTTGGGCAGGGTGGTGAACCCGAGGTCGAGCGGGCTCAGCAGGTGCGGGTACGGGGTGATCGGGTCCATGGGGGCGTCTCCTCGCGCGGGGTCGTCACGCTCTGTTGTAGACGACCGGAGGCGCGTTGTGCAACAAGTTGCATAACGGTGGAGGGGTGATCTGCGCTACGTCCACCACCGCGAGTCGTCTACGGGCCGCCCGGCACGCCCGACCACGCGGCCAGCTCCTCCGCCGTGCGGGGGCCCTTCTCGCCCTCCGGGAGGAGGCCGTGGGCGTGCAGCAGGCGGGTCACCGCCATCCCCCACGGCTGCCGGAGCCGCGCCGCCGCGAGCAGGGCGTCGTCCGCGAGGAGATCGGTGATCGGGCCCGTCCGCAATCCCTCCGGTGACAGCACCGCCGCCTCGTCGGCCCAGCGCAGGGCCAGATCGACGTCGTGCGTCGCCATCACCACCGTCGTGCCCGACTCCCGCAGCCGCGCGAGCACCTCAAGGAGACGCTCCTGCCCGTGGGGATCCAGCCCGGCCGTCGGCTCGTCCATGATGAGCACCCGCGGCCGCATCGCCACGGCGCCCGCGATCGCCGCACGCTTGCGCTGCCCGTACGACAGCAGATGCGTCGGCCGGTCCTCCAGCGCCACGATGTCCAGCGCCTCCAGCGCCTCGCGCACCCGGAGCCGTACCTCCTCCTCCGGCAGGCCGAGGTTCATCGGCCCGAACGACACGTCCTGGCCGACCGACGCCGCGAACAGCTGGTCGTCCGGGTCCTGCACGACCAGCTGCACGGTCGTCCGCAACCGCGTCAGACCCTTCCGGTCGTACGACACCTCCTCGCCGTCCAGCCGGAGCGCGCCGCTGCCGCAGCGCAGGCCCCCGCTCAGCAGCCGCAGCAGGGTCGTCTTGCCGCTGCCGTTCCTTCCGAGCACCGCGAGCGCCCGCCCCTCCGGCACGGCGAAGTCGATCCCGTCGAGGACGGGAGGCCCGTCCTCGTAGGCGAAGCCCGCCCTCACCAGTTCCACGACAGGGGAACGAAGACTCACGGCAGGGACCTTTCCAGTACGAGAGTGAGAGCGACGAGGCCGGCCAGCAGCCCGGCCGTCGCCGCCAGGAACCGCCGCGAGACGGCCGCGCCGGGCACGAGGACCCGGAGGGTGCCGTCGTACCCCCGCCCCGCCAGCCCCGACTGCAACCGCTGCGCCCGGTCGAAGGCGCGTACGAACGCCGTCGCGCCGAGCCCGGCGAGCGAGCGCCAGGTGGCCGCCCGCGTCGTCAGCCCCAGCCGGGCGGCCTGGGCCTGCCGGATCCTGGCCATGGAGTCGAGCAGCAGGAAGCTGATCCGGTACATCACGAGCGCGACGTCCACGACCGGCGCCGGCACCCCCGCCCGTACGAGCCGGGGCAGCACGTCCGAGACGGGTGTGGTGAACGCGAACAGCAGCACGCCCAGCGACGCGGCCGATGTGCGCAGCAGCAGCTCACCCGCGTGCAGCGGTCCTTCCGGCGCCAGGGCGACGAAGCCGCGCGCCCCTCCCACCTCGAACAGCAGCGGCACCGCGCCCGTCACGCAGAAGCCCAGCGGGATCCGGAACGCCCGCCACAGCTGACGTCCGGGCACTCCGGCGGGACCGAGCAGCACCGCGAGGGTGGCCGTCGCCACCAGGACGGCGCCCGGCCACGGCGGCAGACAGACCGCGCACAGCGTCAGGCCGAAGCCCAGAGCGGCCTTCTCGCACGGGTGACGGCGGCGCCAGCGACTGCTGTGCGCCGCCGCGTCGATCGGCAGCATCGCGACCTACTCGTCGCCCGGGGCCCGCGCCCCCATCGCCGCCCGCGTCCCCTGCGACGCCGCCGCGCGCTCCTCGCCCTGTCGACGTCCGCGCCGCAGACCGAAGTAGTACGCGAGGACACCGGCGCCGATGGCCGCCTGCAGCGCGAACAGCGCCGACTCGACCTCGCCGGACGGAGGCTCGTACAGCGGGCTGAACCACGGCTCGTAGTCGGGCCGGATCTCCGTGATCGCGGCCTCCGCCTCGGCGTCGGCCCCCGCGAACGGCTCATCCTTGTGGTCGCCGAGCCCCAGGATCAGCGGCAGCACCGCCAGCGCGGCGACGGCGAGCAGCAGCAGGGCGTTGATCTTCGTGTTCCTGCTCATCGGGCTCATCGGGCCACCGCCTCCGTGGTCTCGCTCTTCCTGGCGCCGGGAAGCAGCACCCCGAGCCGGGTCAGATCGCCCTTGCTCGACTGCGTCAGCAGACGCATCACGAGCACCGTGAGCAGGCCCTCGCTCACCGCGAGCGGCAGCTGCGTGACGGCGAAGATCCCGCCGAACTTCGCCAGCGCGCCGAGCACACCGCTGGCGGGGTCGGGGAACGCGACCGCCAGCTGCACGCTGGTGACGCAGTACGTGGACAGGTCGGCGACGAACGCGCCGAAGAACACGCTCACCATCAGCGGCACGTCGAACCGGCGCAGCAGCCGGTACGCCCCGTACCCGGCCCACGGACCGACGACCGCCATCGAGAAGACGTTGGCGCCGAGGGTGGTGAGCCCGCCGTGCGCCAGGAGCAGCGCCTGGAAGAGCAGCGTGATCGTGCCCAGGACCGCCATCACGGGCGGCCGGAACAGGATCGCGCCGAGGCCCGTTCCCGTGGGGTGCGAGCAACTGCCCGTCACCGACGGAATCTTGAGCGCGGACAGGACGAAGGTGAAAGCGCCGGAAGCGCCCAGCAGCAGAGTGGATTCGGGATGGGCCTTGACCTCACGGGTCAGGGCACGGACCCCGTGGACGACGAACGGCGCGGACGCGACGCCCCAGGCGGCCGCGTGCACAGGGGGCAGATACCCCTCGGCGATATGCATGGTTGGGAGACCCTCTCCAGCACCTCGTGGATGGACAACGCACCTTGGCCGGTCTCCTGGCTGACGGTCATGCCGCCCGGACTCCGCCTTCCCACACCGCGACGGTCTCCCGCGGCGGTGCAGTGGCTCCCCTGAGGGTTCTCCCCAAGGGGGTGGAGCCGGACCTCCCGATCACAGTGGCGAGGGCCGCACCGGTACTGCACCGGTTTCCCGTACACCAAGGCCCTGCGACACTAGTGCGTTGACCAGCTACATCACAACACGGTCGCCTCCCGGTACGGCCCGTGACGGGTGCTACGCCGCCCGCCCGCTCACGCCTTCCGGTACGTGTACGCCTCCGAGGCCGCGGCCTCCACGGCGTCCAGGTCCCCGCCCGCCGACGCCGTGACGAGGGCGGCGATCGCGCCCTCGACGAAGGGCGCGTCCACGAGCCGCGATCCCTCGGGCAGCTCGTCACCCTCGGCGAGCAGCGCCTTGACGGTCAGCACGGCGCTGCCCAGATCGACGAGGAGGGCCACACCGGCGCCCCGGTCGACCGCCTTCGCCGCCTCGGCGATCAGCTCGGAGCTGGTGCCGAGGCCGCCGTCCGGGGTGCCTCCGGCGGGCATGATCGGTGCGGTGGGGCCGCCGCCCGAGAGGCCCTGGGCGAGTTCTGCCACGGCCGCGGCGACGGCGGCGCTGTGCGAGACGAGAACGATGCCGACCTGCCCGCTCATCCGGCCACCTCCGCGAGGGCGGCGATCAGCAGCGCGGACGAGGTGGCCCCGGGGTCCTGGTGCCCGATCGACCGTTCGCCCAGGTAGCTGGCGCGGCCCTTGCGGGCCCGGAGCGGTACGGTCGCCAGCGCGCCCTCCTCGGCCGCCGTCCGGGCGGCCGCGAAGGACTCGCGCAGCGCCTCGGCCGCCGGGACGAGGGCGTCCAGCATCGTCTTGTCGCCGACCTGGGCCCCGCCGAGCTGGGCGACGGCGGCGACCCCGGCGGCCAGCGCGTCGGCGAACGTCTCGCGGGTCACGGTCCCGGCGTCGCCGAGCGCCTTGCCGGTGCGGCGCAGGAGCGTCCCGTACAGCGGCCCCGAGGCACCCCCGACGGTGGAGATCAACTGCCGTCCGGCCGTGGTGAGTACGGCCCCCGGGGTGGCGGGCGGCTCCTTCTCCAGGACGTCCGTCACGGCGGCGAACCCGCGCTTCAGATTGGAGCCGTGGTCGGCGTCGCCGATCGCCGAGTCGAGCTCGGTGAGACGGTCGGCCTCACGGTCGACGGCGGAAGCGGCGACGCTCAGCCAGCGCTGGAAGAACGCGGCATCGAACCGGCCCGGCTCGTTTCCCTCGATCACTTCGGTCACTTCGCTCACTCTCCTTCTCACCGGCCCCAGCGGAGGGCAGGCGTCTGCACGGGCGCGTCCCACAGGCGTAGCAGTTCCTCGTCGGCCTCGCAGAGCGTGACCGAACAGCCGGCCATGTCGAGGGAGGTCACATAGTTCCCGACCAGGGTGCGGGCGACCGGAGTCCCGCGCTCGTGCAGCACCCGCTGCACCTCGGCGTTGAACCCGTACAGTTCGAGCAGCGGGGTGGCGCCCATGCCGTTCACCAGCGCCAGGACCGGGCCGGACGGCCGCAGGTCGTCCAGTACGGCATCGACGGCGAAGTCCGCGATCTCCCGCGAGGTCATCATCGCGCGCCGCTCGCGCCCCGGCTCGCCGTGGATCCCGATCCCCAACTCCAGCTCGCCCTCGGGGAGGTCGAAGGTGGGGCTGCCCTTGGCGGGCGTGCTGCAGGCGCTCAGCGCGACGCCGAAGGACCGCGACCGCTCGTTCACCCGCCGGGCGATCGCCTCCACCCGCTCCAGCGGGGCGCCCTCCTCGGCGGCGGCCCCCGCGATCTTCTCCACGAAGAGCGTGGCCCCCGTCCCGCGCCGCCCGGCGGTGTAGAGGCTGTCGGTCACGGCCACGTCGTCGTCGACCAGGACCTTGGCGACCTGGACGCCCTCGTCCTCGGCGAGCTCGGCCGCCATCTCGAAGTTGAGCACGTCCCCGGTGTAGTTCTTGACGACGAAGAGCACACCGGCCCCGCTGTCCACCGCGGCGGCGGCCCGCACCATCTGATCGGGCACGGGTGACGTGAACACCTCGCCGGGACAGGCCGCGGCGAGCATCCCCGGCCCCACGAACCCCCCGTGCAACGGCTCGTGCCCGGACCCGCCCCCGGACACCAGCGCCACCTTCCCGGCGACGGGCGCGTCCCGCCGCAGCACGACACGGTTCTCGACGTCCACGGTGAGTTCGGGGTGCGCGGCGGCCATCCCGCGCAGCGCGTCGGCGACGACGGTCTCCGGGACGTTGATCAGCATTCTCATCGGTACCTCCTGGTAGGGCTGACAGGTAGGTGTCCGACCTGGGTCACCAGGCCAGGTGCGGTGTGCGCGCTCGCCGGTCTCGGCGGACCGCGTGTCGGCAGTATCGACCTTGCGGCGGCGAAGGTCGCGCTGGTCGGCACATCTCGGCCGTCAGCGCCACCGCGCATCTCGGGACCTACGGCTGTACGCCACCTCCACCGGGGCCGTTCGGGTCATGGGATGCCGGCGCCCGCGCCCGGTTTGCGTAACCTCGTCACCAGAAGGGCACCGGACAGACGTTCCGCCGTCGCTCCGCCGGTCGCGTACAAAGGGGTGCTGGATGTCGATGACGAGTCGGCGCGATCTGCTGGCGCGATCCGCGGGAGCGGTCGCGGTCACCCTCGTGCCGAGCTCCGGCGCGGCAGGCGTGAACACACCGCGGGAGCGGCCGGTCACCACGATCGACGGGCGCGTGGACTGGGACGCCTTGCGGGCGCAGTTTCGCCTGGAGCCGGGATGGGCGAATCTCGCGTTGTTCTATCTGGCCTCGCATCCGAAGGCCGTGCGTGATGCGGTGGAGCATCTGGCAGCACAGGTCGACGCCGATCCTCTCTCGGTGCCCGCGGGCCTTGCGCTGCCCGATGGCCCCACCGGCTGGCTCCGGGTACGCCAGACGCTCGCGGCGTATCTGGGAGGCCGGGCCGACGATGTCGCGATGACGGCGAGCACGAGCATCGGGCTGGGCGTCTTCTACAACGGCGTCGTGACCCGTCCGGGGCAGGAGTTCCTGCTGACCGAGCACGACCACGTCTCCCATCGCGTCGCCGCCCGACTGGCCGCCGACAAGCATGGCTGCACGGTACGGCTGGGCTCGTGGTTCGCCGATCCGGCCACCGCGACGGCGGAGGGCATCGCGGCGGCGGTCGGCGAGGCGATCCGCCCGAACACCCGAGTCGTCGGAATCACTTGGGTGCAGTCGAGCACGGGGCTCCGGATGCCGGTGCGTGCGGTGGCCGAGGTGGTGCGCCGGGCCAATGAAGGCCGCAGCCCCGCCGACCGCTGCCTGCTGGTCGTCGACGGCGTGCACGGGCTGGCCGTGATCGACGAGGACGCCGCCGGCCTGGGCGCGGACGCGGTGATCGCCGGGACGCACAAATGGCTGTTCGGTCCCAGGGGAACGGGTCTGGTCTGGGTGGCGCCGGACGTCCTCGACCAGCTGCGGCCCACGTTCGTCAGCTTCATCGGAGGCGGTGGAGCAGCGCCCTTGTCGCCCGGGGGTTTCCTGGCGTTCGAGCATGCCTTCGCCCTGCCGGTGGCGGTGGCTCTGCATGAGCAGCTGGGCCGCGCACGCGTCGCCGCCCGCATCACCCAGCTGTCGACGCGGGTGAAACAAGGACTGAGCCGCATTCCCGGCATCACCGTGCACACCCCTGCCGACTCGGAGCTCTCCGCGGGCATCACCTGTTTCAGCGTGGCCGGACACACCCATCAGCAGGTCGTCGACCACGCCGCCACCCGCCGCGTACGGCTGTCCACCTCGACCTACACCCGGATCGGTACCGCCGTCGTCAACACCCCGGCCGAGATCGACACCGCACTGAACAGTCTGGACGAACTCACCCGGTGAAGCTTTCACCACGACCTTGCCCATAAGGGCTTCACGAGATTCACGAAGGAAAAAAATGACAGGTGCATGGCGGGTGGGGGTGCGGGGGCATAACGACAGGGATCCGAGCCCCCCACGAGTGAAGGAGCAGCAATGCCGCTCTGTACATGGCTGAAAGCGGGCACCTTAGCCGCAGCGGTCGTCCTGTCCACGGCGACGGGCGCGAACGCCGCCCCCGCCCCCGCCCCCGCGTCGCTGCCGTCGACGGCGGGCGCGTCTGCGGTGGTGACACTTCGTTACGACGACAGCCGGGCCGCCGGTTGGGAGTCCGCCATCGCCGCAGGCGTCGCCTCATGGAACGCCAACGTCGACAACGTGAGGCTGGTCGAGGCCGCGCCGGGCACCCGCGCCGAGATCGTGATCGTGGCCACCACCGGCTGGCCCCAGGCCACTCTCGGCCCCGTCCGTCCGGGCAGGCAGGTGCGCGTCGAGCTCGGCAGCCAGGCGGTGGCCCAGGGCTACGACAAGACCCGCATCGCCGCCCACGAACTCGGCCACAGCCTGGGCCTCCCCGACACCAAGCCCGGCCCGTGCTCGCAGCTGATGTCGGGATCGAGCGCCGGTACGGCCTGCAGGAACGCGGTCCCCAACGCGACCGAGCAGGCCCGGGTGGAGTCCGCCTACGCCAACGGCGCCGCCGCGAGCATCCCCGCCGACGGCCGGATCCTCGTGGACGCCCCGTAACCCAGCGCCTTGAGGGCAGGGCGCCCGACCGTCTTCCACGGTCGGGCGCCCATCCTGTCGCGACAGGTCAGGTGCGGGTCCAGCGCTGGTTGCCGCCGTTCGAGCAGGAGTAGAGCTGGATCAGGGTGCCGTTGGCGGTGCCGTGGGCGACGGCGTCGAGGCAGAGGCCGGACTGGACGCCGACGATGGATCCGTCGGAATCGAGGCGCCACTTCTGGTTGTCGCCACCCCAGCAGCTGTAGATCTGGACCTTGGCGCCGTTGCCGGTGCCGGCGGCGTCCAGGCACTTGTCGCCGTAGACCCTGAGCTCGCCTCCGGCGGTGTAGGCCCACTGCTGGTTGGTGCGGTTGTTGCAGTCCCACAGGTGGACCTGGGTGCCGTCGGTGGTGCCGGCGCCGGGCACGTCCAGGCAGCGGCCCGAACCGACGCCCTTGATCTGTCCCGAACCGGGCGAGGGGGCGGGGGAGGCGGCGTTGAGCGCGTTGAGGACGGCGGTGTAGGCGGGCTTCTTGCCGCCGTCGCCGTTGAACAGCAGCGGCGCGTGCTCCGGCCGCCAGGAGTCGGTGTCGCGCACACCCCAGACGGTGATGCCGAGGCAGCGCGGGACGGCCAGGCAGTCGTTGGTCACGTCGGCGTAGGTCGTGGCCGAGGCGCCCTGGATGTCGAGTTCGGTGATGGCCACATCGACGCCGAGAGCGGCGAAACTCCGCAGAGTCGTGCGGAAGTTGCTGTGGTAGGGGCTGCCGCTGTTGAAGTGGGACTGGAAGCCGACGCAGTCGATCGGCACGCCGCGCTGCTTGAAGTCGCGGACCATGGCGTACATGGCCTGCGTCTTGGCCCAGGTCCAGTTCTCCACGTTGTAGTCGTTGTAGCAGAGCTTGGCGGCCGGGTCGGCGGCGCGCGCGGTGCGGAAGGCGACCTCGATCCAGTCGTTGCCGGTGCGCTGCAGGTTGGAGTCGCGCCGGGCTCCCGAGGTGCCGTCGGCGAAGGCCTCGTTCACGACGTCCCACTGGGCGATCCTGCCCTTGTAGTGGGCCATCACGCCGTTGATGTGGTCGATCATCGCCTGGCGCAGCGCGCTGCCGCTGAGGCTCTGCATCCAGGCGGGCTGCTGGGAGTGCCAGGCCAGGGTGTGGCCGCGCACCTGCTTGCCGTTCCGCACCGCCCAGTTGTGGACGCGGTCACCGGCGGTGAAGTCGAACTGGCCACGCTGGGGTTCGGTGGCGTCGATCTTCATCTCGTTCTCGGCCGTCACGGAGTTGAACTCGCGGGCCGCGATCGCCGTGTACGCCGAGTCGTTGAGCCTGCCCGAGGCGATGGCGGTGCCGAAGTAGCGACCGCTCTGCGCCGCCGCGGCGCCGAGTGTGCTCTCGGCGGCGTGTGCGGTCGGTGCCGGCACGAGCGGGGCGACCGACCCGAGGACGCCGAGGACCAGGGCCGATAACAGAGCGCCTGTTGTCCGGCGACCGCCCGTCTTCCGGCGGACGGCGGGTGGGGAAATGGCTGTTGAGCCCATGACTGAACCTCCAGGAGAGAGAACACGGAAGGAGGAGAGCGCGGCAGAACGAATCCGCGTGTGCGACGCCGGGGTACTCCCTTCAGTTCGCATGCTCGGGAACGCCGATATCCGTCGCCCCGGAGCCAGGCGCCGTAGGTGGAACCGGCACGATCTCGACCGGTACGGACAGCACCCGGTCGGGCCCCGGGTGACGTACGGGACCCTCCAGAGTGAAGGAGCCCCGGAGCGGAAGATCGCCGCTGGACCGTCCGACGGCCACGCCGATCTCCCCGGGTTCCACTCGTCTTCGCAGGTCGAGCCCGGTGAAGGAGGTGCGGTCGGCGTGGACGGAGAAGGTGACCCGGGCGGCCGCGCCCGGCCGCAGCTCGACCCTGCGGAATCCGGCGAGCCACCGCTGCGGCCGGACGACGGACGCCACGGGGTCCGAGAGGTACAGCTGGACCACCTCGGTCCCGGCCACCTCGCCGACGTTGCGTACGGTGACCGAAACGGCGACGGTCCCGTCCGTCGCCGCGACGGGATCCACCGACAGGTCCGAGCAGGTGAAGCTGGTCCAGCTCAGCCCATGCCCGAAGGGGAACAGCGGAGTCGGGTCCACCGAGCTCCAGTCGGTGTGCCCGCCGAGCCTGGCACGGAGGTAGGTGCCGGGCTGGCCGCCGACCTGGCGGGGGATGGAGACGGGCAGCCGCCCGGACGGTTCCGCGGCCCCGCTGATGATCCGGGCCAGCGCCGTCCCGCCCTCCTCGCCGGGGAAGAAGGACTGCACCACGGCCGATGCGCGCTCGGCCAGCGTGCCGAGCGCGTAGGGCCGTCCGGAGACGAGGACCAGGACGGTCGGCACCCCGGAGTCCAGCACGGCGGAGGCGAGTGCGGCCTGGTCGCCGGGCAGGTCGAGGGTCTCGGCGTCGCAGCCCTCTCCGGAGGTGCCCCGGCCGAACATGCCGGCCCGGTCCCCGAGCACCAGCACGTTCACGTCCGGATCGTCCGCGGTGACCGTGAACCCGGCTGCGGTGAGCGCCTCGCCGAGCGTCGGGATCTCAAGACCGAGGTCACCGGGCAGCGCGACGTGGTTGGGGAAGGAGTAGCAGCCGAGGAAGGACTGGGGGTCGTCGGCGTACGGCCCGCTGATCGCGACCCGGCACGGCCGCAGCGGCAGGGTGCCGTCGTTGGCGAGCAGCACGGTGGACCGTTCGGCCAGGAGTCTGGCCAGCGCCCGGTTCTCCGGCGGATCGAGGTCGACCGGCTCGGGCTCGACGGGTTCCCAGCCGCAGTCGAGCAGGCCGAGCTCGGCCTTCTGCCGCAGGACCCGTTCCGCGGCCCGGTCGATGAGCTCTTCGGACACGCTTCCCGACCGCACGAGTCCGGTCAGTGGCTCGCCGTAGCAGCGGGCCGTGGGCAGTTCGACGTCGATTCCGGCCGTCAACGCCAGCGCGCCGGCCGCGCCGCGCGATCCGCTGACGCCGTGCCGGGTCTCCAGGAAGGAGACGGCGTAGTAGTCGGCGACGACCACACCGCTGAAACCCAGCTCACCCCTGAGCAGTTCGGTCAGCAGCCGCTCGTCGGCGGCCACCGGGACGCCGTCCACGTCGGTGTAGCTGTTCATCACCGACCGGGCGCCTCCCTCGCGCAGGGCCCGTACGAAGGGCTCGACCAGCACGTCGGCGAACTCGCGCGGCCCCGAGGCGACGGGGGCCATGTTCCGGCCGCCGCGCGAGGCCGAGTACCCGGCGAAGTGCTTGAGCGTCGCCACGATCCCCGCGCCTTCCAGGCCCTGCACATAGGCGGTGCCGATCGCTCCGACGAGATACGGATCCTCGCCGATGCACTCCTCGGTCCTGCCCCACCGGTAGTCGCGGACCACGTCGAGCACCGGAGCGAGACCTTGGTGGACGCCGACCCGCCGCATCCCCGCGCCGATGGCGGCGGCCATCCGGCGCACGAGGTCGGGGTCGAAGGACGCACCCCAGGCCAGCGGCCCGGGGAAGACCGTCGCCCCGAACGTCATGAACCCGGTCAGGCACTCCTCGTGCGCGATCGCCGGGATCCCGAACCGGCCGGATCCGGTCACCTGCCGCTGCAGCGAGGCGAGCCGCTCCATCCCGGCTTCCGCGGTGACCGGCGCGGTGCCGTACACCCGGGTGAGCTGACCGAGCCCGTGGGCGACGATGTCGTCGAGGCCGGGCGCGGACTCGCCGGAATCATCCTCCATCGGCGCGACAGGTGTTCCCGGATCCGAGGGCAACGCCCAGAAGCCGGCGAGCTGACCGGCCTTCTCCTCCAGCGTCATCCGCTGCAGCAGATCGGCGACTCGCACGGACGCGGGCAGGAGGGGATCACGCCAGGGCTCGGTCAAGGGGTTCTCCTAGGCACGGGGCGGGGCGGTGGAGAGCCGGACCTTCAGCTCGGTCGAGAGCTCCATCCGGGGGCTGACCAGCGGCTGGTCCTCAAGGAGTTGGAACAGGGTGCGAGCGGCGAGCCGGCCCATCTCCTCCAGCGGCTGACGCACCGTCGTCAGCGGCGGCGACAGCCATTCGCACATCGGCAGGTCGTCGAAGCCGACCACGCTGAGGTCCTCCGGGATGCTCAGCCCCAGCTGCCGGGCGGCTTCGTAGACGCCCATCGCCTGCTGGTCGCTGCCGGCGAAGACGGCGGTCGGCGGCTCGGGGAGGGCGAGCAGCTCCTGGGCGCACCGGAACCCGCCCTCGTGCTGGAAGTCCCCGAACCGGATCAGGTCGCGGTCGAGCTCGATCCCGGCCCGCTCCAGCGCGGCCCGGTACCCGTCGATACGGGCCTGGCTGCAGAGCATCTCCTTGCGCCCGCCGATCGTGGCGATCCGGCGGTGCCCCAGCTCCAGCAGGTGCTCGGTGGCGGCGAGGCCGCCCGCCCAGTTGGTCGCGCCGATGCTCGGCACACCGTTGCCCGGCAGATCGATCGGGTCGATGACGACCAGTGCCACCCCGGCCCGTTCGATCTGGGCGCGCTGGGCTCGGGTGACCGAGGCGGTGACGAGGATGACGCCGTCGCTGTGGTGCAGGACCGGCAGTGCGGCCCAGCTCGACGGCGTGGCCTCGCCCGGCGGGACGAGCGACACGACGGTGCCGACGCTCCGCTGGGCGCACTCGGCCTCGACGCCGCGCAGTATCTCCACCGCCCACGCGCTGTCCAGTCCTCCGATGATCAGGTCGACCAGACCTGACCTGCGGGCCCTGCCATGCCGGCCCGGGGGGAGGTAGTGGTGAGACCGCAGCAGGCCTTCGATCCGTTCGCGTGTCGAGGGTGCGACATCGGAGCGGCCGTTGATCACCTTGGACACGGTGGCCTGGGAGACCCCTGCCTCCGCGGCGATGACGGCCAGGGTCGGACGGGGCTCGCTCAACTTCTCTCCTCTGTGCGGATCTGCGCGGACGCCGTGGGCTGGCGACAGGTATCGCAAACTTTCGAAGAAGTTTCTGGTCGGTGCGACCTGCTTGTCAACCCAGAAAACCCAGTTGTTCTCGGGGAGTTCGGTGACAGGCCTTGACCGGGAAGGCTCGCGTTCCTAGTTTATGCCAGCACCGAATTCGAGAGATTTACGAAACATTTTCGAGCGTGCATCGGCATTCCCCACCCCGGAGGTCCCATGGCCAGCACCGCCCCGAGCCGACGAAGTTTCCTGGCGCTCTCGGGTCTGACCGCGCTGTCCGTCCCGCTGGCGGCCTGCGGCGGTGACGACTCCGGCGGCAAGCCGGCGGCCGACGGCAAGGTGACCCTCGCGTGGTGGAACATCGCCACGACGGAACCGGGCAAGTCCCTCTTCCCGCAGATCTCCTCGGCGTTCACGGCCGCGCACCCGGACATCACCATCAGGGCGACCTCGCTGGAGAACGAGGCGTTCAAGTCCAAGCTCACCGCCACCACCGCTTCGGGCAAACTCCCAGATGTCTTCCAGACCTGGGGCGGCGGCGTGTTGCGGCAGCAGGTCGACGCGGGTCTTGTCGAGGACCTCACCGACGCGTTCGACTGGTCGTCCGACCTCACCCCGGTCTCGCTGCAGGCCTATCAGTTCGGGGGCCGGACCTACGGGGTGCCCTACGACGTCGGCATGGTCGGCTTCTGGTACAACAAGAAGCTCTTCGCCAAGGCCGGGATCACCGCTCCGCCGGCCACCTGGGCCGAGCTCCTCGAAGACGTCGAGAGGCTCAAGGCGGCGGGCGTCACTCCGATCGCCCTCGCGGGCAAGGAGAAATGGCCGGGCCACTACTACTGGGCCTACCTCGCGATGCGCGTCGCGGGCCTCCCCGCGCTGCAGCAGGCCGCGACCACGAAGGACTTCACCGGCGCCGGCTTCGTCCAGGCGGGCACCCACCTCAAGGAGCTGGTCGACCTCCAGCCGTTCCAGACGGCCTTCCTCGGCGCCGGCTACTCCACCCCCGGGGGCCAGGCCGCGACCATGGGCAACGGCAAGGCCGCCATGGAGCTGATGGGGCAGTGGGGACCGTCGGTGCAGAAGGACGCGGGCGCCGATCTCGGAGCGGACCTGGGCTTCTTCCCCTTCCCGACGGTCGACGGCGGTGCCGGCCGGGCCACCGAGGTGTTCGGCGGTGGCAGCGGCTTCGCGCTGCGCAAGGGCGCCCCGAAGGAGGCGATGGACTTCCTGAAGTTCTTCGTGCTGGAGAACCAGTCCAAGCTGCTGGCGTCCAACGGCTTCCTGCCCGTCGTCAAGGGCGCGGAGAGCCGGCTCACCGACGCCAACAGGAAGGTGGTGGCCGACAGCCTGGTGAAGGCGACGGGCTTCCAGCTCTTCCTCGACCAGGCATATCCGCCGGCGGTCGGCCAGGAGGTCAACGACAGCGTCGCCGACCTCATCGCGGGCGAGAAGACGCCCGAGCAGGTCACCCGGTCGATCACCGAGGCTGCGAAGAGTGCCTAGCTCCGTGTCCACCCCGACCGGGGAACCGACCAAGGACCCGACCGGGGGCCCGGCCAAGGGTCCGGCCAAAAACCCGACAGAGGACCCGACCGAGAGCCCGGCCTCGAAGCGTACGGGGGGCGGCGCCGTGCCGACGCGACCGCGCGCCGCGGCCGCCCGGTCGCTCCTGCGCGCGTGGGGAGACTGGGCGTCGGTCGCCTGGTTCCTCGTCCCCGCTCTGGTCCTCTTCCTCGTCTTCGTCCTCGCCCCGATCGCCGTCGCCGTCTACACCGGCTTCTTCAAGTGGGGCGGGGTCGGCCCCATGGACGACTTCGTCGGGTTCGCGAACTACGCCGCGCTCTTCCGCGATCAGGTCTTCCTCGGCGATCTGGGCCGCGGGCTGTACCTGATCGCCCTGTCCCTCACGGTGCAGTTGCCCTTCGCACTGCTCACCGCGGTCCTGCTCAACCAGAGGCTGCGCGGCCGGGCGGTCTACCGGATGCTGTTCTTCGCGCCGTACATCCTGTCCGAGGTGGTCACGGCGGTCCTCTTCACGATGATCTTCCTTCCCGGCGACGGCATGGCCGACCATCTCGCCGGCGCCCTCGGCCTGGAGGGGCTGCGGGGCACATGGCTCGCCGATCCCTCGACGGTCATGCCGACCCTGTTCCTGGTCATGACCTGGAAGTACTTCGGTTTCCACATGATGCTCCTCCTCGCCGGGCTGCAGAGCATCCCGGGCGAGATCCTCGAGGCCGCCGCCATCGACGGCGCCGGCGCCTGGCAGCGCTTCCGGCACGTGACGCTGCCGCTGCTCGGCCCGACGATCCGGATCAGCGTCTTCCTCTCGGTCATCGGGGCCATCCAGCTCTTCGACCTCGTCTGGGTCATGACCGCGGGCGGGCCCAACCACTCCTCCGAGACGATGGCGATCTCGATGTTCCAGTACGGGTTCAAGCGCTACCAGGTCGGCTACGCCAGTGCGATCAGCGTGGTGCTGTTCATGATCAGTCTGGTCTTCTCCCTCTTCTACCAGCGGTACGTGCTCCGCCGTGACCTGAGCGGGGCCGTCACCCCGGGCGGTGGTCGATGAACGCCCGCAGGACGGCACGCGGCCTGTCGCTGCACGCCGTGGTCTGGCTGATCGGCGCGTTCGTCGTCGTGCCGCTGATCTACGCGGTGATCTCCGGGTTCAAGAGCACCGGCGAGCTGACGACCAACCCGTTCGGGCTGCCGGAGCACTGGAAGACCGGCAACTACACCGGCATCCTCGGTGACTCGACGTTCTGGCGGCAGATCGCCAACAGCGCGGGCATCGCGCTCGGCACGACATGCTGCACGGTGGCTGCCGCCGCCATGGCGGCGTTCGTGCTCGCCCGCTACGCCTTCCCGGGCAGGGAGCTGTTCTACGGGCTGTTCACGATCGGGCTGATGTTCCCGTTCGCGGTGGCCGTCCTGCCGCTGTTCCTGCTGCTGCGCGACATCGACCTGCTCGACAACCCGCTCGGAGTGATCCTCCCGCAGGCGGCCTTCGGGCTCCCCATGACGATCATCATCCTGCGCGGCTTCTTCCGGACCATCCCGGCGGAGGTCGAGGAGGCGGCCATCGTGGACGGCTGCGGCAAGTTCCGTTTCTTCTGGAAGATCCTGCTGCCGATGGCGCGTCCGGCGCTCGGCACGGTCTCGGTGCTGGCGATCGTCGCGAGCTGGAACAACTTCCTCCTGCCGCTGCTGGTGTTCAACGATCCGCGATGGCAGACGATCCCGGTCGGCGTCCAGCAGTTCCAGGGCCAGTACTCGACCGACTACGCGCTCGTCCTCGCCTACATCGTGCTCGCCATGGTTCCCGCCCTCGCCTTCTACGTCGTTGCCGAGCGGCAGTTGATCGGCGGCCTCACCGCGGGCGCCACCAAAGGCTGACCCGTCCGGTCTACCACCCCCCCGAAGGAGCTCTCCTCATGTGGTCTCACCCTCCCTCCCCGGTCCACCTGAAACGCCTGCTGGCCGCCCTCGCGCCGTTACTGCTCCTGGCGGCCTTCTTCAGTGCCCCGCCCGCCGCCGCCGCGGCGACCATCGACACCAACGCCTCGTACGTGCTGGTCAACCGCAACAGCGGCAAGGCCCTGGACGTCCACAACCTGGCGACCCACGACGGTGCCCGCATCACCCAGTGGACCAGGAACGACCAGGCCCAGCAGCAGTGGCAGTTCGTCGATTCCGGCGGCGGCTACTACCGCATCAAGTCCCGCCACTCCGGCAAGGTGCTGGACGTCCACCACGTGTCCACCGCCAACGGCGGCCCGATCGTCCAGTGGGCCGACCTGAACGGCGCCAACCAGCAGTGGCGGCCGGCCGAGAGCTCGGACGGCTACGTGAGGTTCATCGCGCGCCACAGTGACAAGGCCCTCGAAGTACAAGGCGGCTCCACCGCCGACAACGCGAACATCGTCCAGTACGACGACTGGGGCGGCGCCAACCAGCAGTGGCGGCTCGTCCGGGTCGACGGCGGCGGCCCCGGCCCGTGCGGTCTTCCGTCGACGTACCGCTGGACGTCGACGGGCCCGCTGGCGCAGCCCAAGCCGGGCTGGGTCTCGCTGAAGGACTTCACCGTCGCTCCCTACAACGGCCGGCAGCTCGTCTATGCGACGACGCACGACACCGGGACGAAGTGGGGGTCGATGAACTTCGGCCTGTTCACCAACTGGTCGGAGATGGCCTCGGCCGGCCAGAACACGATGTCGAACTCGGCCGTCGCGCCCACGCTCTTCCACTTCGCGCCGAAGAACATCTGGGTGCTCGCCTACCAGTGGGGCAGGACCGCCTTCTCGTACCGGACGTCGAGCGACCCCACCAACCCGAACGGCTGGTCATCGGAGCAGGCGCTCTTCTCCGGCAGCATCACCGGCTCCTCGACAGGACCCATCGACCAGACACTCATCGGCGACAGCACGCACATGTACCTGTTCTTCGCCGGCGACAACGGCAAGATCTACCGGGCGAGCATGCCGATCGGGAACTTCCCGGGCAGTTTCGGCACGACATCGACCGTGGTCATGAGCGACACGACCAACAACCTGTTCGAAGCCGTCCAGGTCTACAAGCTCCAGGGCCAGAACCGCTACCTCATGATCGTCGAGGCGATCGGCGCGCAGGGCCGCTACTTCCGCTCGTTCACGGCCACCAGCCTGGACGGCTCGTGGACGCCCCAGGCCGCGACCGAGAGCAACCCGTTCGCGGGCAAGGCCAACACCGGTGCCACCTGGACCAATGACATCAGCCATGGCGAACTGATCCGCACCAGCGCCGACCAGACCTTCACCGTCGATCCCTGCGACCTGCGGTTCCTCTACCAGGGACGCGCCCCCGACTCCGGAGGCGACTACGGCCTGTGGCCCTACCGGCCCGCTCTGCTGACACTGCAGCGCTGACGGCATGACACGGATCCGGCTCCGGAGCGGAGCCGGCGTGGCGGGCTCGGCGGAAGGCCGAGCCCGCCGCGGGACGACCTCGACGGGAAGGGCTCACCCCCTTCCCACGTGGTGCCTTCCGCCGAAGCACCTGCGGACTTGCCACTATGGGACGGCGTCCGTCGAGGAGGCGCGGCGGCGGTGACGGGGAGGCGCGAGATGAGCACGGACTCCTGTACGGCAGGGCCCTGGCGGCAGGGCGGTCGTCCATGAGCGCCGAAGCCTCCATGGGACAGGCCCCCACCCCCGCCGATCGTCTGGCACACGCGGCGGCCGTCGTCTTCGACACCGACGGGGTGATCACCGACTCGGCACGCCTCCACGCCGCCGCCTGGAAAGAGGCCTTCGACGCCTGTCTGCGGGCCCACCCGCCGGCCGATCCCCAGGCGCGCCGCCCGTTCGGCCAGGACGACTATCTGCGGTACGTCGACGGCAGAACCCGCATGGACGGAGCCGCGTCCTTCCTCGCCGCACGTAAGGTCGCCCTCCCCCTCGGCACCCTGGACGACCCCCCGGGCACCGACACCGTCGGCGCAGTGGCCGCCCACAAGGAACGGCTCTTCACGGAACGGCTGAGAACCCGGGGCGTCGACGCCTACCCGGGGACGCTCCGTCTGCTGCGACGGCTGCGCGAACGCGGTGTCCCCATGGCGGCCGCCTCCGCGTCCCGGCACGCCGGAGAACTGCTCGACCGGTCCGGGACCCTGCCGTACTTCACCGCGGTGGTCGACGGAACCGAGGCGACCCGGCTCGGCCTGCCGGGCAAGCCCGCCCCCGACCTGTTCCTCGAAGCCGCCCGACGGATCCACGCCCCTCCCGGACGTACGGCGGTGATCGAGGACTCCCTGGCAGGGGTGGAGGCCGGCAGGCGCGGCGGCTTCGGCCTCGTCGTCGGCGTCGACCGTACGCCCGGCACCACCTACCGGGACGCGCTCCTCGAACGCGGCGCCGACCTCGCCGTCACCGACCTGTCCGAACTGCTCACCGACTCCACCGAGGGCTGACGATGGCCGAGCACATCCCGGAGACCAACCACAGCTGGGAGTACGAGGGCTACGATCCGGGCCGGGAGCGACTCCGAGAGGCCCTGTGCACCCTCGGCAACGGCTATATGGCGACCCGGGGCGCCGCACCCGAGTGCGTGGCCGACGCCGTGCACTACCCCGGCACGTACGCCGCTGGCTGCTACAACCGGCTCACCTCGGACATCGCCGGCCGCCAGGTCGAGAACGAGGACATGGTCAATCTGCCCAACTGGCTCCCCCTGCGCTTCCGCATCTACAGCCCGCAGGGCGACACGTCCTGGTTCTCACCCGACAGCGACGCGCTGCGTGAACACCGCCAGCGTCTCGATCTGCGCACCGGCGTGCTGGAGCGCACGGTGAAGTACGAGGTCGACGGGGGAGTGCTCGCCGTCCGCCAGCTGCGCCTCGTCCACATGGGGGACCCGCACCTGGCCGCCCTGCGAACCGAGTTCACCGCGGAGGGAGGCTGGTCCGCCGACATCGAGGTGGAAGCCGCCCTCGACGGTTCGGTGACCAACAGCGGAGTGGCCCGCTATCAGCAGCTCAACGGCAACCACCTGGTCCACGTCAACGCCGGTGACGGCGGGGCCGACACCGTCTGGCTGCGCTGCAGGACCAGCACGTCCGACATCCGGATCGGTCTCGCCGCCCGTACCACCGCCGACGACCCCGTGGCCGAGGTCCGGACCGCCCACGAGCCGCTTCGAGCCGTTCAGACGCTCCGGCTGAGTCTGACCCCGTCGGGCGGCCCCCGCGCGGTCGACAAGGTCGTCGCCCTGTACACCTCGCGCGATCCCGCCATCAGCGACCCGCTCCACGCGGCGATCGACACCGTCGAGCGCGCACCCGCCTTCCCGAACCTGCTCGACTCGCACCGGGCGGCCTGGCGTCAGCTCTGGCGCCGAGCGGACCTGGACGTGCCGGGGGACGTCGGCCGCGTCCTGCGGCTCCACCTCTTCCACGTCCTCCAGACCCTCTCGCCCCACACGGCCGAACTGGACGTCGGAGTCCCGGCCAGAGGGCTGCACGGCGAGGCCTACCGTGGGCACGTCTTCTGGGACGAACTGTTCGTCCTGCCGTACCTCAACCTGCACCTGCCGGAAGTCTCCCGTGCGCTGCTGCTCTACCGCCACCGGCGACTGGCGAAGGCGCGCAACGCCGCTCGCGACCTGGGCAGAGCGGGCGCCCTCTACCCGTGGCAGAGCGGCAGCGACGGCCGCGAGGAGACCCAGCAGCTGCACCTCAACCCCCACTCGGGCCGGTGGCTTCCCGACTACTCGCATCTCCAGCACCACGTCGGATCGGCGATCGCGTACAACATCTGGCGGTACTACGAAGCAAGCGGCGACGACGAGTTCCTGCACACCAAGGGCGCCGAGATGCTGACGCAGATCGCCCGCTTCTGGGCCGACTCGGCCACGTACGACGCCGACACCGACCGCTACCGCATCCTCGGCGTCATGGGGCCGGACGAGTACCACGACCACTATCCCGACCGTCTCACGCCGGGTCTCGACGACAACGCCTACACCAACGTCAGCGCGGCCTGGGTCCTCGGCCGCGCCCTGCATCTGCTGGAGGAACTGCCCGAACCGCGCCGGGTGGAGCTGTGCGAGCGGATCGGTCTCGACGACCGGGAGACCGCCTTGTGGGAGGACGTGTCACGCAAACTGCGCGTCCCGTTCCACCAAGGGGTGATCAGCCAGTTCGACGGCTTCGGCCGGCTGGCGGAGCTCGACTGGGACGCCTACCGGGCCCGGTACGGCAACATCAGGCGGCTCGACCGGATCCTGGAGGCGGAGGGAGACACCGTCAACCGCTACCAGGCGTCGAAGCAGGCCGATGTGCTGATGCTCGGCTACCTCTTCTCACCGACCGAACTGGCCGGCATCTTCCGCCGGCTCGGCTACGACCTGGACGACGAGACCTGGAGCCGCACCGTCGACTACTACCTCCGCCGCACCAGCCACGGCTCCACCCTCAGCGGCCTGGTACACGGCTGGGTGCTGGCCCGGGTGCGCCGGGGGGAGGCGTGGACGTACGTCCAGGAGGCGATCGAGGGCGATGTCGCCGACCTCCAGGGCGGCACCACGGAAGAGGGCATCCACCTGGGCGCGATGGCCGGCACGATCGACCTGGTCCAGCGCGGCCTGACCGGCCTGGAGACCCGGGCAGACGCCCTGTGGCTGGACCCGGTGCCCTCACCGAGCTTCACCGAGTACGGATTCTCCATCCGCTACCGTGGCCACTGGGGGGTGGGGCTGCGGGTAAGGCCGGGCCGCATGCGGGTCAGCGTGCCGCCCTCGGACATGTCACCGATCGAGGTCCGCCTGCGCGACCACGCCGTGTCGGTGGAACCGGGCGCATCGGTCGAGCTGCGCCTCACGACCCGGTGAACGCCGCACGGCGCCACCTCCCGCCACCAGGCGGTTCATGTCACGTGAGCTGGCGCCGCACCAGGTCGTGCAGGAAGCCGCCCGAGTCGGCGAGGAGCGCCGCCGGTGTGCCCTGTTCGACGATGCGGCCGTCAGACATGACGATCACGCGGTCGGTGTCCATGACCGTGGACAGCCGGTGGGCGATCACCAGACGGCTGCACTCCAGGCTGCGCGTGCTCTCGATCACGATGCGCTGGGTCTCGTTGTCCAGCGCGCTGGTCGCCTCGTCGAAGAACAGGATGCGCGGGCGCCTGACCAGGGCCTGCGCGATCATCAGCCGCTGCCGCTGCCCGCCCGAGATGGCGCCGCCGCCGGAGATCAGGGTGTGCAGCCCCATCGGCATCCGCTTGATGTCCTCCGCGAGACCCGCCATCGTGGCCGCCTCCCACACCTCCTCCTCGGAGAAGCTCTCGGCGCCGCAGATGCACTCCAGGATCGATCCCGTCAGCGGCTGCGCGTTCTGCAGCACCACCCCGCACTGCCGGCGGACGGCCGCCTGATCGAGCGCGGCCAGGTCCTGACCGTCGTACAGCACACTGCCCGACGTCGGCCGGTCGAAGCCGATGAGCAGCCGCAGCAGCGTCGACTTGCCGCAGCCGCTCGGCCCGACGACCGCCACGAACTCGCCCGGACGTACCTCCAGGGACACGTCGTCGAGCACCAGCGGGCCGTCGTCCGAGTAGCGGAAGGAGAGTCCGCGGGCCTCGATCCCGCCGGACAGCGCACCGGGCTGCGCGCCCGCGCCCCGGACCTCCGGAGCCTCGTCGAGAAGCGGCTTGACCTGCTCGAACATCGGCATCACGGCAGCCGCCGAGACCAGCGCTCCGGTGACCTGGGTGACGGAGGTCAGCAGCATGGTCAGGGCGGTGCTGAAGGTCAGAAAGGCTCCGGCCGACATGCTGCCGCGGGCCGGCCCCGCCAGCAGCATGAACATCGTGAGCGAGCAGAGCGGCAGACAGACCGCGTCGAGGACCGTGGTCAGGTTCCTGATCCGGCCCGCCCGCTGCTGCAGCTCCCTGGAGCGGGCGAACTCACGCGCCCAGGCCGCGTAGGCGAAGCTCTCCGCCGCGGCGACCCGCAGCTTCGGCAGCCCGCGCAGGGTCTGGTACGCCTGATTGTTGAGCTTGTTGCCGAGCTCGACCAGCTGCCGCTGCCACCGCAGCTGCCACAGACCCATCCCGAGGAACACCGCCGCTGCCACGGCCAGCATCGCGAGGGCCACCAGAGCGAGCGACACGCTGTAGCAGAAGAGCAGGACGACGTTCATCACGCCGACCGTGCAGGCCTGCACGACCACCGGACCGACCCCGGACAGCACCCTGCGGATGGCGCTGATGCCCATCGCCGCGCTCGCCAGCTCCCCGGTGGAGCGCTCGGCGAAGAACGCCGTCGGCAGCCGCAGCAGCCTGTCCCACACGGCGGGCTGCAGAGTCGCCTCGATACGGCCCTCCAGCCTGAGGACGGTCAGGTTCTGCAGCAGCATGAACGCCGCGGTGACCACACTGGTGACCATGACGGCGAGCGAGACCTGGACGATGAGACCGCTCTCGCCCTTCGGTACGTAGACGCCGAGGATCCGGCCGGTGGCGATCGGCACCAGAGCGCCCAGACCCACCGTCACCAGACCGGCGAGGAGCAGGTTCCGCAGGTCCAGCCGTGTCCCGCGCATGCTGAAGCGGAGCAGCCGCCACGGCGTCATGGGCCGGTCCGGGAGCGGTCGGTAGAACATGACGGCCCGCGGCTCGAACTCGTCGGCGTTCTCCCGGCCGACGCGCTGCCGCCGCCCGGTGGACGCGTTGACCGCCTCGTACCGCCCGCGCCGCCACAGCAGCGCGACCGGCGCTCCAGACTTGGCGCGATGCCCCACCAAGGGTCCGCTGTCCGTGCGCCACCAGTCCCCGGCGAGCCGGACGGCGCGGGTACGGACACGCGAGCTCGACGCGATGCGTTCGACCGGCGTGACGCGCTCGTTCGCGGCGCCGCCTCGCGGGGGCTCGGCGAGGTCGATTCCGGCCGCTGCGGCGACGAGACGGCAGACGGCGTACTCCGCTTCGTCGTCACCGGTGCCCGCGCCCGCGGCCGAGCCGTCCACCCGCACGCCACCGCGCCGGCTCCGGTCCGGCCTGCCGATGGAGGCGAGCAGTGCCTCGTTCGCGCGGGCACGGACGGCCGCGCCGGCCTTGATGCCCTGCGCGGTCCGGTCCTCGTGGGCGCGTTCGAGACCCTCGATCCACCGGTCGACGGCGAATAGCAGCCGCTGCTGCTGGTTCACCATGCGCTGCCACATCGCGCCGTCGATCAGCAGATCGGCCGCCGCCTCCGCGCTGAAGGAGGCGCCGTACCGGACACTGCCCGGTTCGACCGACATCCACAGGATGTCGTCGTCGGCCATGGTCTCGTCGCCGGCGGGGCGGCCGTTCAGCGGAGCCTCGAACAGCACGCTCAGGGCGCGGCCGGTGCCGAGGGCGAAGGCGTGCTCCAGCGGCGTCGGCGGTGTCGGCGGGACGCCGTACGCTCCGTAGGCGTACGCCTCGTCCTGCCCGTATGCGCCGTGCGCGCCGAACGAGCCGCTTGAGCCGTATTCCCCGTACGCGCCGTCCCCCGCTCCGTACACACCCTGCGCCCCCTGCACGCCGTACGCCCCGTCGTGCTCCGGCCGGTACAGCTCCCGCAGCGCGATCCGGCGCATCAGGCAGTCCTGCGACGGCCTGCCCAGCAGGGTGTGCTGCGGCCCCTCGACCGGGCCGAGCAGCAGGCTCCCCGTCTCCAGACGGCCGAGGAAGTGCCACTGGCCCTGCTGGACGGGGTCGTACGCGAACAGGTCCAGGGCTCCGGCCATGACGAGCCACAGCACCTGCGGCCCTTCCAGCGGAAGGGTGCGCAGGCCGGTGCAGTCGACGGGCGTACCGAGGCCGCCCAGGGCGTGGATCACCAGGTCCGTGCCGCCCTGTCCTGCGGTGGCGTACCCGGACGGGTCCGCGGGCTGGTGGTGAACGGATGACACGTCAGTGCTCCTTGACCAGCGCGGCGTACGGCCCCCCGGCGGCGACCAACTCGTCGTGCCGGCCGCGTTCGACGACCGAGCCGTGGTCGAGGACCAGGATCTCGTCGCTGTCCCGGACCGTGCTCAGCCGGTGGGCGATGACGACACACGCGCAGCCGCGCCGCCGCAGATTGTCGATGATCACGCGTTCCGTCTCCGCGTCCAGGGCGCTGGTGACCTCGTCGAGGATTAGGATGCTCGGCTGCCGCACCAGCGCCCTGGCGATCTCCAGACGCTGCCGCTGACCGCCGGAGAAGTTCCGGCCGTCCTGCTCGACCCGGCCGTGGATGCCTTCCGGCCGCCGTGCGATCACCTCGTACAGCGCGGCGTCCTTGAGGGCGGTGACGACCGCCTCGTCCGGTATCGACGGGTCCCACAGGGCCACGTTGTCCCGCACCGTGCCCTCGAAGAGGAACACGTCCTGGTCGACGAAGGAGACGGAGGCCGCGAGCGCGCCACGCGGAATGTCCTCAAGGCGTCGGCCGTCGATGCGGATCGTCCCCTCCCACGGGCTGTACAGGCCGGAGATCAGCCGGGAGACGGTGGACTTGCCGCTGCCGGAGCCGCCGACGAGCGCGATCTGCTGCCCGGGGCCCACCGTCAGCGAGAAGTCGCTGAGCAGCGGCTTGTCGAGCGGGCTGTATCCGAAGGTGATGTTCTCCAGCGCCACATGGCCCCTGAGCCGGCGCGTGCTCTCCTCGGTGTCGCGGCCCCAGTACACCGAGTCGACCGGGAAGTTCTCGACGTCCTTCAGCCGGGCCACGTCGGCGGCGAAGTCCTGGATCCTTCCCGCCACCCCGTTGAGCCGGGTGATCGGCGCGGTGAAGCGCGTGACCAGTGCCTGGAACGCGACGAGCAGGCCGATCGAGATATGGCCCTCCACCGCCCGCAGTCCGCCGATCCAGAGGATCAGCGCGCTGTTGAGCGTCGCGAGGGTCGGCGCGACGACGCCGAGGACGGCGCTCGGCACGCCGAGGCGCTGCTGCACCTCCAGGGTGGTGGCGTGCTGCCCCGCCCACCGGCGGAAGAAGCCGTTCTCACCGCCGGTGGCCTTCATCGTCTCGATGAGCTGAAGACCGGTGTACGACGTCGTGGTGAGCCGGGCGCTGTCCGCGCGCAGTTTCTGGGTGTCGTTGGCGCGCAGCCGGATCACGATCCGCATCGCGACCACGTTGAGCAGCGCGATCAGCACGCCGACGACGGTGAGTTGGGGGTCGTACGTCCAGAGCAGGAAGGCGTAGAGGATCACCACGATGCCGTCCACCCCGGCGGCGGCGAGGTCCCTGGCCAGTGTCTCGGCGACGGCGTCGTTGGACTGCAGGCGCTGCACGAGATCGGCCGGGCTGCGCTGGGCGAAGAACGTGACGGGCAGCCGCATCAGGTGCCGCAGGAACCGGGCGCTGCTCAGCGTGGACGAGATGATGCGTCCGCGCAGCAGGTTCGCCTGCTGTACGCCCGTCAGCACGGCGGTGAGCGCCACCAGCGCGGCCATCGACGCGAAGAGCGGCCCGAGGAGGGACGTCTGCTCGCCGATCAGGAAGCGGTCGATGTACGTACGGCTCAGCGCGGGCGCCGCGGCGCCGACGGCGACCAGCAGGAGGCTCGCGAGCAGGGTGGCGAGCAGCGTGCCGGTGGTGCCGCGCAGCCTGGCGGGCAGGGCGCGCAGGATGCCGGGCTTGCGGCCGCCCGGCCGGAAGGAGGCGGTGGGTTCGAAGATCAGGGCGACGCCTGTGAAGCTGGTGTCGAAGTCCTCCGTCGGCACGAAGCGGCGGCCCTTGTCGGGGTCGTTGATGTGCACGCCGCCGCGCCGCAGGCCCCGCCCCATGCCGTCGTAGACGACGTAGTGGTTGAACTCCCAGAAGAGGATGGCCGGCGGCCGCACCCCGGCGAGCGCGGCCGGTTCCATCTGCATGCCCTTGGCCTGCAGGCCGTACGAGCGCGCCGCCTTGAGGACGTTGCTGGCGCGCGAGCCGTCACGGGACACCCCGCAGGCGATGCGCAGTTCCTCCAGCGGTACGTGCCGGCCGTAGTGGGCGAGGACCATGGCCAGGGCGGCGGCGCCGCACTCGACGGCCTCCATCTGGAGGACCGTGGGCGTGCGCACGGCCTTGTGCTTCGTCGCCTTCTGCCTCTTCGCCCTCGGCGCGGGCCTTCCGCGCTGGGCTCGCCGGCCGCCGGGAGCGGCTTCCGGTCGGTGCCGGCGGCGGCCGGCCGGGGGCAGCTGCTGGGTCGTCATGGGAGCAGCCAATCGATCGGGTGCTGTGCGGCCAGCCGGACGGTGGCGCCGGCCGGCGTCATCGACTCCAGTCGGAACGGGGGGCCTCCGGCGGAGGACCAGGCGTAGCCGGACTCGGTGTTCTCGGCGCGTTCGAGCCGTACGAGGACGGGTACGGGACGTCCCTGCCGGGCGAGTTGTTCGCCGAGCTGGCCACTGCCGAGGAAGGCCGCGATCTGCTGGGCGGTCTGGGCGGTGCGGCCGACGGACTTCACCCGGCCGCGCAGTACGCCGTACTGGCGGGCCGCGACCGACTGGACGCTCAGGTCCACCGCCGCGCCGACGGGGACGGTCGACGCGCCGTCGGCCGGTACGTACACGACGGCCATCAGCGGATCGTCAGGGCGGGCGACGCGTTCGACCGCCGCCACGTCGGCGCCGACGGTGACCACGGAGCCGATCCCGGTGACCAGGGCCGTCAGCCGGCCCGCGGCGAGGGTGCGGACGACGGCGTCGGTTCCCCGCGCGGTACGGAGCTTCAGCAGGGGGGCGTCGGCGGGAAGCCGCGCGCCCTCCGCGGCGAGCACGTCGGTGACCTGTCCGGCGGCGGGGCTCTGCAGGACGTAGCTGCCCTGCGCGTGGGTGAGGATCCCGGGGGCTTCGAGGGTGGTCGAGACGGTGCCGGTCATGGCCCAGAAGGTCGCGGCGATCATCACGACGACCGTCACGGACAGAACGAGCCAGCCCTGTGGGCGGGCGAAGCGCACCGGCAGGTCGATGTCCTCGGAGGACCGCAGCTTGGAAAGGGCCTGTTGGCGGAACTGCACGACACTCTTCCTCGACTGCGTTGCTGCACGGTTCTGTTCGCTCCGGGGAGCGACGCGGCGTATGCCCCGGATCCGATGCGGATCCGGGGCATACGGCGGGTTCGGACGTCCGAGAGATCAGACGCCGGCGATCGTCGCGGAGGCGATGCCCGCGAGCGGCGCGGTGTTCAGGCCGGTGACGCCCTCCACGGTGCCGACGGCGGTGGCGGCCAGGGGAGCGACCTCCGGGAAGATGCCGTTGACAGCGACGGTGGAGTGGGCGACCACGCCGCCACCGAGGCCACCGGACACGTTGTCCAGGTCGGCGTCGGAGATCTCCTGGGTGGGGACGAAGCTCATGATGTGAGTTTCCCTTCACATGGGGACGTATCGAAACAACCGCGAACGCACGGGCCGGACCGGTGGCGCCGATCCGGAGGGGGAACTTCCGCGGTGTGCTGGATCAAAGCACGTCGACCTGACGGCCAGCCAATCGAACAACGGCTTCAACGTGCATGTACCGGCCGCGAATTGCCGAGACGTGCATATCCGTCCATGAGTTGGTGCCACCTTCTTCACAGGATCGCCCGACTCGGCTCGCCGTCCGTCACCGGCCCCTTGAGTCGGAATGAGACATTCCGCACCAGACGGGCCGAGGGCCGGCCCGAGCCACCCCGCCCCCCGGGAGGGGATCGGGAGAGCGTGTGTTCCCTGCGTATTCGGTGTGCAGATCAGGCGACCGCCGCAGGACGTCGCTTTTCTCCCCGGAGTTCCGAAGTTCCTGAGTTCCCGGGAATCGGCGGAAGGAACTGTCTGTCCCCACAGAGAGAAAGGGCCGCACAACGTCGTTGTGCGGCCCGGGTGAAACGCTGCCTTCTCTTACAGAGGATGCGGGTGCGACGGATATGTCCGTACGTCGTCGTTGTATTCACGGGCCCGTTCCCGCACCAGCTCCGGCAGGGTTCCCGAAGCGAGGTCCGCCAGTGTCGTCCCCTCCAGGACATGACGCAGACTGGCGCGCACCGCGCGCCACACATCCGGCATGGGCGCCGCCGCGCCCTGGTACTCGAGACCCGTCAGCTTCAGGTCGCGCACGCTGACCAGGGGTCCGTCCATCGCGCGGATCACGTCCGCGAGGGTGATCTCCGCCGGCGGCCTGGCCAGCGTGTAGCCGCCGTCGGGCCCGCGCACGCTCCGTACCAGCCGGGCCTGACGCAACTCGCTGAGGACGACGAAGAGGAAGCGGACGGGGATGTCCTGGCGGCCGGCGATGTCCTCCGCCTTCAGTGGGTGCTCCGTCGAGCAGGCCAGCTCCGCCATGGCGCGGACCGCGTAGTCCGTTCTTGCTGAGATCCTCACCGACTCAATGTCTCACGACTGGCGGGAAATCGATCCGGAACGGCCGCCGACGGCGGGCGGAGCGCCGGGCGGGCTTGTCACTTCACATTGTTCATCGACATAGTGAACTTCGCGGTGGACGCCCGCCCGCCGTGAACCACCCCGTGCAGGGCCCGCCTTGGAGCCGGAGGTATCCGTGGTGTCCGCTGAACCGCGATCGACCGTGGCAGTCGTCGGAGCAGGTGCGGCCGGGGCGCTCGTCGCCGTCCAGTTGTGCGAGACGGCGGCACGCCGGCGCACCCCGCTCGACGTGGTCCTGATCGATCCCGCGCCTGAGGCGGGCCGCGGCACCGCCTACGCCACCGAGGTCCCCGAACACCGGCTCAACGTCCCCGTCGGCGGCATGAGTTGCTACCCGGACGACCCCGGCCACTTCCAGCGCTGGCTCTGCCACCACGGCGAACCGACCGTCACGGCCGGGGACTTCGCCTCCCGCTACCGCTACGGCTCGTACCTCGCCGACACCCTCGGACGCGCGGTCATCACCGCGCACGGCACGGTCGCCGTCCGCCGACTGCGGACGAGGGCGACGCACTGCGCGGACACGGCCGACGGGCGCCTCGAACTCCGCCTCTCCGACGGCGGCACGGTGACGGCCGACAGCGTGGTCCTGGCCACGGGACCGGCGGCCGGAACGGCCGGCTGGGCGCCGGCGGAGCTGCGCGGCTCCGACCGGTTCATCGCACGCCCCTGGGCGCCCGGCGCGCTCGACAAGGTGGGGGAGGCCGACGACGTCCTCCTGGTCGGCACCGGCCTCACCGCCGTCGACCTCGCCCTCGTCCTCGACCGCCCCGGCCGCACCGTGCACGCCGTGTCGCGCGGCGGGCTCCTGCCCCGCGCGCACGCCGTCTCCCCGTTGCCGCCCGTACCACCGCCCCCCGGATTGAAGGACCTCCCGCTCCACCGGATCCGTACGGTCCTCCGCCGCCATCTGGCCACGACGCTGCGCGACCACGGCGACTGGCGGCCCGCCCTCGACGGGCTCCGCCCGCACATCGCCGAGCTCTGGCAGGCTCTCGGCGACGACGACCGGGCCGAGTTCCTCGGCCGCGACGCCACCCGGTGGAACGTCCACCGGCACCGGATGGCGCCCACCACCGCCGAGACCGTCGACCGTGCCCGCGCCGCCCGCCGGCTGCGCGTCCACGCCGGCCGTATCGCGTCCGCCGAGCCGTGCGACGACGGCCGGCTCGCCGTGTCCCTGGCCGACGGCCGCGTCCTGACCGTGGCGTGGGTCGTGGACTGCACCGGGCCCGGACTGCGGCTCGACACGGCCGGCGACCCGCTGTGGGGCGGGCTGCTCACCGCCGGGCTCGCGGTGCCCGGACCCCTTGGCATCGGCGTCGCGACCGACGGCGGCCGCCTCCTCGACGCCGAAGGGCACACCCGCCGGGCCCTGTTCACCCTGGGCGCGCCCCGCCGCGGTGAGCTGTGGGAGACGACCGCGATCCCGGAGATCCGGACGCAGGCCCGGGACGTCGCCGAGGCCCTCCTCGCCCCGCTCGCCCCCGCCCCACGGCCGGCCCGGCGCCGCCCCACCGACCAGTTCGGTCTGCCGCTCTCCACCCATGCCGCCGCGGCCGCGTCCTTCCGTACCGGACTCACCCGCGTGATCACCGTACGGGCCAAGGCCGCCGACGCGTTCGTACGTGCCACCGAGCTCGACCCCGGCTTCGCCCTCGGCCACGCCGCACTCGCCCTGCTCGGACACGAGAGCGGCGCGGAGGTCGACGTGGCCCGGAGACTGGCCGACGCCCAGCGTGCCGTACGGGAACGCGGCGACGAGCGGGAACGCTCCTTCGTCGACGTCGTCACCCGCCGCATCCGGTCGTACGACGGCGGCGGGAGCGCGACGGACCCCGGCCAGGGAGCGTCCGACGGCGACACGGCGCTCGTCGACCACCTCGACCGCCATCCCGGCGACGCCCTCGCGCTCAGCGCCGCCGTCCCCACCATCGCCTTCTCCGGCGTCGGCGACCTCGACGGCACACTGGCGCACCGGCTGGTGGCGCACACCGCACCCGCCTACGACGGCCACTGGTTCCACACCTCGCTCCTCGCCTTCCTCCGCCAGGAGGAAGGCCACGTCGACGAAGCGGGCGCCCTCGCCCGCGAGGCGCTCGCCGCCGAACCCGCCTCCGGCCACGCGGTCCACGCCCTCGCCCACGTCCACTACGAGTCCGGCGAACACCGGACCGGCCGTGACTGGCTCGACGACTGGATCGGCGGCCAGGGACGCGGAGCCGTCCACCGGGCGCACTTCTCCTGGCACGTCGCCCTGCACGAACTCGCCCTCGACGACTCCGCCGCGGTGCGCCGCCGCTGGTTCGCCCAGCTCGCCCCGTGCCGGGTGAACGGCGTACGAGCCCTCGTCGACTCCGGATCGCTCCTGTGGCGGGCCCGGATGACCCGGAACTGGACGGGCCGCATGCCCGTCGACGGCGTACTGGACGCGGTCGCGGTCGACCTGGTCGAACGTCCGGCGACGGCGTTCACGGCGCTGCACAGCGCCGTCGCCCTCACCGCGGCCGGAGACCTGCCCGCGCTCCGGCGCCTGCGCACCCACGCGGCCCAGGCCGACCCCGTGCAGCGCGAGGTCGTCGAGCCGCTGTGCCGGGCGCTGGAGGCCGTACTGGAGGAACGCTGGACGACCGCCGTGCGGGGCCTGCGCGCGCTGCTGCCCTCGCTGCGCCGCGTCGGCGGCAGCGCCGCCCAGCGCGAGGTCGTCGAGGAGACCCTGCTGTACGCCCTGATGGAGGCGGGCCACAGCGACGCCGCCCGACATCTCCTCGAAGAACGCCTCGACCGCCGCTCCTCCCCGCTGGACCGCCGGCGCCTGGCCGACCTGCGGGGGTGAGCCGGCGGGCTAGAGGGTGGTCACCATCCGGTGCAGCAGATCCGCCGCCGCGTGGGCGAACGACGGCTCGTTGATGTGGGCGTCGATCTCGACCACGTCGACCGAGCTGCCCCGCAGCCCGTCCCTCAGGGCGTCGAAGAGGACGCCGTCCGTGGCCGGATCGTGGTACGGCTGGCCCGGCGCCCCCAGCGTCGACAGCCCGCGCAGCGGCAGGCACACCGCGGTCGGCCCCGTGGCCTCCCGCAGCTTCGCGGCGACGCGCCTGCCGAGTTCGGCGCACTCCTGCGGCGTCGTACGGACCACGCTGATGGAGGGGTTGTGCACGCGCACGTCGCGGTCCCGCACGCGCGCGGGGACGGTGTCGAGCGGGCCGAACTTCACCATGTCCAGCGCGCCGGGGCTCACCACCTGGGGGACACCGCGGCGCCCGGCGGCGAGAAGCCGGTCCGGGCCCGCCGTCAGGATGCCCCCGCAGAGGTCGTCGGCCAGCTCGCAGAGCGTCAGATCCAGCACACCCGCGAACAGCCGCTGATCCGCGAGCGATTCGAGGGTGCGCCCGCCCGTGCCGCTGGCGTGGAAGACCAGCACCTCATAGCCGCGCTCGGTGAGCCACCCGCGGGCCGCGTCGACGCCGGGCGTCGTCACCCCGGCCATGCTCGCGGCTATCAGCGGCCGGGCGTCGCCGTCGTCCTCCCCGAAAGCCCCGCCGACCCCACCGGGCCTGCCGTCCTCGCCGTTCGAACCGCGTCGGCCGAGGTCGGCAGGCCGTACGGCCCGGGAGCCGGAGGCGGCGGCGAAACCACGCGCCATGGCGGCGACCGCGTCGACGGCGTTCGCCAGGATCGGAGCCGACAGGCGGTTCACCCCGGCGATGTCGACCACGCTGTACATCATCGTGATGTCCGCGGAGCCGATGTACGGCGAGACGTCACCCGAGGCCATCGAGGAGACCATCACCTTCGGCACCCCGAGCGGCAGAGCCCGCATCGCCCGCGTCGCGAGAGACGTACCGCCGCTGCCGCCGATGGCCAGCACCCCGTGCAGCCGGCCTTCCGCGTACAGCCGCAGCACGATCTCGGCGGCGCCCCGGGCCATCGTCGTCACCGCCGCGCCACGGTCGCCCTCGGCGCGCAACCGCTCCAGATCCGCCCCCGCCGCACGAGCCACCTCGGCGCGCGGGACGTCCGCGTGGCTCCGCGGCGCGCCGATCACCCCGGCGTCCACCACCACGACCTCGACGCCCTGCTCCAGCAGCCGCTCCCGCAGCCAGCCGTACTCCAGCCCTTTGGTGTCCAGGGTCCCCACCAGCACAACGACCGCCATCCCCGTACTGTCCCGGGGCACATGGCGCGAACACAAGAGCGTGACCGAGAATCACCAGGACCGCGCGCCTGGGGGGTGTCTTGCCGCCCTCTAGGAGGCGAAGCCTGCGATGACCTCGCCCATGTCGTAGCCGTACAGCTCACGCTTGCACGCGCCGCACTTGCTGGGTGCGTGCTCGCTCAGGGACCACAGCCGCGGGGGAAGTCCGTCCCCGCGCCCGTGCGCCAGGTACAGGTCTTCCGGCCCGATGGAGGACCGCAGCACCTTCGGGTTGGCGACGAGCTGAGTCGTACCGTCGACCGTGCCCGGGGTCGCCTGGAGCAGACGGCCGTTCTCGACGGCGTTGCTGCGGTGGAAGTACCACTTGCCCTGGTACCGCGTGACGCCCTGGATCTTGTGCCACAACGCCTCGCCGTCGAACGCCGGGCCCGACGGCAGTCCGTAGGCGAGATCCGCGTTCGCGACCGTACCCGGCGCGCCCTCGACCGCGGCGGTCAGCGCCGCCATCGGGTACGTGCCCACGCGACCGCGGCTGTCGCCGCCCGCGTTGGTGTTGCAGTACTCGCCGAGGATCAGGTGATGCGCGTCGGTGCGGTCGAGGGAGACGTACGACGCCTTCGGGCGGCCGGTGGCGTAGCACTGGTTCTCGGACGTGTCCCCGGCGGGCTTCGGAGTGGTGAACCGCAGTGTGGCCACCTGCGGCATGACGTACCGGTAGCCGTAGCCGTACCAGACGTTGTTCTGCCGGCCGATCCGCTTCTTGTCCGCGACGTCGCTGACCAGACCGTCCGGCGTCGGGTCGTCGACGGCGGCGTTGCCGTCGGGGTTGAGGTCCATGATCTTGCGGAAGTCGAAGACCCGCATACCGTTGAAGGTGTCGGCGACGTAGAGGTAGTTGCCGTACCAGACCATCCCGCCGGCGTGGATGCCCTTCTGCGCCGCGCAGCTCTCCGTCACGGTGGTCGTGCACGTCCCCTCGCGCGCGTGGAGGGCGTCGAAGGAGATGTTGTTCTTCGAGTTCAGGTACGGCCAGACCAGCAGGACGTGGCGATACTTCTTGGTGGCCTGGTTGAAGAGGCTGACGCGGACGCCCTTCTCGTTGCAGGCGTCGGACGCGGTGTCCTTGAGGCAGTCGTCGGCTTGCGAGGCGTAGTCGCCACGGCCGGGGTTCTGCGCGTCGTAGGAGCCCACGGCGATGGGGTCGGAGGGGGAGGCGCCCCAGTCCTCGTCCTCCACGGCGTCGGAGACGCCGGTGATGGCCTGGGGGATCCACTCGGAGGAGGTCGCGTCGTCGGTCTCCCAGCAGACACGGTGGTGCGGGGTGAGGTCGGGGCCGTAGATGCCGGCGGTGCCGCAGGCGTCGTCCCAGTCCGCCGTCCGGTTCGCCTGCTCCATCAGCTTGGTCACGCCCTGCTTGGGCAGCGCCGCGTCCAGCTGGTTCACCAGACCGGTCAGGGAGGGCCCCGCCTCCAGCCGGAAGTCCTCGGCCCGGCCGGGGAGCACCGCCCCCAGCGCCTGCGTGTCCGCCGGAGTCTGCGTACCGGCCAGGTCGTCCTGCTCGCCCTCCGGTTCGCTGACGAAGCCGTCGTCCGGCATGCTCTCCACGGGCTCGTCGGCCGTGACCGCCGACGTCGCCGTGGGCGGCGAGGCGACCGCGCTGGAGGGGACGATCCCGGAGAGCACCGCGCCGGCCAGTACCGCTCCGACGGCCAGGCGCGTGGGGCGCGACCGTAGTCTCATGGTGAGGGGCCTTTCGCTGGAGAACGAGCTGGTCAGTGCGTAACTGACTGCTCATCAGTCATAGGGGCCACTCACGCTAGCAATCTGACGTCGGCTCATCGCGAAATATGTGATGACGGTCACCGCGGATGCGGCCGCCGGGGTCGCCTGCCGGGTGCGGGGCGCCACGGATCACGGTGGCCGGCTGTCTCGCCGTCGCGGGCTCGTCGTGATTCGAGTCCTGACCCTCGCCGCGCCGGTTCCCCTGCCGCCGGCCCGCGAGAGCCTTCTCCCGTCGGAGCCTCCTCTCTGTCACGTCGCGCTCACGCGCGCGTGGATGGATCCTGGGAGGAGGAAGGGGCGTGTGGGCCGTCCCACGCGGCCCGACGTCGCGAGGAGGCAGACCATGACACGGACCCTTGAGTGGACGGTCGGCCTGGAGCTGGTCGAGGAGGACGGCAGGACCAGGGCCGAGGCGCATCTTGACACCGGCACGTCGCACCTCACGGGCCGCGGCAGCGCACGGTGCAACCCGGCCGACGTGGACGTCCCGGCGATCGGCGACGAGCTCGCCGCGAGCCGGGCCATGAAGGATCTGGCCGGACAGCTGATGCGGGAGGCCAACCGCGAGATGGAGGCGGCGGGCGCGGGGACGGTCCCCCAGCACACCGGCCCCGGATACGGCTGGCCGGAGGCGGTCTCCTGACCGGACGGGATCGCCCAGGCGACCGGGCCCGTCGGCCACGCGCCGGCGGGCCCGGCCATGCGGGCGACGGCTCGGCCACCCGCCGACGAGCCTGGCGATGCGCCGGCGAGCCCGGTAACGCCAGGGCGGGCGCGGTCAGGCGCCGACTGGGTCCGGTCACGCGCCGGCGGCCAGTCGCCGTGACCCGTGACCCGTGACCGGAGGTCCCGGCGGTCAGGCCTCCGGCGTCGCCGTCGCGTCCTCGGCGGGCCGCGGACCGTGACCCTCCACCGTGACCCCGGCCCGGCCCGAGGGCTCGGCCGCGGCCTCCTCGTCGTCGTACGTGAGGCGGTCGACGACCTCCACGACCCCGTCCACGTCCTCGCAGAGCCGTACGAAGACCGGCGCGAGGTTCTTGCTCGGCAGGGTGCCGCTGAGCGTCACCCTGCCCTCTTCGACGTCGATGTGGAGCGCGGCGGGGGAGAGCCGGAGGATGCGGGTGACCACGTCCTCGACGATCTCCTCCTGGATCGCCCGGTCCCGCCGCAGGAACAACTGCAGCAGATCGCTGCGGCTGAGGACCCCGATGAGCTGCCCGTCCGAGTCCACCACCGGCAGCCGCTTGACCCGGTGCCGTTCCATGACCCGGGCCGCCTCGACCGCCGTCCACGAGGGCCGCGCCACCACCACCGGGCTGGACATCATGGCCTCGGCGGTGCTGGGCCCGTCCTTCGCGGTGTGCCGCCGCAGCAGGTCCGCCTCGGACACGACACCGATCGGACGGTGCGCCTCGTCGACGACCGGAACGGCGGTGATCCCGTACTCGTCGAGCAGCCGCGCGATCTCCTTGAACGGGGTCCCCGGCTGCACCGCCACCGCGGTCGGCGTCATCAGGTCGGCCACACTGCGGTGCCTCATGGTCGGTCCCGTCCCTTTCTCCGCTCCTGCGTCCATGATCCCTCACATGGAGGCAGGAGCCCGGGTACGGCCGGGCCGGACCGTTCCTAGTCGAACGGGTCGAGCGTGACGTACGCCTGCCGGGGGTCGCCGTCGTGCACCAGCGACTCGTGCGCGCCCACGTCGTCGAAGGCGAAGCCGTACGCCTTGCCGTCCACCATCTGGGCGTGGATCTTGCGGGAGTAGTGGTTGGTCACCACGTCCTTGTAGAACCCGGCCGACGAGGTGTCCGGCTGGTTCGGGTTGGTCAGCAGGGTGGAGCGGTTGTAACCGGCGCACAGCGTACGGGAGATGGGGCCGCGGACCTGGTCGTTCGGGGCGTCGAGCAGCTTGTAGCAGCCGAAGACGCTGTCGGAGTCGGGCTTCTGGAACGACGTGACGAGCGCCCCGGAGCCGTTGGTGAAGTTCATGACGTTGCCGGAGACCCGGCCGTAGTACTTCACCGACGGCTGGTTCGCGAAGGGGGTCACCGTCAGGGTGGAGGTGGCGTACTTCGTCCAGACGCGGTTGATGTAGTCGTTCATGACGTTCGCGGGAAGCGCCCCCGCCTCGATGCCGTGCCCCGGTGCCAGCGCGCGCAGCACGGTGCCGTCGGGGCGGGTCTGGACGAGGTTCGCCCAGCCGCCGGGCTGGCCCCGCAGCGCGGCGAAGAAGCCACGGTAGCCGCCCGGCTTGAGCCGGCCGGTGCTCGCGACGCTCCCGTCCGGGCGCTTGACGCCGACGGCGTACGGCGCGGAGAACATGTCCACCTGGGTGCTGTTGATCCACAGGCCCGAGTCGTTGAGCGTGTACTCGGACCAGTTGAACAGGATGTTCCGGTTGGGGTCGCTCGGGTTCTGGACCGCGGGCTGGACGAGACCGCCCGTGGCGAGCTTGAAGACGAGCTTCTGTCCGTAGCTGAAGTAGATCCGACCCGAGAACTTCGGCAGCCGGATCGTCATGGACGCGCCGGCGGCCGGTCCCGTGATCGAGGCGTCGGGGGCGGGGACGGGGGTCGAGCCTCCGGCGGGCCACGGGTGGAAGGTGCCGTTCGCGTCGGCCCAGCCCTGGCGGCCGGTGGAGAGCTCGGTGCCGAGGTTGTAGACGTAGACCTGCTCGCCGCGGCCCGAGTTGTTGGTGAAGGTGAGCGGAATGGTGCTGGGGACGGCGGCGGCCCGGACGGTGGGCGAGGGGCCGGCCACGCTGAGGGCGGTGCCCATCAGCGCGGCGACGGCGAGCGGGGCGAGCAGGCGAAGCTTGCGGCGATGGCTGGAGGGCATGGGGAGCTCCTCGGGGGTGGGGGGATCGTGGGGGAGCACGCTTTGAGAGCGCTCTCAGAATGGTGAGAATGTTGTGAGCCTGTCAATGGTTTGGACATCTCCGCGTCACCGGCCGCCCCTGCCTCAGGAGACCGTCGCGGTCGAGAGGCAGGGGCGGCGCCGGAGTGGCTCGCTGGAACGCTAGGGGCGGGCGTACGGCCGGGTCATGATCTCCATGTTGTGGCCGTCGGGGTCGTCGAAGTACGCGCCGCGGCCCCCGAACAGACGGTTGGTCCTGCCCGGTTCGGTGTGGTGGGGGTCGGCGTAGTAGGTGACGCCGGCCGCCTCCAGGCGGGCGATCATGGTGTCGAACTGTGCTTCGGGCACGAGGAACGCGTAGTGCTGCGACTGGATCGGCTCGTCGGTCAGCTCGTAGTAGTCGAGCGTCACGCCGTTGCCGAGGTCGACGGGCAGGAACGGTCCGAACGGCGCGCCGACCTCCAGCCCGAGAACGGTGGCGAGGAACTCGGCCGACAGCCTGCGGTCGCGGGCGTGGACGACGGTGTGGTTGAGCTGGACGGTCTCGACCGGCGGCTCGGCCGCGGTCTTCTGGTCATCAGGCATGGGGTGGTCTCTCCGGGTCGGTGGGTCTGCTGAGGCGGGGCGCCGCGAAGGCGGGCACCGGTGCGAAGACGCGGAGAAAGGGGGCGGGCCTCTGGCCCGCCTCGCGCTCATGCCGAGGCCGGGAGCCCCACTCGTGCATGGCCCATGGCCGACCCGGCAGTCACATGATCGACCCTAGTGTCGCCCGCCCACCGGGGCAACGCCGTTTCCCGGCCGACGTGAGCTCGCTTCCGGTCGCGCGGGCCGGGGGCGCCGTGCGCTCGCTTCCGGGCGACGTGAACCTGGGGTCGGCGTGCGCTCGCTTCAGGTCGACGTGAACCGGGGGCCGACGCGGGCCAGGGCCCGACACGGATCACTCCAGGTCGAGGATGTCGCGGAGCGCCGCGACCGCGTGCGCGCGGTGTTCGTGGAGCCAGCGGAGGGCGGCGTCCGTGTCGCCGTGACGGACCGCGGAGATGACCGCCCGGTGCTCGCGCACGGCGAGCTCGCGGTGGGGAACCTCGGTGTAGTACAGCGACCGGTACGCGTCGGTGGCGTCCCACAGGGTCGCGATCAGCCGGACCAGCCGGGGCATCCCGGACGCCTCGACCAGCGTGAAGTGGAAGCGGCGGTTGGCCGCGGCCATCTCCGTCACGTCACCGGCGTCGGCGGCGCGTTCCACCTCCCGCTGGATCTTCTCGAGCGCGGCGGTCAGCCCGTCCTCGGACCTTGCCATGGCGACACGGACGGCCTCCGTCTCCAGGAGGTCGCGGATGCGGTAGATCTCCTCCAGGTCGTCCAGCGACAGCTCGGCGACGAAGTAGCCCCGGTGGACGTGGTGCACCACGAGCCCCTCGGCCTCCAGGGTCTTCAGCGCCTCGCGCAGCGGCACCCGGCTCACGTTGAGCCGCGCCGCGAGCGCGTCCTGCCGGATCTGACCGCCCGGCCTGAGCTGCCCGCTGGTGATGGCGCGCCGCAGCTCCTCCAGGACGAACTGCTGGGCGGTCGGCGGCCGCCGCTTCTGTACCGCGCTGCTCATCGCCTGTGACCTTTCTTGTGCATCGCTTACCGGCCTGACACGCGCCGCCGGTGCCGTACATCTTCCTATGGCGTACGAGGCGGCAGCCCCAGCTCATCGAGCAGGGCCTCCGTGTGCTCCCCGAGGCGCGGGGGAGGGCGGTGGTACACGGGCGGAGTGGCGTCGAGCGCGATCGGATGGGCCACCTGACCGGGCCCGGCAAGGTCGGCGGGGACCCGGGGGTCGAGGCCGAGCCGGCCGGCGAGCTCGAAGGCCGCCGCCAGGTCGTTGATCGGGCCGCACGGCACCCCGGCCGCCGTCAGTTCCTCGAACCAGCTCTCGGCGGTCCGCCCCGCGAGCGGACCCGCGAGCGCCTCGGCCAGCTCCTCGCGGTGCGCCACCCGGGCGGTGTTGGCCGCGAACCGGGGGTCGTCGGCGAGGCCGGGGAGCCCGATCCGTTCGCAGAGCGTACGGAACTGCCGGTCGTTGCCCACGGCGAGCACCAGCGGCCGGTCCTTCGCCTCGAAGACCTCGTACGGGGCGATGCTCGGATGCAGGTTGCCCATGGCCCGTGGGACGACCCCGGCGCCGAGGTAGGCCGCCGACTGGTTGGTGAGCGCGGACAGGAGGGAGGTGAGCAGGGAGACCTCGATCCGCTGCCCCTCTCCGGTACGTTCCCGGTGGCGCAGGGCCGCGAGGATGCCGAGGCCCGCGTGCAGTCCGGTGATGACGTCGACGAGTGCGACGCCCGCCTTCGTCCCCTGGCCGCCGGGCTCCCCCGTGACACTCATCAGCCCGCCCATGGCCTGGACGAGGAGGTCGTAGCCGGGAAGGCGGGCGCCCTCGGCCGAGCCGAATCCGGTCACCGAGCAGTAGACGAGCCCCGGGTTGGAGGCCCGTACCTCCTCGTGGCCCAGGCCCAGCTTCTCCATGGTCCCGGGGCGGAAGTTCTCGACCAGGACGTCGGCCCGGTCGACGACGGCCCGGGCCGTCTCCCGGTCCACCGGGTCCGTCAGATCGAGGGCGATGGACCGCTTGTTGCGGTTCACTCCGAGGAAGTACGTCGCCTCGCCGCCGGCGAAGGGCGGGCCCCACGCGCGGGTGTCGTCACCGGAGCCGGGCCGCTCGATCTTGATGACGTCGGCGCCGAGGTCGGCGAGGAGCATCGTCATGTACGGTCCGGCGAGCACCCGGCCGAAGTCGGCGACGACGATCCCGGACAGGGCGCCCCGGCTCGGCGTACCCGGCGTCTCCGGTCGATCTGCGCGCATCCCGCTTCTCCTCCGCCGGTGATCGGATCCACGGCGAACGTACGCAGCGCAGAACGGATATTCAATACTGGATCCAAAATCCAATATCCGGCTAGGCTTCGGCACGCCGTGTTGCCGCAGCCGCTTGGAGGCCGTCCGTGAAGTCGCCCGCCGCGTCGAAGTCGTCACCCGTCCACCCTTTCGATCTGCTCGCCATCGACGGCCTGCTGACCGACGAGGAGCGCGAGATCCGCCGGACCGTCCGGGCCATGGCGGACCGCGAACTGCGCCCGCGCGTCGCCGAATGGTTCGAGCACGGCGCCGTTCCGGCCCGCGAACTCGCCCGTGAACTCGGCGGCATCGGCGTGCTCGGCATGCACCTGGAGGGCTACGGCTGCGCCGGCACCAACGCCGTCGCGTACGGCCTCGCCTGCCTGGAGCTGGAGGCCGTCGACTCCGGCCTGCGCAGCCTGGTGTCCGTGCAGGGCTCCCTCGCCATGTACGCGATCTGGGAGTACGGCTCCGAGGAGCAGAAGCAGCGGTGGCTGCCCGGTATGGCGGCAGGCGAGTACATCGGCTGCTTCGGGCTCACCGAGCCGGACGCCGGTTCCGACCCCGGAGCCATGCGTACCCACGCCAAGCGGGATGGCGGGGACTGGGTGCTCAACGGCACCAAGATGTGGATCACCAACGGATCGGTCGCCGACGTCGCCGTCGTCTGGGCCAGGACCGACGACGGCGTCCGCGGCTTCCTGGTGCCCGCGGGCACCCCGGGCTTCACCGCCCCGGAGATCAAGCAGAAGCTGTCCCTGCGGGCCAGCGTCACCAGTGAACTGGTTCTCCAGGACGTACGGCTGCCGGCCGACGCGATGCTTCCGGCGGCCCGGGGTCTGTCCGGACCGCTCGGCTGCCTCAACGAGGCCCGTTTCGGCATCGTCTTCGGCGCCCTCGGCGCGGCCCGCGACTGCCTGGAGACGGCCATCTCCTACGCCGGCGACCGCATCGTCTTCGAGAGGTCCCTCGCCTCCTACCAGCTCACCCAGCAGAAGCTCGCCGACATGGCCCTGGAACTGGGCAAGGGCATGCTCCTCGCCCTCCACCTCGGCCGGCTCAAGGACGCCGGGCGGCTGACGCCCGAGCAGGTCAGCGTCGGCAAGCTCAACAACGTGCGCGAGGCGATCGCGATCGCCCGCGAGTGCCGCACGATCCTGGGTGCCAACGGCATCACCCTGGAGTACCCGGTGATGCGCCACGCCAACAACCTGGAGTCGGTGCTCACCTACGAGGGCACCAGCGAGGTGCACTCCCTGGTCGTCGGCAAGGCCCTCACGGGCGAGGCCGCCTTCCGCTGACACCGCCCGGCCCTTCCCAGGCCCCCTGGCGGGGCGCCGCGCCGAACTCGACGGGCCCACCGGCCATGGCCTGCTCCACCAGGCAGCGCCTAGCCGGCCGTCACCTTCGCGAGGAACGCGTTCAGATTGGCCATCATCCGGTCGATCCGCTCCTCCGGCGCGAGGGACTCCTCCTGGCGGCCCGCCCTCAGCCTGGGCTGCCGCTTGCCGCGGACGTACAGGGAACAGGCCAGGTCGGCGCAGACGTAGATGCCCACCGTGTTCCCCTCACGTCCGCGGCTGCCGGCGAGCGGCGCCGCGAGCAGGGTGACACCGGACGAGGCGTGACCCGTCAGGCAGACCTGGCAGAGACTGGACTTGACCGCGCTGGTGCGGCTCATGCCCGGCACCCTCAGCGTGATGCCGAGCGGCCCGTCCTCGCGGGGGACGACCAGATGGGCGCGCAGCGGCGCGCCGGGGTCGACCCAGCCGAGGAAGTCGAGGTCCTGCCAGGGAAGTTCGGCGAAGTCGAGCGGCAGTCGGAGCCGGCTCGCCTCACCCTTCGTGCAGTTCACGAAGGACGAGCGGATCTGTCGGTCGGTAAGAGGTTCCACTCGTTGGACGGTACACACACTTCGTGGGGGCGGCATCCGATTTTCGCTCGCACCGTCACGGTGAACGGTGCCGAGCGGGGTACGAGGGGGCAGGGCGCCGCTACGTTGAAGCCATGGAACAGCGCATCAGTCTCATCACCCTCGGCGTCACCGACCTGGCCCGCGCCCGCGCCTTCTACGAGAGCCTCGGCTGGAGGGGCCAGGAGGTCGAGGAGACCGTCTTCTTCCAGGCGGGCGGCCTCGGCCTGGTCCTGTGGGGCCGCGACAAGCTCGCCGCGGACTGTGGCGTCCCCGCCACGCCCACCGACGGTTTCGGCGGCATCGCCCTGGCCCACAACGTCCGCTCGCCCGCCGAGGTCGACGCGCTCCTGACGGCGGCCCACCAGGCGGGCGCCACCGTCACCCGCCCGGCCGCCTCCACCTCGTACGGCGGCTACGCCGGTGTCTTCCTGGACCCCGACGGCCACGCCTGGGAGATCGCCCACAACCCCGGCTTCCCCCTCGCGGACGACGGCACCCTGACCTTGCCCGACTTCGGGCCGCACTAGGAGGCCTGCTCGTCCCATTGCCGATGGCGGGCCGTCCTGCGGTGTTAGCGTCGTCACCATGTCCAAGACCGAGATAGACATGGTGACCGCCGAATTCTTCGATGCCTTCGACAACCGGGGCGGCAAGACTCCCGATCTGGATCGGATCCGCCGACTGGTCGTCCCGGGTGGCGTGATCGTCATGACCGGTCCGGACTTCACCGTCTACACCGTCGACGAGTTCATCGAGCCTCGCCGGCGCGTGCTGACCGAGGGGCGGCTGGTCGAGTTCTCCGAGTGGGAGACCTCCGAGCGGACCGAGATCGTGGGCGATATCGCGTCGCGGTTCGGCGAGTACCGCAAGTCCGGGATCTTGGACGGGGAGCCGTTCGAAGGGGGCGGGACCAAGACCATCCAGTTCGTCCGCTCTCCGGAGGGCTGGCGGATCGCGGCCTTCTCCTGGTACGACCAGCCCTGACCGCGACCGGCCGTCGCGCAGGCCGCTCAGTCCGGCAGGCCCCGTGTGCGGCGGTCCCGGCTAGGGAGCGGTGTCCGGTGGTGACTGCGGAGAGTTCTGCGGGGAATCGGTCTCGGGATCGCCGGGCGGGGGGCTCTCGAGCGAGGCGGACTGGTCCAGTGACGACTGGTCGGTGACCGTGGTCTCCGCCGCCGGTGACGTCGCCGTCTCGGGTGACTCGGGGGCGGGCGAGACCGAGGTGGCGGAGTCCGAGGTGACCGGCGCGGGCGGGGACTCCGATGTCTCCGTCGGCGAACCCGTGACGAGGTCCGAGACGGACGGGGACGGGGGCGTCGGCGGTGGAGAGGTCGGCGTGTCCTGCCGCCCGGTGTCGCCCGGCTTCCGGGCGAACCAGCCGTCGTTCTCGGGGTCGTAGACGACGAAGACCTTCACGACCGTCACGGCGGGCGCCACGACGACCACCTGTGAGGGCTGATAGCCCGGCCAGGCGCCCCCGATCGTCCTCGGCGCCCTCTGGGCGACCGGCTCCTTCAGCGGGTTCCCGCACGCGCACCGGACCCGTGGCACCCCGCGCGCGTCGACCAGCACCGCCGTACCGGCCTGGAGCACCGCCTGGTACGAGGTGGGGGCGCCGCCCCTGAAGCCGTGGTTGGTGACCCGTGTGTCGACGCGGAGCTGCAGCGGTGTCAGGGAGCGCAGATAGCCGGGGACTCCGTCGGCCGCGACGCCGACGACCGAGGCGAAGGCCGCGTTCTTGGCGGGCTCTTCGGCCAGATAGCGGACCTGCTGCTCGACGTCGCAGCTCGCCACCCGCCGCGTACCGCCGTACAGGCCCGGCGCGGATCCGGCGACGCTGCGCGTGGCGGTGGCGTCGGCCGGCCGTGACGGGCTGGGCAGCGGGGCGGGGGACTGCCCGGCGTCGGTGGTGCGGGCCGTCGATTTGGTGAACGGATCGGGGCCCGTGGCGGAGGCGTTCTGGAGGAACACCTCGCCGCCGGAAGCCGTACCGCCGCCGCCGCCGTCCCCGCCCGAACGGGTGAGGACGACGATCAGCGCGACCGCCGCGACCAGGACGGCGGTGGCCGAAGCGACCTTGGGAACCGAACGCCACCACGGCCCACCCCCGCCCCCGCCGGGCCTGCCGCCGCCGGCACCGCCGCGGTCGTCCCCCGCGTCACCGTCGGTCGGCCCACCCCCGGAACCACCGCCCGGACCCCCACCGGAGCCGCCCGGACCGCCCGGACCGCCACCGGAGCCGCCGTAGGGCGGTCCGGTGGGTGGCGGGGGGCCTGGCGGCCCTGGGCGAGCGCCCGGGCCGGAGAGAGGACCCGAAGGCGGGCCTGTCGGAGGAACCGAGGGGCGGCCGGACGGCGGGTGGGAAGTCACGTTTTTCCCTTTCTTCCGATCCGCGCCCATTGTGTGCGCGGAACAGGCGCCGCCCGCAAGCGGACATCCGCCACCGGTACTAGCGTGAGCCGGGTGAGCAGTCACCCCGCCCGAGCCTGGGCAGAGGCGCTGGCCGCAGTGCTGGCCGGATTCCTCGCGATGGCCGTCACGGCCGCCCTGGGCCTCTGGGCCGCCGGAGCCGCGGATCTGCCAGGCGGCTTCCCCTCCGTCGTCGCCGCGGTCGTCGTCATGGCCGTCGGCGGACAGGTCGACCTCTCCGGCGACGCCGGAGCCCTCGCCGGTACGGACGCCGAACTGACCGCCATGCCCCTCACCGTCACCCTGGTGGGCGCACTGGTCACCGGCTTCTGCTTCCTGCGCCCCCTGCGCCACCACGCGGTCGCCCGCCCCCACGAACTCCCGGCCCGGGCCGCCCGCACCGTCGTGCTCTGGCTCGCCGCGCTCGCCGGACTCTCCGCCCTCGCCCGCCACGACTTCCGCATCACGATCGGCGGCGGCGAGGAACAGGATGCCCTGGCCGACCTCTTCGGCGACCTTCTCGAAGCGGCGAACCCCACCGTCGGCTTCCGTACCGACCTCGGCCCCACCCTCTTCTTCGGGCTCCTGTGGATCCTCGGCGTGCTCCTGGTCGCGCTCCTGGTCTCGCGGCGCACCCCGCTGCCGCCCCGGTTCGTCCGCTACCACGAGCCCGTCCGCCCGGCCGCCTTCGCGATGCTCCTCCTGCTCCTCGCGTACGTCCTGATCGGCCTGGTCGTCGGCGTGGTCGTCGCCGCCACCAGGGGCCACGCGGCCGAGACCCTCGCCGTTCTCCTGCTCGGCCTGCCCAACGTCACCTGGCTCGCCCTCGGTGTCGGCATCGGAGGCTCCTGGGAAGGCAGGGCGGAAGGGCCGTTCGGGCTGCCCATGCCGCAGATCCTCGACTCGGTGCTGCGCACACCGGACGGCGCAGGCCTCTCCACGGTCGACCTCTCCTCGCTGGCCGCCCACGACGGCCGAGCCTGGTGGCTGCTGCCCATCGCCGCCGCCCTGCTGATCGGGGCCGCCTTCGTCGCGGCCGTCCGCTCACCGGCCCGGATCCGCCTCTGGCAGCACGCCGTCCACCTGGGGATCGCCTTCGCGCTGACCCTCCTCGTCGTCGCCCCGGTGACGCTCGTCGAGGCCCGATTCGGTCTCTCCATCCTCGGCATCGGCGACCTCGGCTCCCTCGGCGGCGAGGTCCTGCTGCGCCCGCACGTCTGGAAGACGGCCGGGCTCGCCCTGCTCTGGGGTCTGGTCGCGGGCTTCCTCGGCGCCCTGCTCGCCCGCCCGGTCCGGCGCCGCGGCGAGGTCGACGCCAAGGACCCCAAGAAGCCCTAGATGTATTGCCCTGTGAGGTTGGGGACGCGGCTGGCGGGCGGTTTGCCTGCGAGTGCGGTGTGTCCGCGGTGGTGATTGTAGGAGTGCAGCCAGCCC